>JAJEIW010000279.1 GCA_022828045.1 Acidimicrobiia bacterium | reverse complement strand
GTCTCGACGGCTTCGAGGTCACCTATCACATCCTCGCTGCGGGACAGCAACACACCAGCGACTCCGCCGGCGATAACGAGCATTACCACTATCACGATCACCGTCTGCAGAGCGATGCCGCGAGCGTCGGCGGTGATGAGCCATCTACTTCGACGCGAAACCAGACATATCGCTCCTAAGGCCAGTGGGATCCCCACGGCCAATGCAAGCGTTTCGGTCATTGCGCACCTTCCTTGTCGGGCTTGGTGCGACGCACCCGGCGCCGCTTCCAAGCACACGCTGACGTTGCGGACAGATTGTCATAGTCGCGACTATTCGTCAAGCGAGATACGAAGCCGCCGCAGCGCTCACGCCTGCCCCGGCAGGAACGTCACATTTGTGGCAGCCCCGGCCCGGCGGCAGCCGCCGTGCACAGCGGGCTATGTGCCTGGTGCCGTGCCGGATGCAGGCAGGTCGTCTGCCGCAGCGGCGGGCTGGGGCGGCGCTGCCGCCGCAGCGGTCTGCCAGCGCCATTCCTCCAGCAGGCGCAGGCGCCGCTCCACATCGCTCAGCTTGGGACCGCTGTCATTCGCCGCGGCGACGACCTTCACCGCTACCCGCGTAGCGGTGCGCATGGCAACCCAGACCCCGACGATGCCGCCGACGAGGCCGACGGCGCCCGCCGCCAGCGCCACCACGTTCAGGATGCTCACGCTGTTCACCGTAGCTGTGACGTCGGCAGCCCCGCTCCCGTTGATGAGGCAAGTACCTGTACCGGATGCGGACAGGGCTTCCGCCCGGGAACGGCTTGCCGCTGCGATGCAGTGCTTTGGTGTCGCTGTGTGCCCGAGGCGTCGGAGCGCTGGGCGAGACGGCGCTCGCTCAGGTGGTGCTGCGCTTGTTGATGTCTGCCACCGTGTCGATCAGCGCTGAGGTCTCGATGCGAATTGCGCCGACCGTGGTCTTGATCTGGTGCAGGTCCCGGTCGACGCTGTTGAAGCGTTGTTCCATCTCGGTGCGGATGCCGGAGACCTGCCCGTTGAGGTTGGTGACTTCGTCGCTGATGCCGGAGACCTGCCCGCTGAGGTTGGTGACTTCGTCGCGGATGCCGGAGACCTGCCCGTTGAGGTTGGTGACTTCGTCGCGGATGCCGATGATGATGTCACGCAGGTCGTCGGAGTCGCCCATCTGTTCCATGGCGCAATAGTACCGGTCGTATCACAGAGGGGGCAAGGCATTTGCTGGCCTGATGCGCTGGGGTGGGCGCCGTGCTGACGGCGCCAGCGAGCCGGATGCAAGAGCGTGTCAGAAGCCGGTGGGGATGGCGTCGGAGTTCAGGATTCCGGCCAGCGGCGGGTAGCCCATCAGCATCATGAACGCACCGCCGATGAGCGCCAGCGGGGCGCCCATCTTCTCGCTCGCGGACGCTGCCGCCGCGTCGGCCTCTGCCAGCGATTTGGAACGCGCCGCGTCGACCTGGCTCACGATGGCCTGCCGCGACCCTGCACCGGTGGTGCCCGCCAGCTCCAGCGAGGCGATGAACGGCTCCATGAACCGCAGCCGCCGCTCCTCGCTGAGCCGGCGCAAGCCGATCCACGGTGGCTCGCCGAGCGCGGACGCCTCGGCCAGCGCGTCGCGTATCGCGCCGAACGCCGGCTGGTTGCTGTAGCCCGCGGCGATGAACAGCGCAGCGTGCGTGTCTGACCCCGCCGTCACGAGTTGCGCGACCAGCTCCAGCCATGCCTCCATCGACTGCTTGAAGTGCTCGCGCTCGTTCTCTGCGTCGGTCTTCAGCATCGAGTCGGGCAGCCACCAGCCCAGCAGCGCTCCGCCGGCCGCGGACGCCAGCGTCAGCAGCAGCGGCAACGACACCCCGAATGCCACCGAGAGCAGCATCGCGCCGATGATGACGAGCACCGCGCCGGCGACCAGACCGGCGAGCTTCGCGAGCGCGTGGATCTCCAGCGCTCGGCCCACCATGGCCGCGTCCTGGCTCAGCTGCCGCTTGGACTGCAGGTCGCGCTGCACGCGGCGTGCGGCCTGCTGTGCCGCAGCGCGTGTGCTCATGGCCGACTGTGACGATGAAGGCCTCATGCCCGACCACACGAGCATGAGGCCGATGCCCGCCGCCGCAGCGAGGGCCAGCACCGGCGTGATCATGACGTAGCCCTCTCGGGTGCGAACGTCAGGCCGGCCAGCCGGTCTTCGAGCTCTTCCTGGTCGAGCAGCCGCACCGGCGCCCCCGAAGCGGACAGCTTCAGCACCCACAGGATGTTCCCGAAGATCATGGCGCCCACCATCAGCAGGATGATCTGGCCGACCAGCGACCCGAACGGATCAAAGAAACCGCGATTGAACGCGAACATCAACACCACCGACACCACCGTGATGCCGGTGATCGACACCACCTGCGTCCATGTGCGTGCGTTGGCAACCTCATTGCGCCTGCGCATCTCCACCTCGGTGCGCATGGCGCGGGACACGCTCTCGAACGCCTCGGTGATACGGGCGCCGGAATCCCAGGCGATGTTCATGCCCAGCACCAAGCGGTCGGCATAGGGCGACTGCATCTGGGCGGCGAACCAGTCGAGCGCGGCCGTGAGGCCGACTGTGCCTGCCAGCGACGCCATCTGGGTGACATCGGCCCGCAGCAAGGGCGGCGAGCTCGGAGCGGAGAGCGTGACCGCCTCGAACAGCGAGCCGCTGGCGGCGACAAGATCGCGGATCTGCTCGGTCCACTGCGAGTAGGCCTCGATCTCGTCGGCCACCGCCCGGCGCTGGCGGGGCACCGAGATCATCTTGGGGGCGATCATGCCGCTGGCCGCGCCGATCAACGCAGCCACCAGCCACCCGGTGGCATACCATGCCCCGAAGCCGAGCACCACCGCCAAGCCGAAGCCGAGCAGCAGCGAGGCGTCGACGCTCGAGGCGCGTGCCTGCAGGCTCTTGGCCCGGAAATTCCGCAGGCGCTGGCGCGGTGCTCGTGCGGGCAGCTTGCGCAGGCCGATCAGCAGTGTCGCTGCGCCCAAGCCGGCCAGAGCGCCGAACGATACCGAGGCGAAGGTGTGCACGAGTCAGGTTCCTGTGCGGGGCTGGCGCGGCGGCACGGGACTCGCCGGGGGGCGGGCGGGGACAGCCCCGTTGGGGGGAGCGGGCATCGGCTGGCCCGGGGCCGCGGCCGCGGGCCGCTGGGGGTAATGGCCCTGCCCGTGAGGCTGGCGATACCCCGGATGCGGCGGCGCCTGCGGATGCGGCGCAGCGACGGTCGGCAGCTGCTGGGTAGCGCCTGCGGGTTGCAGCGGCGCCCCCAGCATGGCCGGGTCGAAGCCGGCCGCCTGCAGCCTTGCCAGTGCCTCGCCGCCGGGCTTGAAAGGCCGTGTGTAGACGGCTGCGCCGTCAGGGCCGGGCGCGAACACCTCGTTGGTCAGCACCTCGCCGTCGGCGTAGCCGGTGACCTCGCGGATCGACGTGATGGCACGGCGGCCGTCGGGGAGCTTCTTGATGTACACCAGCAGATGCAGCACCTCGGCGATCTCGCGCAGCACCGAGTCCGGCGTGGGCGCGTCGGGCGAGCGCTGCGCATAGATCAGGATCTTGTTGATGGCGGCCTCGGTGCTGCCCGCGTGGATCGTGCCGAGCGACCCGTCGACCCCGATGCCCATCGACTGCAGCAGCTGCATCACCTCGCCGCCGCGCACCTCGCCGACGATCACCCGGTCGGGCGACATCCGCAGCGCTGCGCGCAGCAGGTCGTACATGGCGATCTCGCCGGTGCCCTCGGTGTTGGCAGTGCGAGTCTCGAGCGCGAGCGTCCGCTCGTGCAAGCCCGACGAGCGCAGGTGGAGTTCGAGTGTGTCCTCGACGGTGACGATCAGGTCAGACTGCGGCACCTCTGAGAGCAGCGAGCGCAGCAGCGTCGTCTTGCCGGCGCCGGTGCCGCCCACCACCAGCATGTTGGCCGGGTCGGGAGGCCGCACCGCTGCGCGCAGCACCGGGATCATCTGCGGGGTGACCGTGCCTGACTGCAGCAGCAGGTCGAGCGAGGCTGTCAGCATGCGGTGACGCCTGATCACCATGGACGTCCGCTCGGCGACCGCGGTGACCGCGAAGAGCCGGTGCCCCGACGACAGGCGCAGGTCGAGGATCGGCGAGGCAGCGTCGAACCGGCGCGAGGTGTGACCGGCAGTGGCGGCGAGGTGACGGATCATCGTCACCAACTCCTCCTCGCTGTCGGCCAGCGGGGGCGCCATGACGCGCTGGCCGTCGGCCAGCGACAGGATCACCGTGTCGTGGCCGAGCACATGGATGTTCTCGACGTCGGGACGCTCGAGCAGCGGCACGAGTGCGCCGCCGCCCATCAGCCCCCGCACGCTGGCGCGGAACTCTCGTCGGCTCTCGGGGTCGAGCTGCGTGCCGCCGCGCATCACAGCAGCGGTGTCGCTCTGCTCGAGCAGCCGGTCCGCGACGGCCAGCAGCCGTTCGTCGATGACCTCGGGCGGCAGTTTCTGGCGTTGCAGTTCGAGGTAGTGGCGCAGCAGGTCGTTGCGCGACTGCTCGAAGAGCTCGAACCCGGGACGGCGCTCGGCGGCGTCGGTCATCGCTGGCCGCTACGGCCTGCCCGCAGCCTCGGCGCGGGCAGGCCAAGCGGCATTCACGCCGTTGCTCCCTGGTCGGGCTGAGGCCGGTTCCGGTCGGGGTCGTCGGCTGCCGTCTCGCCGAAGAGCTGCGCTGCCCATGTGCGGAACGAGCCGCTCGGCAAGCTGGGCGCCTCAGCAGGCGTCATGGGGAGCGAGTCCGGGGCGGGCTGCGCCGGCTGGTGGGGGGCCTGGGCCGGCTGGCCGTAGTGCAGCGGCGTGCCGTCGCCGCTGTAGCCGTAGGCCGCCGGGTCGTGCGCCGGCGGGGGATAGGCCCCGGCGGCCTGCGTCGGCGCGGGGTACTGCGGCTGGGGCTGCGGGTAACCGACGGCCGGGAAGCCGGCATCTGGGCCGGCTGCGTACTCGGGACCGGTGTGGCCGTGCGGCGGCTGCATGTGCGGCGGGGCTTCCGGGGGGAATGGCACATGGCCAGCGGAAGCCGGGGCAGGCCCGCCGGCTGGGTATTCCTGTTGCGGGTAGCCCGGCGGAGGGGGGTAGCCCGGCTGCTGTTCGTACCCTTGGGGAGGGTAGCCCGGCTGCTGTTCGTACCCCTGCGGGGCATAGCCCGGCTGCTGGGGATATTCCCGCTGCTCATGACCCGGCTGCTGGAACTGCTCGTAGCCGTCTGGGGGCTGCTGCGTGTGGGGCATCAAGGAGGGGGCAGCGAGGGCGGCGTCTGGCGGCGGGCCGCCGTGGTGCTCGACTGCCGCTGCAGGCACCGTCGGCATGGCCGCAGCGGCGTCTGGCGGCGGCGCATTGTGGGCCGGATCGTCGGCGCCGACGGCAGACACGCTTCGGTCGGCCTCTGCGGGGCTTTCGCCGTCGGCGGTCTCGTCGATGGCTGGCCGGCTCGCCGCAAGGCGTGCCCGCGGTGCAGCGGCGCTTGCCGGGTGTGCGAACTCGTACAGCCGGTCGGCGAGTTTTTCGAGGCTGCCGCGCAGCTTGCGCGATTTGCGCTTGCCGCGCGCCATGAACATCGACAGGTCAGTGCCGCGTTCGGAGCTGAGGTCGACGCTGCCGACGAAGGTCAAGCCGTGATTGGCGTGCCACTCGTCGTCGCTCAAGGGGCTCGGCCCGATGGCCGTCACCAAGCCGAGCGGTCCGGGTTCGGAGGCTTCTGTGACCAGAGCGCCCTGGAGGTGCTCGAGGCTCGGGACCTGCGCGTTGTCGCGGGTGACCACCAGCACAGCAGCGGCGCAGGTGGTCAGTTCCGACGTGCGGGCTTCGGGTGTCAGGCGGCCTCCGTCGACGATGATCGCCATCTCGCTGTCGGAGATGTCTCGCAGCTCCTCGCCGAACCGTGCGAACTTCTCGGCGACCGTCCGCGCCCCGGACGGGCTCGACGGAGTGGGCATGACATGGAAGTCGTTGAAGAGGACGTCCTGCGCGTGCTCGACGAGGCTCGCGGCGGTCACTGGCTTGCCCGCTGCCATGAACGAGGCCGTGCCGGGAGTGAACTGGATGCCCAGCTTCTGGCTCAGCGAGCCGGCGGCAGCGTCGGTCTCGATCAGCAGCACCTGGCGGCCCGACGACGCCCACTGCGCAGCCAGATAGATCGCGGTGGTGGATGCGCCCGGTGATCCATATGTGCTGTAGACCGTCAACATGTCAGCAATAGTCCTGACTATTCACTCCCATTGTCCACCGAATTTGTCTCGCCGTCCAGTGCCCGTTGGATGTCGTCGGCCGTGAGGTCGATTCCCAGCCTCCAGATCTGGCGGTCGGTGGCTTGGAGATAGCGGCGGACCAAGCCTTGGATCTCGAGAGCCTTCGCCGGTTCGACGACGTAGATGACATTGCCGCCTTGGACGTTGTCGAGCCGCAGCACCCCGATGAGCGAGAGCTCCGGCGCCGACGCGTCGAACCCGGCGTCGAAGCCGTCATCTGCCAGGAAGCCCTGCGCGGGATCGAGCAGCGGCTCGCGCCCGATCAAGGCGATGGTGTCGCCGGTCTCGAGCGCGCCGTAGCTGACGTCTTCTGCGGGCAGGCTCACCTCGATGACGATGCTGCTGGCCTCGGCTTCGCTCGACAGCGGCGGCGGTCGGAACATGCCCGCGGTGATGAACGTGCCTGCGGGGATCGGACCTGTGGCCCACTGGCCGTAGATCGCGCCCATCTGATCCGCGGTGGCGGCAGCGCCATCGCCGACGCTCGCCTCGACGAGCCTGAAGTCTGACGAGCCGACTCGTTCCCAGCGCGCGATCTCACGTGCCGCCACGACGTACTGCCCGCGCTGATCGACGCTCTGCAGCACGTACCAGAACCCGATCGCTGCGCCTGCCACCAGCGCGAAACCGGCAAGCACCAGGCCCATGCGGCGCTTGCCGGTGCCGCCGGGCATGATGACGGGCCGCGGCTGCCCCGGCGCCTCGCCTGCCGGCGTCTGGGCGAAGTCTCGGGTGGGATCGGACACGATGCTGCCAATGTAGTGGTAATGCGCATGACTATTCTCCCTCTGCCCGCGGCAGGCGCCGGGCGGCGCCGAGCTTGCTGCCGGATCGGCCGAATGCCGTGATCTGGACTGGCGCCTTCGTGGTCGCTGCACTGATCCTGTGGCTCACGGCAGCGGCTGCCCTCGCCGTCATCGACCTGCGGACCGGGCTCTTGCCGACCAGGCTGGTGTGGGCCGCCGCTGCGTCGGTCTGGGTGCTGTACGCCGCTGCATCGCTGACACGAGGCGACCCATCGGGCTTGTGGGGCGCGCTGGCCGGGGCGCTGGCATGCAGTGCACCGGTGTTCGCGATCCACTTCGCCCACCCGCCGTCGATGGGCTTCGGCGACGTCCGGTTCAGCGTGCTCAATGGCCTCGTGTGCGGCTGGTGGGGGTGGCACGTGGCCATGCTGGGCTTGGCTGCGAGCTTTGCCGCCGCGCTGCCCGAGGCGCTGGTGGTGATGGCGCGCCATGGCGCACGCAGCAGCCGGCCGCTGGGGCCGTACCTGGCCGTCGGCACCGCTGCCGCGGCGCTATGGGCCATGACGACATCAGGAGTCGTGCCCGGCGGCTGAGGTGAGGGGAGCGCCGCGCCATGCCGTGAACGGGTCCCCATGAGTACTGTAAGAATTCTTGCTGCCGCCGCTGGCGGCGGCGATCTCGCGACGAAAGGACCCGAATAGGTGCACGACGGCCGCAAAGTGCTCGACGTTCACGGCCATGTGGCGGCACCGCTCAGCCTCTACACGCCCGTCCTGCTGATGCTGGCTGCCAATTCCCCGCTGCCGAGTGCCGTCAAGACCGGTCCGATGCCGCCGATCCTGCCCTACGACATCAGCGAGATGGAGGCCGCAGTCGCCGCCCATGTCCGCCAGCTCGACAGGCGACGCATCGACGTGCAGATCGTGGGCCCGAAGCCACCGATGCAGTTCGGCTGGGCGCCGACACACATCATCGAGGCTTGCGCCCAGCTGATCAACGACCTGATCGAAGCGCAGTGCCGACTCGCGCCGGACCGCTTCCTGGGAGCTGCCGAGCTTCCCCAGCAGCACGACGCTTCTGACGCCACGCACATGCTCGGCGAACTCAACCGGTGCGTGCTCGAACTGGGATTCGCTGCGGCATACGTGAGCCCCAATCCCACGGGGACGCGTTCGGCGCCCGGCCTGCATTCGCACTACTGGGATCCGTTGTACGAGCGTGCCCAGCATCTGGACATCCCGCTGATCGTGCATGCGTCGGCCAACCGCGACCAACGCTCCCGGGACATCTTCCTGGGCTTCCAGATCGACTACCAGGCCGAGGAGTACTACGCGAAGCAGTTCCTGCTGAGGGGCCGCGTCTTTGACCGGCATCCTGATCTCCGGATGCTGATCTGCCACGGCGGGGGTGTGCTCGAGCGCTACCCGGAGGCCGATCGGGCGCATATGGTCGCCGACGACTTCGCCGACAACCTGTTCTACGACACCTGCGCGTACGACCCGGTGCTCCTCAGTGCTGCGATCCGTCAGCGGGGGCCAGACCGCATGTGCTTCGGCAGCGAGGTGCCGAGCGCAGCAGGGACTGCCCGCAACGGTGCGGCACGCCCGTACGACGATCTCGTGTCGCAGATCGACGAATTCGACTGGCTCGGCGAAGACGACAAGAGCGCCATCTTCTGCGATAACCCGATCCGGTTCTGCAATGCCTTTTCGTCGTTCCTGTAGCAGCGCGGACGCTGCTGCACCCGTCTGACAAGCCATGTCCCAGTCGAAGAACAATGGCTATTACTATCTGCGACACTTGCTGGTCGGGTGCGGTCAGCACGCAAGCGCGCCATCTCCGCATCGAACCAGCCGAAGGGAAGGGACGAGTCGATGACCCGAAGCAGATGGACCAGAGCGATTGCTCTCTTGTTCGCATTCGGTATGGCGGCGACAGCGTGCGGCGGTGACGAGACAGGATTCGCCCCTGCGATCGTCGAGGACACGTCAACCGCCGAAGCGGCCCCGGTCGATGCGGACGAGCAGCGCGACGCCGACGACACCGAATCGGCAACGGCAGAAGAGGAAGACAACGAGTCTGCCGACTTGGGACAGGTGGTGGTCGCAGAAGCCGCGAATTGTGCGGCGGATCTCCCGCCGCTGGATTCGGGCACGTTCGCCCCGAGCGGCGACTTCAGCTACGCGATCTCCATCGCCCTCAACTCGCTGAACCCGCACGACGATCAGACTCCGGCGACGTTCGCCTACTACAGCTGGATCTACGAGGGCCTGGTGCGTCAGGAGACCGACGGCACTGTCGTGCCGTGGCTGGCGCGGTGCTGGGAAACGAGCGACGACGGCAGCGAGGTGACCTTCTACCTGCACGAGGGCATCACGTTCCACGACGGCACGCCGTTCAACGCCGACGCCGTGGTCGCCAACGCGGAGTTCGTGAAGACCGCGGGCCCCCCGCAGGTGATCCCGCCCGTCGCCGGGCAGCTCGGCATCGTGGACACGGTGGAGGCGATCGACGAGCACACGGTGAAGTTCAACCTGGAGGGACCGGGCGAGATCCTCCTGCTGAGCGGGCTGATCCGCAACTCAGGCCTGATGGTGTCTCCCGCATCGCTGGGCAATGCAGCGGCGGCGCCGGTCGGCACCGGCCCCTACGAGTGGGCCAGTTCGAACCCCGACTTCACACAGAACGACCTCGTTGCCTACGACGATTACTGGCAGCCGGGCCTCGTGGGCCTCGAGACGGTCAGGCTGGAGGCAGCGATCGACCCGGTTGCCCGGCTCGACTCGTTCAATGCGGGGCAGTACGACGCTGCGGTGGTGCGGCTCAACGACCTCGACCTGCTGCTTGCCGGAGACTTCTCCTCCAACTTCACGGTGCGCATCGGGTTCGTGGTAGCCGACTGGACCGGCCAGCAGATCCCGCAGCTGGCGAATCGGGAGGTGCGCTGCGCGATGGCTCAGGCACTGAACCGCCAGGGCATCACGGCGCAGTTGAACGAGCCTGACTCGGTGACCAATCAGTTCGCGACGGGTCCGCCCGACTATGCGTACATCGAGGACCTCAATGTCCCCGAATTCGACATCGATGCGGCCAAGGCCCGCTTCGCCGCCACTGGCGAAGAGGGCTTCACCTTCACCAACGGCCACCTGCCGGGCGGCTTCTGGCCGACAGTGTCTTCGGCATGGAGCACGGCACTGGCGGAGATGGGCATCACGATGCAGAACGAGGCGCTCGACCCGCCGACCGGAGGCGAGATGTTCGGCCGCTTGGCCCGAGGAGCGCATCCAGTGCAGATCATCCCGTTCAACGAGCCGAATGCGCTGATGTCGCTGGTGGCGCGGACCGGCGAGGCCGGCTTCAACCCGTCGGGCGTCAGCCCTGACGGCGTCGTGGAACTGGTCGCGGCAGCGAGGAGCAAGAACTTCGCGGATGGTGAGGCAGACGTCGCGGCGGCGTGGAAGATCATGCTCGAGGAGTGCATCTTCATCGTCAACCACACGCTGACGACAGTGATGGCCTACCAGGACAACGTCCACGGCATCCACCACACCCAAGGCATTCCGATCCACTTCTGGCCGCACGGCGTCACCAAGAGCTGATCGTCCGCAGCCGGGCGCCCAAGCCGCGACGTGCCGGGGCCGCGGCCCGGAACCGGCGGCCCCGGCACATCGCACTTACCGAACGGATTGAGGGGACCTCGTGGCGCGGTACATCGGAATCCGCCTGCTGGCGATGATCCCATTGCTGTTCGCCATAGCGGTCATCTCCTTCGCCATCGCTGTCGCCATGGAAGCCCGCGGGTCGATCGCCGGCTCGGTCTGCGGCGAGGGCGCCACCATCGAGTGCATTGCCCAGGTCGAGCGCCAGCTCGGGCTCGACGATCCGATGCCGATCCGGTTCGTGCGCTGGCTCGCGAGTGCTGCCACGGGCGACCTCGGCACGTCGCTGACCAACCAGAGCGTCTCGGTGTCGAGCCTCATCGCCGACCGCATCGGGGCGACGCTGAGCATCGTGGCCTACAGCCTGGTCATCGGCGTGGCCGCCGGGATGGCGATGGGCATCGTCTCGGCGGTGCGGCCCGGCGGCGTTGCCGATCGGGCGCTCTCGGTTGCCTCCGCGGCGCTGATCGCCGCTCCGGGCTTCGTGCTGGCGATGCTGCTGTCGTGGTGGCTGGCGGTTGAGTGGGGCTGGCTCAGCCCCGCCGGCTACACCCGGCCCTCGGAGAGCATCACCGGGTGGATTCGCAGCATCACGCTGCCAGCCATCGGCTTGGCGCTGCCGACCGTCGCGCTCGTGCAGCGACAGCTTCGGAGCTCGATGACCAATGCGCTGCAGTCGCGCTACGTGCTGGCCGCCCGCGCTCGCGGCATCCGGCGGACCTCGCTGATCGGCGAGCACGCGCTGCCCAACGCGATGATCCCGACGGTCACGGCGATCGGCTTCCGGGCTGCTGCGGCGCTGGGGCTGACGTTCACCGTGGAGGTGGTGTTCAACATCAACGGGATGGGCACGCTGCTCACCAACGCGATCCAGACCCGCAACGTGACCGTGCTGCAGGGCTCGATGCTGGTGGTCGGCATCGTGGTGTTGGTGGTCAACCTGCTCGTCGACATCAGCTACGGGCTGCTGAACCCCAAGGTGAGGCTGGAGCGGTGAGCGACGCCTCGACCGCGGTGGCGGTGTCGGCGCCGCAGCCGGTTCAGGCCGCGCGCGCACGCTCGGGGTTCTGGATGCGGCTGTTCCGCAACCCGCTCACCGTGGCGGCGGCGGTGTGGGTGACGCTGCTGCTGCTGGCATGGCTGTGGCCGGGGCTGCTGGCACCGCACGACCCTTATGCCGGCGACGTCACGCTGACGCGGACGTTCGAGGGCCCGAGCTGGGATCACTGGCTGGGAACCGACGGGCAGGGACGCGATCTGTACAGCCGGGTCGTGTTCGGCGCGCGGTTCGCCGTGAACTCGATCCTGATCGCGATGGTGGTGGCCATCGGGCTCGGTGTGCCGTTGGGCCTGTTCTCGGGCTGGCGTGGCGGCCGCGCCGATCGCATCGTGATGTGGGTCAACGACGTGCTGTTCTCGCTGCCCATCGTGCTGCTGGCGATGGCGGTCATCATCATCCTGGAGCCGAGCCTTCCCTCGGCGATGCTCGGCGTGGGCATCGCCATGGCGACGCGGTTCGTGCGCCTGACCCGCGCAGTGACCCTCGCAGAGAAAGAGGAGATGTACGTCGACGCGGCGCGCATCACCGGGCTGTCGCCGCCGGCGATTCTGCGCCGCTACATCACGCCGAACCTGCTGCCGTCGCTCATCGTGCAGGTCGCCATCATCTCAGGAGCGGTCATCCTCATCGGCGCCACGCTCAGCTTCCTGGGCATCGGCGCCAAGCTCGACGACCCTGACTGGGGCGTGATGCTGGCCCGGGCACGCTTCGATTTCCGGCTCGAAGGAATCTGGCAGATCGTGCCCGCCGGAGGGGCGCTGGTGCTCACCGTGCTGGCGTTCAACCTGCTCGGCGACGGCATCCGCGACTCGCTCGGGCGTGATGCCGCCAGCAGCTCGCTGACGGTTCCCCGGAAGGTCGCGCTGCCCCCTGTGGTGCAGCTGCACGCGAACGGCGCCGTGCTGTCGATCCGGGATCTCGCCGTCGGGTTTCCCGCCCCCGGAGGCATGGTCAACCGGGTGCTGTCGGACGTGTCGCTCGAGGTGTTCCCGGGCGAGACGCTCGGTGTGGTCGGCGAGTCGGGCTCTGGCAAGAGCATGACGATGCTGGCGGCGCTGGGCCTCACGCCCGCGCCCGGGTACCTGAGCCAGGGCAGCGTCTCGTTCGACGGCCGCGAGGTCACCTTCCTGCCCGAGCAGGAATGGCAGGAGATCCGCGGGCGCGACATCGGCATGATCTTCCAGGAGCCGGTCGCCGCGCTCAACCCTGCGCTGCGGGTGGGGCGTCAGCTGATGCAGTCGCTGCTGGTGCATACCGACATGTCCAAGTCGCAGGCGCGGGCGCGGGCCGCCGAGCTGCTGGCCGAGGTGCAGGTTCCCGATCCGGAGCGGCGGCTCGATCAATACCCGCACGAGTTCTCCGGCGGCATGGCGCAGCGGGTGGGCATCGCCATGGCGCTGGCATGCGAGCCGAAGCTGCTCATCGCAGACGAGCCCACAACCGCGCTCGACGTCACCGTCCAGGGCCAGATCCTCGACCTGATGGCCGAGGTTCAACAGCGCCACGGGATGGCGGTGATCTTGATCACGCATGACCTCGGCGTCATTGCCGATGCCGCCGACCGCGTGCTGGTGATGTACGCCGGCCAAGTGGTGGAGACCGCGAGCGTCTCGACATTGTTCTCGCGGCCGCGTCACCCCTACACACGGGCGCTGCTCGACACGATGCCGCAGAGCCACCGCGGCCACGGCGACCTCCCGGTGATCGGCGGGGTCGTGCCGTCTGCCGCTGCGTGGCCGGACGGATGCAGGTTCGCGCCGCGCTGCGAGTTCGCGACCGACCAGTGCCGTACGTCGGTGCCGCTGCTGGAGGCCGTGGGCACGGATCTGGTGCGCTGTGTGCGCCACGCCGAGTTCGAGTTCGGCCCCCACGCGGAGACGAGCGCATGACGGCGCCGTTCCTTGAGGTAGAGAACCTGCATGTGCACTTTGCTGGCCGGTCGCGGCTGTTCCGCTCCGCGATGCCGACGGTGAAGGCTGTCAACGGAATCAGCTTTGCCATCGAGCCGCATCGCACCTTCGGCCTCGTGGGTGAGTCGGGCTCGGGCAAGTCCACCGTGGCACGGGCGATCCTGCAGCTCACCGATGTCACGGCGGGCACCATCCGGCTTGACGGGGCGGATGTCACCCGTGTGCCGCGGGAGGCCGAACTGGCATTCCGCAAGCGTGTGCAGGCTGTGCTGCAAGACCCGTATTCCTCGCTGAACCAGGTGCACCAAGTGCGCACCATCGTCGGCGACGGCATCACCCGTCACTTCGGCATCAAGCCGGGGCCCGAACGCGAGCAGCGCATCTTGGCGCTGCTCGACGAGGTCGGCTTGGCCGGCGAGTTCCTCGACCGGTACCCCTACGAGATGTCCGGCGGGCAACGCCAGCGTGTGTCGATTGCGCGGGCGCTGGCGGTGGCGCCGGGTCTCATCATCGCGGATGAGGCCACCAGCGCTCTCGACGTGTCCATCCAGAGCCAGGTCATCAACGTGCTGCGGCGGGTGCAGGCCGACACCGGAGTGGCGTTCCTGTTCATCGGGCACGATCTCGATGTCGTCCGCCATGTCAGTGACGACGTGGGGGTGATGTACTTGGGCTACCTCGTTGAGCAGGGCGGCGCCGACGGGGTCTACGACCTGCCGGCGCACCCCTACACCGAGATGCTCATCGCGTCGGTGCCGGTGCCCGACCCGGCCGCGCAGGCCGAGCGCAGGGCGCTGCGGCAGACGTTCAAGAAGGACACCGAGCCGCCGAGCCCGTCCGATCTGCCGGTCGGCTGCCCGTTTGCGAACCGGTGCCCGGTGGCGATGGACATCTGCACGGAGCTGATGCCAGAGGCCACTGCTGCCAGGCACGGGGGCCATGTGCGCTGCCACCTGCACACGAGCGGCCCGGTGCTCGCCGGCGAGTCGGTCGTTCCCTACATCCGCTCGGCATCGACGGCGAGGTAGGCGGCTGTGGGGTTCGATCCGGCCGGACCAGGAGCCCCGAACGTGCTGTTCATCATCACCGATCAGCAGCGCGCCGACCATGTCGGCTTTGCCGGCAACGACGTGGTGCGCACCCCGCACCTCGACTCCATCGCCGCCAGAGGCACGGTGTTCGACAACGCCTGGGTGGCCAACCCCGTGTGCATGCCCAACCGATCATCGATCATGACCGGTCGCATGCCCTCTGTGCATGGTGTCATCTTCAACGACCGATCCCTCGAATGGGGTGCGAACACCCATGTGCGGCAGTTCCGCGAGGCCGGCTACCGGACGGCACTGATCGGCAAGTCGCACCTGCAGCACGGCATGAGCCGCAACGCGGTCGCGGAAAGCGGGCTGCGGGCCGCCGTCGACAGCCCGCACCCGGCGGGGTGGGACACGCTGGAGCATGCGGAGCGTTACTTCGACGACGAGCCGGAGTTCCCGGGCGGCTTCTACGGCTTCGACCATGTCGAGCTGGCCATCGACCACGGATCGCGCATCACCGGGCATCACATGCGCTGGGCGTTGGAAAAGGGTGCGTCCCTGGAGGCGCTTCTGCAGCCGTATACGGCCGAGTGCGCGGCTGAGCGGCGTCATCACCGTTGGTGGCAGATCTACCGGCCGGCCTATGTGGAGGACCTGCACTCGAGTCGCTTCGTTGCGGAGCGCACTGCGGCGTTCATCGACGATGCGGCGCGCACGGGCGAGCCGTGGCTGGCTTGGGCATCGTTCCCCGACCCCCACCACCCGATGTGCCCGCCAGGGGAGTGGTTCGACTGCCATCGGCCAGACGAGATGGCGCTTCCCCGCACCGTCGACGACCCCCTCGATGCCGCGCCGGAGCATCTGCGGCGCATCGCATGTCTGCATCCTTCCCGCCAGGCGTATTGGGTTCACCCGTGCGGCCTCGACGGCGATCATGAACTGGCGCGTGCAGCGATCGCCGCCACCTACGGCATGATCGAGCTGATCGACGACTGCGTCGGACAGATCCTGGCAGCGGTGGAGCATGCCGGCGCGCACGACAGCACCATCGTGGTCTTCACGAGCGACCACTGCGACATGATGGGCGACCACGGGCTGCTCTTGAAGGGCTGCATGCACTACCGCGGCACGCTGCAGGTGCCGATGGTGATCGCCAGCCCCGGTCGAGGCGCGACGCAGACATCATCGCTGGCGAGTTCGGTCGACTTGGGACCGACGCTGCTCGACCTGGCGGGGCTGGAGCCCTACGACGGCATCCAAGGTGTGAGCTTGGTGCCGGTGCTCGACGACCCGGCAGCGTCGGTGCGGGAACTGGTGCTCATCGAAGACGACATTCCCGACTCGAACCGCTCGTGGGGCGACATGCCGACCAAGACGCGCACGCTCATTGCCGACGGCATGAAATACACCCGACACTCAACCGGCGAGGACCAGCTCTTCTGTCTCGACGACGATCCGGATGAGCTGACGGAACTCAGCGCCGACTACCCCACAGTGCACGCTGCGATGATCGCGCGACTGGCTGATGCGCTGATCGAGGTCACAGATACTGCCCGATGACCGGCTGACTATCCGCAGTCGAGTCCTTGGTGGGCGAAGCGGGCCCGACAATCGCGCTCGGCCGTTTGCCATGCAGCCAGGACCATGCCGACGGTGACCTGAGTTTCGGCCGCAACATCGGGCGCGAACTCGCTGCAGCGTTCCATCAAGGCTCGGCCGCTCTCTGCCAAGTCTTCCGTCGCCCATCGGATGACGTCGTACGCCGACTGGGCGCCCGAGACGTTCTCGCTGCGCAGATATTCGGTGATCTGGTGTCGTCGGCTTGCGATGGCGTTGAGCAGCGACTTCAGCGAATCCAGCTTTGCCATGCAGAAGGTGACGCCGCGGGGTACCGAGGTTGCAGAGGTGGCGGGTGGAGGTGTCGTGCCGACGGGTGCTCTGTCGATGAGGGCGTCGGCGCGCAGCGCCGGCTCGTGCAGTTCGTCAGGAATGCCGACGGCCGTGGGCGATGCCTCCACGGCGGCAACGCTGCGTGTGTCGTGCGTCGGTTTCGGTTGCGTTGCAGCAGGGCTGAACGCCTGGGCGTCGGCGGTGCAGGCAGCGGCCATGAGGAGCACGATCACGGCGAGGCTCTTCAGGGAGGGGGGTGCAGCCGGGAACCGGGTGGACAGCCCCCGACTGCACCTGCATGCTCGACTCCGAAGCACGTATCCGAATAATAGCTCATTACTGTTTGACTGGACAGTCTCGGCTTGACTGGGCGGCCTAGGCGGACACAGCCGCAGCGGAAGCACTGCGCTCGATTCCGGTGCGCTTCCCGGGGAGTCAGCCGCCGCCATCGCTGAACTCCGGACCCGCACCGACCTCGAGATCTTCGGCCTCGTCAGCAGTCTCGATGATCGAGGACTCGGGCAGTCAGGCGGGCGTCCATGGCCTGCCGAGCGACCGAGCCCGGCAGACTGTGGCGGCTGCACCGCTTTATGGCACGTCTCGTTCGGGAGGGGTCTGTGTCCGGTCATTCCAAGTGGGCCACGATCAAGCACCGCAAGGGCGCCGCCGACAAGGCGCGCGGGAAGCTGTTCGCCAAGCTGATCCGTCAGGTCGAGGTGGCCGCCCGCGAGGGCGGTGGCGACCCCGACGCCAATGCGACGCTGCGGACGATGTACCAGAAGGCACGCGACAATTCGGTGCCGCTGGACACGATCGAGCGGGCCATCAAGCGGGGCACCGGCGAGCTCGAGGGCGTGTCGTACGAGCAGGTCACCTACGAGGGTTACGTGCCGGGAGGCGTGGCGATGTTCGTGGACGTCTTGACGGACAACCGCAACCGCACCGGCTCGGAGATCCGGAGCCTGTTCACCCGCGCCGGCGGGTCGCTGGCTGAGCCGGGCGCGGTGGCGTGGCAGTTCGAGCGCAAGGGCGTGGTGGTGGTGCCTGCGGTGGAGTCCGAGCCTGACGGGTCTGCGGCCGCTGGCGCGGTGCCTGACGAAGACGAGTTGATCCTGGTGGCGCTCGACGCAGGCGCAGAAGACGTGGAGCGGGAGGGCGGTATCTGGCGAGTCACCGCCGCTGCGGCCGACACGATGGCGGTGCGTGAGGCCATCGAGGCAGCGGGCATCGCGGTCACGTCGACCGACCTGACCTATGCGCCGCAGAACCTGATCGAGCTGACCAGCGTGTCGGAGGCCAAGCAGGTGATGGCAGTGCTCGACGCGCTCGACGATCACGACGATGTGCAAGGCGTGTACGCCAACTTCGACATCAGCGACTCGCTGCTGGAGGCGATCGCCGGCTGACGCTGAGGCCGGAATCTCGGGCCGCGTACCACAGCGGTCAGGTCCCGCGCGTATACCCGGATCGAACGGCGTCAAACGCTACGGTTCGTACTGATGTTCGTATTGGGAATCGACCCGGGATTGTCGCGCTGCGGGTATGGCGTGGTGGAGCAGATTCCTGGCTCGGGGACACGGCGCACTCGCACTGAAGCGGTCGCCTTGGGTGTCATCCGCACTGATCCCGAAGCACCGCACGCATCGCGACTGGCCACGCAGATGCACGAGATGCAGGCACTCATAGCTGAGTTCAGGCCTTCGGTGGTGGTGGTGGAGCGTGTGTTCTTCCAAGTCAATGCGCGTACGGCGATCGGCGTGGCGCAAGTGGCCGGGCTCGCCATGGCGGTGGCCGATGCCGCCGGGCTCGAGGTGGCGGAGTACACGCCGACCCAGGTCAAGCAGGCGGTTGCGGGCTGGGGCGGGGCCGACAAGGACCAGATGAAGCGCATGGTGGGCGAGCTGCTCGCGCTGCCGGGGCCGCCCGAGCCGGCCGATGCCGCCGATGCGGCTGCGGTCGCGCTGTGCCACCTATCCCAAGCGCCATGGGCCAGCGATGCGCCGCATGCCCGGGCGCGCGTGCTGCTTCCCGCTGCGGGTGCCGCGCCCCTCGCCTGTCGCGCCGTGACCCCGGTCGAAGACTCGTGGCGATGATCGACCTGCCATGGCCAGCCCATAATGATCAGCCCGCGATGGACCGGTCTGCGATGATCGGTTTGCCATGATCGGCTCAGTGCGCGGGCGCCTGCTCGACAAGGATCCCAGAGGCGAGATGCTGATCGAGGCGGGTGGGGTGGGATACCGCGTCATCGTCGCTCCGTCCACGCTGGCCGGCGCCGGACCGGTGGGCGAGGAGTGCTTCGTGTATGTGCATCATCAGGTGCGCGAGGACACGTCCGACTTGTACGGATTCGCCGGGCTCGACGAGCGGCGCTGCTTCGAAGCGCTGCTCAGCGCGCACGGCGTGGGACCGGCGCTGGCGCTCGCCGTGCTCTCGCACCTGCCGCCCGACGAGCTGCGGCGGGCGGTGGCTGCCGATGACGCCGCGGCGCTGGAGCTGGTGCCCGGCATCGGCGCCAAGACCTCCAAGCGCATGGTGCTCGACCTGAAGTCGCGGCTCGGCGCCCCCGAGATGGCGGACGGGGCAGCACTGCCGGGCTCCGGCGCTGAAGGCAGCGGCACCGCAGTGGCTGAGGTGCGGGCGGCGCTGAGCCAGATGGGATTCGGCCCGGCCGAGATCCGCGAGGCCATGGCTGCGGTGGCTGTCGAGGCGGCACGCGCCGACGATGCCGCCACAGGCGCCCTTCTGCGCGTGGCGCTGGGGGAGCTGGGGCCGCGATGAACGCCGGCTCCCACGAGCACCGACTGACGTCGGTTGGCCGACGCGCGGATCGGCGACCGAGGCAGAGTCTGCGGGCTGCGGCACGTCGGCGGAGCGCCCGGCCGCGGACATGAGCGCGACCGCAGGACGGAGCGAGGGCTACCGGCGCGACGAGTCGGCGGCGTCTGGACCGGGCCGGAGCGAGGTCACCGATCCGGCCCGTGCGCCCGGTGACGACGGCGATGCCGAGGCGTCGCTGCGGCCGCGGTCGCTGGAGGACTTCGTCGGGCAGCCGGAAGTGCGAGAGCACGTCGCCATCACGCTGCGAGCCGCGCTGGCCCGGGGCCAGTCTCCTGATCACCTGCTGTTCGCCGGTCCGCCGGGACTGGGCAAGACGACGCTGGCGGGGATCATCGCCGTCGAGCTGGGCGCCGCACTGCATCTCACCTCAGGGCCGGCGGTGGAGCGCGCCGGCGACCTCGCAGCGATCCTCACCAACCTGGCCGACGGCGATGTGCTGTTCATCGACGAGATCCACCGGCTGCCCAAGGTGGTCGAAGAAGTGCTGTATCCCGCCATGGAGGATTTCGCGATCGACATTGTGCTGGGCAAGGGACCGGCTGCACGCTCGATCAGATTTGAGCTGCCGCGGTTCACCTTGGTGGGTGCCACGACCCGCACCGGGCTGATCTCGGGACCGCTGCGTGACCGCTTCGGCCTGGTGGAACGCCTCGACTACTACTCCACCCCTGATCTCACTGCGATCGTGGCTCGCGCAGGGGGGATCCTGGGTGTGGACATCGACGCCGACGGGGCTGCGGAGATTGCCTCGCGCAGCCGGGGCACGCCGCGGATCGCCAACCGACTGCTGCGGCGGGTGCGCGATTTCGCCGAGGTGCGCGCCAGCGGTGCCATCGACATGGCAGTGGCGCAGGAGGGACTTGCCGCTTTCGGCGTCGATCAGCTCGGCCTCGACAAGGTCGACCGGGCGATCCTCGACGCCCTCGCCGTCACCCATGCCGGGCGGCCGCTGGGGCTGTCCACGCTGGCGATCACCGTCGGCGAGCAGACCGAGACGGTCGAGGATGTGTACGAGCCGTTCCTGATCCAGCGCGGGCTGCTCCAGCGCACGCCGCGGGGCCGCATTGCCACCGCTGCCGCCTACGTGCACCTCGGGGTGGACGTGCCGCCGCTCGCGGAGTTCGCGGGAACGTCTGGGGGCGCCGAAGCGGACATCACGCTGTTCGATGCGCCCGGGGCCTCAGCCGGCCCCGCGGCGCCCGCGGCTGTCGAGTCGGGGACCGCGCGGTCTGCGGAATCTGCGGCGGCGGCTGTCGAGGCAGCGGCCCCTGCAGCGAGCGAGCAGCCGCTGGCCGACAACACGCCGTGGTGAGCTTGATCCGCGAGCGCCCATAGCCTCATCACGCGTGAGAGCGGCGCGCATGCGGATGGACGAGTTCGACTACGAGCTGCCGCATGCGGCAATCGCGCAGGTGCCTGCAGAGCCGCGCGACTCGGCCCGGCTGCTGGTGGACCGCGGACCGTGCACCGCACCCGAGCACCGGCACATCGTCGATCTGTCGTCGCTGTTGGGCACCGGAGACGTGCTGGTGCTGAACGAGACACGTGTGATGCCTGCCCGATTGCCGCTGCGCAAGCGCACCGGCGGGGCGGCCGAGGTGTTGCTGCTGGAATCGCTCAGAAGCGGACCGTCGGTGCCAGACGCAGTGCGGCCCGGTACCGGCGCGAACGTCGCTCGCGACACGACGTCGGAGGCTTCCCGCAGGGCAACAGCGCACAGCGACGCTGGCTGGGCTGCGCTGGTGCGGCCGTCTCGCAGGATTGTCGACGGAACGGTGCTGGTCTCCGAGCGGGACCCGCAGGTGGAGGTCGTCGTGGGTCCGCGACTGGATCAGCAGCGCCGGGCTGTCAGCGTTCGCGTCGGCGGGGTTCCGATGGAGAGCGTCTCGCAGGCTGCACTGCTCGACCGTGCTGGGGAGACGCCTCTGCCGCCCTATATCGACCCCGACGTGGCCCGTCGAGCCATCGCGCGGCACTCCGGACTCGACAGCGCCGACGACCCCGCCGCCAGATCGGCCGTGGCGGCGCGCTACCAGACGGTGTACGCCCGCTCCGACGGTTCCGCCGCCGCTCCCACGGCCGGGCTTCACCTGACAGACGGCGTGCTGGACGCGCTGCGTTCGAGCGGCGTCACGATCGCGACCGTCGATCTGACGGTCGGCTTGGCGACGTTCTCCCCGATCGCCGTCGACCACGCCGACGAGCACCAGATGCACGCCGAGCACTACCGGGTGCCAGCAGCGACGCTCGACGCCTGTGCTGCCGCCGAGCGGGTGGTGGCTGTCGGCACTACCACGGTGCGAGCATTGGAGGCTGCCGCCCGCCAACGGCGACGCCAGACGCCAGCGGCGGACGATGACGGCACGGCCGCCGCTGTGGCGGCTCACGCCAGCACAGCCGACGTGTGCGGGTCGACCGATCTGTTCCTGCATCGGGGTGTCGAGTTTGTGGCGGTCGATGCGATGCTCACCAACTTTCACCTGCCGCGGTCGTCGCTGCTGCTGCTCATCGATGCGTTCATCGGGCCCCGGTGGCGCGACCTCTACGAACGGGCACTTGTGGACGGCTACCGCTTCCTGTCATTCGGCGACGCGATGCTGCTGGCACGCAGCGAGCGCGAGACGTCGTGAGCGCATCGGGCGGAGAAGCCGTAGCGGCGCCGGCTGGCAGGGTCGCCTTCGAGCTGCTGGCTGCAGATGGCCAAGCTCGACGGGGCTGCGTCACCACTGCCCGCGGCACCTTCCAGACGCCGGTGTTCATGCCGGTGGGGACGCGCGGGGCGGTCATCCACCTCGACGCCACTGATTACGACGAGCTGGGCCTCGAGGTGGTGCTGGCCAACACGTACCACCTGCAGGCCCGGCCGGGCGCCGACGTCGTGGAGTCGCTGGGCGGCCTGCATCGCTTCACCGGCTGGGACGGCCACATCCTCACCGACTCCGGCGGCTTCCAGATCATGTCGCTCGGCCGCCGAGCAGGCGGCGCGAATCAGCCCGGCCGCCGAGCAGGCGGCGCGAATCAGCCCGGCCGCCGAGCAGGCGGCGCGAATCAGCCCGGCCGCCGAGCAGGCGGCGAGAGTGCTGATCATGACGCCAAGTCCAAGGTCGACGACGAGGGCGTCACCTTCCGCTCGACCTACGACGGCACCAAGATGCGGATGACGCCCGAAGACGCGGTCGAAATCCAGCGCCGCCTAGGAGCCGACATCCAGATGGCGCTCGATGTCTGTCCCGAGCT
>JAJEIW010000115.1 GCA_022828045.1 Acidimicrobiia bacterium | reverse complement strand
CTCACATACAGTGCAGTCGCGAGGGTGTCCAAGTCCGGGCACATGCCGAGAACCTCCAAGATCGAAGCGTGACTACACCCCGAGCTTGGACACCCTCACCCCACCAACGGCGGACCCCACCCCTTGGAACTAACCATCTAGATGATCCCCCGGCTCTCGGCGTCGATGACGGCAAGCTCCTTATAGACGGACCCCCACAACGCCGGTGAACGCCCCGATGCATGCAGATCCCGGCCGGTCGAGTCCCAGTGCTCGTAGAACGTGCGGAGCAGCTGGCCTCCGGCGGTTTCCCAGAGATCCATGGCCTCGCCGAAGCCGTTTCGCCACTTGACCGGCCGGTATGGACCGATCGGTGCCGCATCATCGTCGGAGACGAGCAGCAGTCGGAAACTGGCCAATATCGGAAAGACGGCTGGGCGCCGGAGACGCTTCGAGGAGCGCAGGTCTGGCAGGAACGGGAACTCGAAGGCGGGCCGTCCCTGCTTTGCAGACTCGACCATCTCCAAGCGCCCGTACTTGCCCCCGCTCCCGGAAACCCCGCCAGCCTGCTGCCAGCGGTTCTCGGAGTCGTAGGCAATCCAGTCGTGCAACTTCAGAACGTCCCGAATGATCGGCGAGAGCCGGCGGTAGCGGTCTGGGTCACTCTGGAAGCGATCCAACATTGACTTCTTTCGCCGATAGGCGTTTACCGGGTGGCTGCTGCGATCCGGGTAGCTCGCGATGTCAAAGCATGAAATGGCGGCGATGACATCGACAACGTCGACATCACCGTCTTCACCTTCGTGCCACGCCACGCGGCTGGCCCAATCGTCTGCAGCGAGCGCGTCCTTCAGGAACTGGAACTCATCGTTCAAGTCGAGGAGGGACTTGGCCTGCACTTGCATGCTCGTGTTTCGACCGCCCGCGATGTCGGTCACGAGGCTCTCGGTGTCGAGGCCTGTCACGATCTCCAACTTGATGAACTCGTCGTCCGGGATCGCCCCGGCCTTGCGCGCTTCCCTGACGATCTCGTAGGAGTGGCCGCCGTCGACGATGCCGTACACACCGTCGTCGGCAAAGTGCAACTCAAAGAAGTCCAGCCCGTCGGCGCCCGATTCCCGGCTCTTGACCACGGCTGACGCGACGAGCGTCAGCCCGCGGTGCTTCAGATGAAAGCTGCCGGGAATGCTGTCGTCTTCCTGACGCAATGAGCGCGACACGGCCCGGTACACCGGCCGATTGACGTTCGGTTCTCTCGGGTTCGCATCGAGCGGCAGGCCATCTGGCAGCTCACTCGCTGGAACCAACATGTAGTGGGTCTCGGCCCCTGGGAAATTGGGGTCTTGCATTCGCCGCGACCACTTTGCGGCAATCTGGACAACGCGACTAGCCATCGCATCTTCTCCTATCTCGAGTGCCCGACACTTCGGACCTCGTCTGTCGTACCTGCTCCCAGCGTCCGCCGAGGCAGTACGAGCAATCTACCAACCCCATCCGACCGCCACCCCAGCCCTGGGCACGATGACCGCAGGCCAAGCCCCTTGCACATCAGCCGGGCCGGCATCGCCGCGCTGCATCAGGTCAAGTGCGAGTTCGCCACGCTGACGGATGCGGCATACGGCATCTCGTTGTGTTCGTCGGTACGTTTCCCTCGTTCAACGCATGGGGGGCACCAATGACTGAGACCGTTCCCGACGATGCGCCGCCGGCCGTGATGTTCCGGCTCAGCTACCGGACGCAGGACCATTACCGCAGTGGGCATCGACCCGGCGACAGCCCTGAGCAGGTCGTCGAATCAATGCGCGGCTGGTGAGAAATCGACCCACGCGACCTTGACAGCCTCTGCATCAAGCATGCCGTTGCGTTCCACGCCGGGGTCATATTGGCGGTCGTACGTATCGGCGAATGGAAGTGGCTCAGCACCGAGTTCGACGAGCATCACACGTTGCCGGTTGACGAGCTGGGACGGTCGAGGAACGAGTTCGACTGGGCCAACCCTCCGGACGGTGCCCGCTGGGCCTTCGACCTCGCCGAGGACCAGATGGGTGACGTCGCGCACGAGAAGTGGATTGGCGATGGCGGCAAGCTGGTACCCGCGAGGCTGCGTGACACCATCAAGTCGTACTGGCCGGACTCGCCCGACGACAGCGCCCGCGACCTGCTCGGCAAAGCGCTTGAGCTGCTCGGCGGTTCGCTCTGCACTCTCAATGAGCCCAGGTTCCGGGGACACTGGGGCAAGGACTGGCACGAAAGTCTGCGACGGCACCACGGGATCTTTAGGAATCACCTGCATAAGGCTTCTCGGCAGGACCCGGCGCTTCAGATGAGAATTCTCCAAGAGGAGCCCGCCGCCGCGATGGCGCTGCTCGGCCCTGCTGCCGACGGGCAACTCCAAGATCTGGTTGCTGCCCGCAACCAGTGGGCCCACTTTGGAGACATCAGCGGGACCCAAGCTCGGGATTACGTCAAAGCGATGATCGATCTCATCGGAGACGGCCGCAACAACGCCGAGACCGAAGGGCTCACAGTTGACCACGGTCGAATCGACAACAATTTCGCGCGGCTGGAGAACATCCAACGCGCCCTGGCACTGCAGGTCAGCGGGCACTGAACAAGCACCATCAATTCAGCACCCAGCCCGATACCTGCGTGCCAACAGCGGCTGGCACCGCGACGAACTCCGATTCGAGCACGTCTGGTAGTGCGACCGTCTCAGGCTGGGAAGTTCCGCGACCTAGAACTGGATTCGTGCCGCGACGTCCCGCACGTGGTCGTCGTGTTCGTGGTCGCGACGAGCCTGCGCACCCGCTCGCTCCCTCTGCGATGCCCGGTAGGCAGCGGCATCGGCGTTGGTCGCCTTAGAGGCCGCGCCAATAGGTGGCGCAGATTTCAGCGTATTTCGTGCTTGAGGCTGGCCCCGGCTTCAAACCCGCAGGTCAGAGGACCAGAGAGCATGCAGATGGACACAGCGTTTTCGCAGGTCAGCACCTATTGGCGCATGCTCTTAATCACGAGTCGCAACGTCTCCGCATGGCAGGTCTCGACCTCGTCAATGGTCGTGCGTTCCAAGATCACACGATCTGTAAGGACCGTGAGAATCCCGGGCCGATGCCTCGTGGTGAACCGCGGCGGCGAATCCCAGTGCCGCACGAGAAACTGCGCCTCAACGCTGTCCGGTGCACGGTTGAGACCAATCGGAACGGCGTAGAGGCCTGATCCCCGCGTCCCGTCGTTCCGAGGACGGCCGACATCGGCCATAAGCACTTCAGTCAGCTTCAGGGGTTCCATGCTCAATCTCCAATCTACGCGTGCCCTCGCGGGGCTCTCAGGTCGTGCGTGACGCCAGGTCCCGAGTCAGTGCCGGGTGTCGCGGGGTGGGTTCGGGTCGTTACCTGGCGCGACCGTGTCGGAGTCTCGGATCCGTCCGTCGCGGCCGTGGATCCTCACCTCGCCGCCGCCGAGGTTGCCGACAATTTCCTTGGCACGTTGCTCGGCGGCCGCTTGGGTGCCGCGGTGCGCGCTCGCCCGACTGGCGCCGGGTGCCTTTACATCCCACCCGCCCTTCGGGCTCGGCACGACATGGCGGTTGTTGCTCTTCGACATCTGGGCATCCTTTCGCCCGATGGAATGATACCGCAGTGTCTTGTTGCATCGCTACCAGGCATGTATGGTGAGGCCCGCAAGCAACCACAGGAGACCGCCATGCCCGACGCACAGAAGGCCATGACATTGAGACTGCCGTCCGAGCAGGCCGATGCACTGGAACTCGTCGCGGACGTCGACGGCGTCAGCATGTCAGAGGCGGTACGCGACGCCATCGAGAGCCACATCGAGAACCGCCGGTCGGACGAGGGCTTCCAGCAGCGCCTGGCCGCCTCCATGGAGCGCCACAAGCGCATCCTCGACCGGCTGGCTACCTGAGGCCATGAACTACCTCGGGCTCGACGACGTGTTGACGATCGCTTCGGCGGTCCTGCGCGTCGAGCCCGAGGTGCTCATGCGCACGAGCCGCATCAACACGGCTGAGTCGGCCGTCCACGCACCGGGTGCTTCGTTCGATGGTGTCGAGTTTCACCCCGGCCTCGAACGCAAGATTGGTGTTCTCGGATATCGACTGGTCCGCAACCACCCATTCCCAGATGGCAACAAGCGCGTCGCCTTCCTCGCCATGGTCGAGATGGCGGAGCGAAACGGTAAGGCATGGATCGAGCCTGCCGGCGACAGCGAGGGCGACGAAACAGTCGAGATGATGCTCGCCGCTGCCGCCGGTGACATCGACGAATTGATCTTCATCACCTGGGTGGAGGGACGCGTGGCATGACCAGTGCGCCTTCCGCCGACGACGAGTCACTGCAACTCACACTCCAGCTTGGCGACCAACCCGAGACGCACATTCGACCCGAAACGCACATCTACGTTGCCTCCGCACTGACGGCGCTGGAACCGAAGGATCTGTCGGTGCTCTCGGGTCGCTGCGAGATCATCGATCGGACCATCGTCGAGACGACGGCAGCCGCAGGGACGCCATGGCAAGTGCATCTTCCCGTGCTGTGGTCAGCACCCAGGCCGGAGGACCAGAGGCCTCCACAGGAGATCTACGAACTCAACCGCAGCCACGTCAGGCGGGCATCCGGGCTTGTTCTCCTGGGAGACCATGGGGGCAGCTTGGGAGCCGGCCAAGAGTTCGCCTGGGCGGTCGCACGACGCCTTCCTGTACTGGTCATCCTTGGTCCTGGCACAACCATGAGCCGTCAGATCGCGGGCACTCCGGCGCAGATGTGCGTGAGAAACGCTGCCAACGACGAAGAACTCCGCCGAGTCGTCAGCCAGTGGATTGCCGAGTGGGCACCGGCCGTCGAGTCGCGAGCGCGCTCGGGCCGGGGGGAGCGAATCATCGCCATCCGAGCAGCCGAACGACTTGGTGGGGCCTTCGACACCTCAGCCGACTCCATTGAGGCCGTCTCAGCCGTCGCGGGGCTCACCCCTGAACGCGTGACGGAACTCTGCGAACCCGAGGCGCTTCTTGACGGATCGGTCTCAGAGCTGATCGCGCTCTCGCGTGCACTCGGCCTCGAAGCCGGGGAAGCACTCAATCCATTCCCGATTCCCGAGCTGTCATCCAGTCAGCGCAGTGGCCTGGCGACGGCAGCCGAGGAATACGACTGGAATCGACAACTGATTCTCCAAGTTGAGTCGCGTGCCCGCCTGGAACTGGCCAAGGGCGGTGTGCGGCGACTGCCGCTGGCCTCGGTCCAAGACTGGGTTACCTTTGCCCGAAGCCTCGATTTGCCATGAACACCTGTCCGGATCAACTCGCACGCTGGCTCTTGGACCTGTGTGAGGTGCCATCGCGGCCCCCGGTGGATCTCGAGACGCTCGCAGCGCGCATGGGCGTTGGTCAGATTCTCGAAACCGACATGGTCGAAGACGGGCGGCTTGTACACGATCGCGACCAGACGATCATCCATCTGCGCCGCGGCCTCAACGCTGGCCGCCGTCGATTCACCTTGGCCCATGAGCTTGCTCACAGGGTTCTCGTGCATCCGCAGGCACCGGCGATCGCGTACCGACGCGCCGGCGATGGCGATGACGAAGAACGCCTGTGCGACCAGATCGCGGCTTCAATTCTCATGCCCCATGACTGGACGCGGAGGCTTGCCTCAAAGCCGCAAAATCTGAGCACACTGCGACTCATGCGCCAGCGTGCTCAAGTTTCGCTCAGTGCTGCCCTCGTCCGAAGCCGCGAGACCAATCACTGGCGCAAGTCGCTGCTGCGGTTCTCGCATGACGAAGGCCGGTGGCGGCTCCAAGGGGCGTTCGGTGTACCTATCGAGTGGCACCGCACGATTCGTTCCGCGCCGACGACACATGACGCCATCGAGGCGGTTCCTGCCCGCAAGGACTGGCAGTGCAATCTGCCGCTCTTGGCAGACGGCCACGAGCTGGTCGTCAACTCGCAAGTCGACCGCCTGAGACGCACCGCAATCGCACTAGTAGAGCTAGACAAGACGCTGGCGGCGCTCATTGACCGCGGCGGGCGGTAAGAGGTCGATTCTCAGGCGGGCGGTTAGCCGCAGCAGTTCTTCGTCGGGGCAGTCGTCACCACACGCGCTTCGTGCTCGCTGGGGTGTCAGCCGTGCGCGAGGTGGTGTCTCATTGCTCGGCGGACCCCGGCACGGCGCTGCGGGTCGGCGAGTTGCTCCTGCGGCAATTTGCCTGACTCGTCCGGGGATCGGACCCATTTGTGGAACGCCGCTGTCGATGCATCTCGCGCGGCTCCGCCCTGGATCGCCCGGGTTACCCACTCTTCTTCCATCTCGGCTTCCTCGAAGACTGGCGCAGTGGCTTCGGCGAGACGATGGGTAGGCACGAGAAATCGCGTGAGGTACCAGATGAAGCGCTGCTGCAGCAGGTGGATGCCGTAGGGCGACAGACAGGCGATGCGCTTCTCGGGCAACAACGATGCCGATTCCACAAGGCCCATCTGCTCGAAGCGGGCCGCGTAGTGGCCGCCGTCGAGCTCGGGCAGCGGCATCACCTTGAAGTGCCCGTCTGTCCATTTGCCCAGCGGGATCTGCTGGTTGGCGGCGACCCGTGCTATATGCAGCCGCGGAATCAGCCGGACACCATCCGCGCGCATCGAGCACGGATGGGTCAGCACGATGCCGAGGCCCTCGGATTCGGGCGGCAGCCCGGGAATGGTCATCCCATCGAACACGTCACCGGTCATGAATGGGCGGGCCTGCTGCACTTCCGCTGGCGAGGACGCGATGTACAGGTCCGACGGTGAGCCAGGGGCTTCGAGCGCTTCAGCTGACAAGCGAGGCGGCTAGCTGTCGGGACTGGTGAGTCGCAAGGCTGGCAGACCGTCCGGAGCGGTGAACACCTCCACATCGGAGCGATACCGGGCGCGCCAGTCGGGTTCGAACTCGTCCAAGACTCGCTCGGGGTCGCCAGGCTGCTCGTGCGCCAATGCGAGAACAAGATCGAACCGCTCAGACGCCATCAAGTCGAGTCCGTTGAGCGGCGCATCGGGATGGAGCGGCGTTTCGAGCCATCCGGCGACATCGGCGATGTGGTAGCGCTGTGCCGCCATCTCGCAGAGTGCGACGACCCGGGCGACGCGCTGCCGGTTGTCACCGGTGGCTGACTCGCCTTGCCGCCACTTGCGCACCGCAGGAACCGACACCCCGGCGAGCTTGGCGATGTCCCTCCATGAGAACCCGAGCGTGCTCAGCTGTTCCAGCAGCGCCGGCAGGTGTTCCCGGGCGTGACGCACGGTCAGCGAGCGCAGTTCCTCGTCGAGGCTGTCCGAATGCAGTTGCCCGATGGACTCGTGAAGGTCTCGAGAGTCGTGGACCAACAGCTCGCTGCGGTTGCGCAAGAAGCCGACGTCGTCCACGAAGTCCTGAATCGTTCTGGTCCGATCCAGGCGGGGCGGCGTGTGGCCGACTGACGCCCCGGTGGGCGCATCATCAATGCGGTGGGCGGTGCTCATGTCAGGTCCCCTGTGTGCTGATCGAACACTTCTGTGCGCAGTTTGTCGGTGACGGCGATCTTGAAGAAGTCGCTCGCCGCTTGATGCACCCGATCGCAGCGTTCGAGGATGCCGGCCGCCGCGAACTCGGGTATCTCGTCGTCGCCGCTCCAGAACGCGTCGGAGTCGAGCAGGAAAAACGGCCCGGCGGGCGCCACCGACTTGCGGCGGGTCGGACCCTGCGGGTCCACGGCGTAGCCGTCCTGCGGTCCGTAGCGCACGTTCAGCGCGTACGAAGCGTCTGTCTGGTACTGGATGAGTCCCTGCCACGTCGTCGGGTTCATCCCGTCTGGCCTCAAGTCCTCGGCGGCCGCTGCCAGCAGGCGCGGGCTGATGTAGCCATCCCAGCCGTCGGGCCCCCCGCCGGTGCCCGGCACCCGAATCTCGTCGATGTACCGCAGGCCGATCCGCTGTACGCCGTCAGGCGCGCAGATGCGCTCCAATGCCTCAGTGACCTGTGCCGCCAGCGGCCGAAAGTGCTCAACCCACCCCCCGTAGACGGTGGTCTCCAAGACCAGTGCATCGCGCCTCACCACCAACGCGGTCGCCTGGTCACGGGCACAGAACCTCGGCGACGAGCGCTGCTCCACCTGCGGCGGCATCGCCGCATCGACGGCCACACCGATCTGATGCTCAACCCGCGGCGCCATGACCGGCAAGCTGTCGCGCACAGACTCCTTCATCGCCGACACGGCAGCATCGGAGAGACCCCCCGCAATCTCGGGGTACCGAATCTCCAGCACGGTCAAGACGAGCGGCGGGTTCACGAACGGCGGCGTACTACCGGCGCGACGATCAGCGATAACCAAAAGTGTAACCAAGTGTGTTACGCATCCGCGCCGCCCAGGGCCAACCCCGAGGCTCAAGCAGGGGGAGGTTTCGTTCGGAGACGCCCCGAGAAAGGACTCTGCGGCCAACGTCTGGCTTCCCTAACTGTGAGGTACCCGCAATATCTCAGACAGGTGCTTGACATCGACGAAGCATTCAAGATGAGCGATGTTCGTCGTTGATGTTCAACGCGGGAGTGTCTTGACATTCCGCCCTCGACGCGGCGAGCGTTGGCCGCGATGACAGAATGAGCACATGAGCGGATCGGCCGGAGGGGCACCCCGCATCGACAGCGAGCGCTTGATGCGTCGCCTGGATGAGCTCGCTCAGATCGGCGCCATCGAGGGCACGCAGGGCAACTGCCGCCTTGCGCTCACCGACGAGGACCGGGCCGGGCGTGACTTGGTCGGCACGTGGATGGCAGACCTGGGGCTCGATGTCACCATCGACGGCCTGGGCAATGTCGTGGCGTGCACCCAGCCGGGACGTGTCGCCGACTCGGTGATGATGGGAAGTCACATCGACACCGTTGCCACCGGCGGCCGCTACGACGGCAATCTCGGCGTGCTGGCCGGGCTGGAGGTGATCGAGTCGGTGCTGGCG
>JAJEIW010000194.1 GCA_022828045.1 Acidimicrobiia bacterium | reverse complement strand
GGTACTTCGCACGCGGGCTCAGGTACAGTTATGGCCCTAGGGCGATTGACGCAGAGTCCGCCCCGGAGCAAGACCGGGTCGCTCGCAAAAATGGGAGATCCAGGTTGGAGTCCTGGCCCCCGCAACGGGGTGTAGCTCAACAGCAGAGCGCCCATTTTTACTCGCTGCCATCCCGGCGTGGCGTCTGCCAAGCTCGTTGGTCAAAGGCTGCCAGAAACAGATGGGGCTTCGGCAGCGCGACTGCGCGACGGAGTCTGGGACGCAGCTCAGAACCGCTCCGACGCCGCTCGCGCGGGGCAGCGGTAGGTTGGGGGCCACAGCCCGAGCGTTCCGGGACCGGCGGACCCGAGGTGGATCATGGCGGCCAATCAAGAGCTCTTGCGCCGCATCACCGCCCGGCCTGATGTCTTTGGCGGGAAGCCCATCGTGCGCGACCTGCGCATTTCCGTGGAATTGGTGCTCAGCCTCCTGGCGCAGGGTGTCGCTCCCGAGGACATCCTCGACGATTATCCCGACCTCGAGCAGGACGACCTCCTTGCCTGCACCGCCTATGCGCATGCCGTGATTGCGCGTGACACCTTGGCCACGGTCTCCGTCGCCGGGTCGTGAGGTTTCTGATAGATCGCTGCGCCGGGCGCCGCCTTGCTGATTCGCTTCGTCGCGGCGGGCACGATGTCCTCGAGGCACGCACACTCGGCCCGGACCCAGGCGATCGGGCGTTGCTGGAGTTGGCCGAGTCGCTAGGTCGCGTGTTCGTCACGATTGACACCGACTTCGGGGAGTTGATCTACCTGCACGATGTGCCGCATGCAGGGCTCGTGCGGCTGCCCGACGTTCCAGCGGAGCGGCGCATCGCTCTGATGTCGGAGGTCATTGAGCATCACGGTGTTGATCTCGACGAGCGAGCGATAGTCACTGTCCGGAGCGGCCGGATCAGGGTCTCGCGGCCTCCGCCTGTGTGAACTTCGCCCAGATCCGGTCAGCGCCAAGGTCCGTTGCGCCGGGGCAGACTGAGCGGGTGGCTCGGACTTGGGCGATCGTGTTGGCCGCCGGAGCCGGCACTCGGTTGGGTGCGGGCGCTGAAGGTGCCACGAAGGTGATGATGCCGGTCGCTGGGCGCTCGATGGTCGCTTGGAGCGTCGACGCGGCTCAGGCAGCTTGCGATGGGGTCACCCTCGTGGTGCCCGTGCAGGCTGTTGACGGGTTGGCCGACAGCGCTCGTGGCGTTGTCGGCGTTGTGGCTGGTGGGGCGACTCGGTCGGGGTCTGTGCGGGCTGGGTTGGCGACCGTTCCGGGCGATGTCGATGTAGTGGTGTGCCACGACGCTGCTCGGCCCGGGGCTTCGGCTCGGTTGTTCCGTGCTGTGATTGCCGCTGTTCGAGGCGGTGCCGACGCAGCGGTGCCGGCGCTGGCGGTCAGCGACACGCTGAAGCGGGTGCCGACATGGGGCGACAGCGGTGGTGCCGTGACCGGGACGGTGGACCGTTTGGGGCTCTTTGCTGTGCAGACGCCGCAGGCGTTTCGGCGGGAGGTGCTGGTTGCCGCACATGCCGGGGAGCCTGAGGCCACCGATGATGCTGCGCTGGTGGAGGCTGCGGGCGGCATTGTGATGGCCGTGCCGGGTGAGGCGGCGGCGCACAAGGTCACCACGGCCGCCGATCTCGTCGTCGTGGAGGTGCTGCTCACCACCCGCGCCTCGGGCGGCGGGCTCTAGCGTCAACTGGCGTGAGTGCTGCTGACAGCAGGGCTGGATTGGTGATGCGGGTGGGGCATGGCTATGACGCGCATCCGTTTGCAGATGCGGCAGGCCATGCTGATCGGATACTGGTGCTGGGCGGGGTTCGGTTGCCGGGCGAACGGCCGCTGGTGGGCCACAGCGATGCCGATGTTGTTGCTCATGCGGTGATCGATGCGATGTTGAGTGCTGCTGGACTTGGAGACATCGGCACGCAGTTTCCTGACAGCGAGGAGCGCTGGCGGGGTGCTGACAGCATCGAGATGCTGCGGCAGGTCTCGGCGCTGCTCGCGGAGGGCGGTTGGATGTTGGCGAATGCCGACTGCACGGTCATCTGTGATCGACCGATGATCGCTCCGCACCGCGATCAGATGCAGGAGCGGCTCAGCAGTGCAGCCGGCGGACCGGTCACGGTCTGCGGCAAGCGCACCGAAAGGCTGGGCAATGCCGGCGGCATCGTGGCCCACGCCGTGGCACTCGTGGTCGCCAACGGCGGGCGGCAGTCTGCGGCAGTTGAGGGTGGCGGAGAGCAGTGAGTGCGGAACGCGGCAGGCGGCGAGATGATTCCCCTCGGCGCGGTGGTGCCTCCCCGCGGCGTGGCGAGCGGGGCAGCGGAGTCTCAGATCGCGGGCGAGGCGGACAGCAGCGGGGTGCCAGCTCGGCGAACCGGGCGAGGTCTGGGCGGGGTGCTGTGAACCCGACGCGGAGTGGAGGCCGAAGAGACGGCCGCGACGCTCGGGCACCGGTAGCGCGCAACCAGTCGCGGCCGAAGGGTCTTGGCGGGGATCACGTTGAAGGTCGGCAGGCGGTGCGCGAGCTGCTGCGGGCCGGCAAGCGCAAGGTGCACGAGGTGCTGATCTCCGAGGACGCGCACTCGGCGGCCACGCTGGCCGAGATCGTCGACCTCGCCGGCGACCGGCGGGTGCCGGTGCGCGAGGTCACCCGCCGCAAGCTGGACGAGGCAGCGCTCACCGCCGCACCGCAGGGCGTGATCGCCAAGGCCGCCGCCGTTCAGCCCGTGCCGCTGGAAGAGCTGGCCAGACCTGCGGGCAACACGCTGCCGCTCGTCGTGGCGACCGACGGTGTCACCGATCCGGGCAATCTCGGCGCCATCCTGCGCACGGCAGAGGTCGCCGGTGCCACAGGCGTCGTGCTCACCAGCCACCGCTCGGCCAACCTCACGCCAGCCGCCGTGAAGGCCGCTGCGGGTGCCATCGAGTACCTGCCGATCGCGCTGGTCGGCGGCATGCCCGCTGCGCTCGCCAAGCTCCGCAACGCCGGCCTGTGGGCCATCGGTCTCGACGGCTACGCGCCGGACGGGCTCGAGTCGCTGCGGGTCGGCGACGAGCCGCTGGTGCTGGTGCTCGGCGCCGAGGGCCGGGGACTGTCGGCGCTGGTGGAGCGCCGGTGCGACCAGGTGGTGTCGATCCCGGTGCTCGGTCGCATCGAATCGCTCAACGTGGCATCGGCCGCCGCCGTGGCCCTGTTCGACATCGCCCGCGCTCGTGTCGTGAACCGCACATGAGCCGGTATCTTCGCACGGCGCGTCCGTCAGCAACACGAGGTAGGAGGGTCTGATCATAGCGATAGGAAGGTCGCTGCAATGTTCGATAAATTTGGTCGGCGGTTTGCCCATACGGCACTCGGCACTTGGCTCTACAACCTTTGGGTGCGACGGTTGTTGGCTAGTGTGCAGTTCCTGTTGCTCGTTTACTTCGTTGCAATGGCGTACCTGTTTGTTTGGATAGGGCGCGATACAGACGTAGTCGAGCCGCAACGACTCCAGTCGATGTTGAATGTTGTGCTTTTGGCCTTGTTTGTTGCTGGTATCTTGGTCCTTCTTGCGGGCATTTGTGCATTCATGTTGAAAGCAGAATGGCTCAGAGGTATGCGCTATTGGATGCTGCAGGCGTGCGTGTTCGGGCATTTCGGTGCCGTGATGCTGGTGATAGCCTCGTTCGGACTGTCGTTCATCGAACGAAACTCGACTGAGTCCTTGGCTATGCAAGTTGCTTGGCATACGATGTTGCTCTGTCTTCTCTTGCCTACAGGCATGAGTGCACTTGTCCAAAGTACGCAAGAGAACGGTCGACGTCGGCCGGTCGTGCCCGAGTAGCTCAACGGCCAGAGCACCGCTCTTGTAAAGCGGGGGTTGTGGGTTCGATTCCCACCTCGGGCTCACGACAGAGTGATCACCAGATTGCCGAAGTGCTCCTTGCGCACGAAGGCTTCCTGCGCCTCGCGTATGCGCTCGAGGGGAAACGTGCCGCCCAGCACCGGGCGGATCTCGCCCCGCTCGATGTAGCCGACGAGGTCGGCGAAGAGCCCCGGTCCGTAGATCGTGGCGCCGAACAGCTCCAGGTCGTTGAGATAGATCGTCCGCAGATCGACCTCGACGATGGGTCCGGCAATGGCGCCCGAGGTGACATAGCGCCCGCGGCCTGCCAGCGCATCGAGCCACAGCCCCACGGCATCGCCGCCCACCACGTCGGCCACGGCGTCGAACGGGCCGCCGTTGGCTTCGACCGCCGCCGCGACATCGTGATCAGGGCCCTGGCGTGGCACCACCGCATCCGTACCGAGTTCGAGCACCTGTGTCGCCTTGGAAGCACCGGATATGGCCACCACACGTGCGCCTCGCCGCCTCGCGAGCTGCACCAGTGCCGAGCCCACGCCACCGCTCGCACCGGGCACCGCGATGCTCTGGCCGGCGGTGAGCCCGATGCGCTGGAGCATGTGCTCAGCCGTCGAGGACGCACAGGCGAAGGTCGCCAGCTCGGCATCCGACAGGTCGGACTCGACCGTGTACACGTTCGCGGCCGGAACAGCGGCGAACTCGGCGAAGCCGCCGTCGACCTCGCTGCCGAGGTAGCGCGCCTTGCTGCGGTCGGTCGGGTTGGCGGGGTCTTTCAACCACGGTTCCACCATGACCCGCCGCCCTACGAGTGCCGCATCGGCACGCTCGCCGGCGGCAACCACCCGTCCCACCACATCGGCTCCCTGGATGCGGGGAAACTCCACGCCCCGGCCGCCCCAGGTGGAATCGGCGGCATCTGCGTCGGCGTATCCCTCACCCGACGTCGCCGCCGTCACCGACTTGCTGTACCAGGCAACCCGCGTGTTGATGTCGGTGTTGTTGATGCCGCACGCCGCCACTGCGATGAGCACCTCGTCGGGACCGGGCACCGGGATCGGCACGTCATCGCGCACCTGCAGCATCTCTGGCCCGCCGTGGCCCACCAGCAGCGCAGCGCGCATAGTCGTCGTCGAGCTCATTGGCGCAACCGATCCGAGGAGGGGTCGTACACCGGACCTTCCAGTACCCGCGCCGGGCGGTGGTCGCCGAGGACACGCACCGTCAATGGCGTGCCTGGTTCGGCGTCGGCCGGGTTCAGGTAGGCAAATGCGAGGCCCTGGCCCACCCAGAAGCCGTATGCGCCCGTCGTGACCAGCCCAACGGGGCGTCCGTCGCGATACACCGCGTCGCTGCCGGCGACTTCAGCGCCGTCGGTGTCGACAGCCAGGTAGGCCAGCTTCCAGCGCCACGGCCGCTTCCCGCTGGCGGCATCCGCGCGGCGAGCCAGCAGTGCGTCGCGCCCGACGAAGTCTCCTTTGTCAGGCTTGACGAAGCGTCCCAGGCCGGCCTCGTCGGGTGTGACGTCATGGGTCAGGTCGCGGCTGATCATGTACTGCTTCTCTATCCGCAGGCCCTCGGTGGCGTGATTCCCGACGTTCGCCATGCCGTGCGGCTCGCCGGCATCTCTCAGCACCCCATACAGATCGTCGATGCGGCCGAGCGGCACATGCAGCTCCCAGCCCAGCTCGCCGGTGAATCCCACCCGAAGCGCCCGCACTCCCGAGATCCCGGCCACCGTGATCTCACGGCACGACAACCAGCGAAAGGCATCGTTGCCTAGGTCGGCATCGGTGCACGCTCCCAGCACGTCCCGCGACCGGGGCCCGGCCAGCGTGAGCACGCCGAAATCGCTCGAGCGGGTGACCAGCTGTGCGTCGGCGCCGGCTGGCCAGTGCGTTTCGAAGAATTCCCGCTCCTTCAGCTCGAACACCGCGGCCGATACCAGGTAGAAGTGCTCCGGCCCGAGCCGCGACACCGTCAGCTCGCCTTCGATCCGTCCCGTTGGCGTGAGGGTGTACGTGAGCGACATGCGGCCGTTTGATGGCAGCCGGTTGGTGGTCAGCCGGTCCAAGACCGCCGCTGCGTCCGGCCCGGTCAGGTCGAACTTGGCGAACGCCGTCGAATCGATGATGCCGACCCGCTCGCGCACCGCCGCGGCCTCGGCAGCGGCCACCTCGAACCAGTCGGTATGGCGGAACGAGACCACGTCGCTTTGGGACAGCCCAGCGGCGCCGGGGAACCACTTGGGCCGCTCCCAGCCGTACACCTGGGTGAAAACCGCGCCCGCATCGGACAGCGCGCCGAGCACCGGCGAGCTGCGGTAAGGCCGGGCCTCGGGTCGCTCAAGTCCGGGCAGCGGGGTCTGGTGGCGGAACTCGTAGTCCTCGGTGCCCTTGGTGCGCCCGTAGGTGGCCACGTCGTCCGGCTCGATGTAGCCGAAACGCCGAGCGTCGTAGCTGCGCAGGCTCAAGTCGGTCTCGCCGTGCACCATCCAGCGCGCCAGCTCGCGGCCCAATCCGGGTCCGTCAGCAAGTCCCACCTGCACACCGGCAAACTGCCAGAAGTTCAGAACGCCAGACGGGCCGATGAGCGGGTCGCCGTCGGGTGTGTGCGCAATCGCGCCGCGGATGACCCGGCGGATGCCGTGGTCGGCCAGAATCGGCACCCGCTCGAAGGCGCGCTCCAGCCACAGCCCGACCCGGTCGTAGTCGGCATCGAACAGCGGGTTCTCCAAGTCCCAGCCGGGCCCGTCCGCCCAGACCGACTCGGCGTTGCGCTGCTCGTAGATGCCGATGAGCCCGGCGTCCTGCTCTTGGCGGATGTAGCCCGACACGTAATCGTCGCGCACCACCGGCAGCTCGGTGTCGAGTTCGGCGAACTCAGCCACCGGGGTGGTCACGAAGTACGAGTGCAGCGCGTTTGCCATCGGTACCGCCAGCCCCATCATCTGCGCCACCTGGTGGGCGTAGCAGCCGGCGGCGTTCACGACGTGTTCGGCGTGCACCGTGCCCGCCTCGGTGACGACGTCGAAAGTGCCGTCTGCCCGTCGCCCGATGTCAACGACACGGTTGTGGCGGCTCACGCAGGCACCCAGCTTCCGGGCAACCGCCACCAGCGCATTGGTGGCGCCGGTGGGATCGACGTGGCCGTCGTTGGGGGTCCACACTGCGCCCTGCACTTCGGAGGTGTCGAAAAAGGGATGTTTGCCGGCGATGAATTCGGGACCCACCCAGTGCATCTCGTTGCCGACGTAGTCCGCCAGCCCGAGCTGCGCTTGCAGCCAGTCCACCTCCTCGTCGTGATAGGCGATCCGGAAGCTGCCGCTGCGGTGCCATGTCGTTGCCACGCCGGACTCCGCAGGCAGGGCGTCGTACAGCTCGCAGGCGTAGCGACGCATGGCCGCCAGCGTGTAGCCGGACACCGAATGGGTCACCTGGCCGGCGGCGTGCCAGGTGGAGCCCGAGGTCAGCTCGCCCTTCTCGATGAGCAGCGTGTCGGTCCAACCCTCATGGGCGAGGTGATACAGCAGGCTGGCGCCGCAGACGCCGCCGCCGATGATCGCGACTCGCGTCGATTCGGGCAGGCTCATGCGCCCTCGCGATGGTCACAAAGTGGTCTCAGAGCGCGGCAGAATACCGCTCAGTGGCAGCCCACCGAACACTGGTGCACGGGTTCTCATCGCCCAGCGCGGTTCACGCATCCCTACGGCAGCCGGAGTACTACGTGCCGGGCCTGTCGGTCGACGAGGTTGCATGTCGCTACGGGCTGAGCGCAGCCGACATTGCCAAGCTGGGATCGGCAGAAAATCCCTACGGGCCGTCGTCGGCCGCGCAAGCTGCGGTCGCGGAAGCGATCAGTCGCGTGCAGCTCTACCCCTCGTGGACCGCCGAGCCGTTGCGCGAACGGTTGGCCGAGACCTACGGCTACGAGCAACGCAACTACCTCTGCGGTGCCGGCGAGACCGAGATCATCTCGGTGCTCATCCGGGCCTTTGCGGGCCAGGGCGATCCGATCCTGATGCCAGCGCCGTGCTTTCCGATGTACCACCTGTTCGCAGAAGCCGAGGGCCGGGTGGCCGACCTGTGCTACGAGGCGACTGATCGCCCGTCCATGGCGGTGGACGTCGACGCCTACGTCGCGGCCATCCGCCCTGAGCACAAAATCGTGTTCATCACGAACCCCCACTCGCCCTCGGGTACCTGGACAGCCGAGTCGGATCTGCGGCGGGTGATCGAGGCGGCCTCGCACTGTCTCGTGGTGCTCGACGAGGCCTACGTGCACTATTCGGGCGACCCCGGCGGCATCGGGCTGGTGGAGGAGTACCCGAACCTGATCGTGCTGCGGACGTTCTCGAAGGTGTACGGACTTGCAGGGTTGCGGCTGGGGTTCGGAGTCGCCCACTCCGGCGTCATCGACGTGCTGCTGGCCGCGAAGCCCACGTGGAACGTCGGCCAACTGCAGATCGCGGGCGGAGTGGCCGCGCTGGGAGATCACGACTTCGTCGCCAAGACCGTGGACACCATCTGCGACGCGCGCTCCTATGTGCAGGATCTCTTCGATGCCAAGCTCGACCGGTTCCGCTGCGTCGAGGGCTCCCGGTCGAACTTCTTTCTGATCGAGCTGCTGGATCACGATCTCAACTCCACCGGGGTGTGGCAATCGCTGCTCGAACGGGGGGTGATCACCAAGGACGGCGCTGTGTCGTTCCGCGGTCTCGGCCAGCGATTCCTGCGAGCCGACGTCAATTTTCGCCAGCGCATGGACCAACTCGTTGCAGCGTTAGGGGATCTGCCGTGAGTCGGGCGCTTGACGCCCGCTACTACACCGACCCGGGGATCTTCTCTGCCGAGATGGACGCCGTGTTCGCTCGATCCTGGGCGATGGTCGGCCATGCGTCCCAGGTAGCGGCACATGGCCAAGTGCTGACCGCCACGGTCGGCGACGAGTCGGTGTTCGTGGTGAACAACCGGGGCCAGCTCAATGCCTTCTACAACGTGTGCCAGCACCGCGGCCACGAGCTGTTCCCCCCGCAGCGGCCCGGGGGCGATGAGCTCACCGTGCCGGGACTGGTGACGTGCCCATACCACGCGTGGGTGTACGCCCTCGACGGCAGGCTTGCCAGCGCTCGCAGCCGCGACGTCGGCGAGATCTGCCTGCCACCGGTGCGTCTCGAGCAGCTGGGCGGCTTCGTATTCGTGAACCTCGACCACAGCGCGCCACCCCTGGAGCACGTGGCTCCCGGCGTGGAATCCGAGCTGCTCGCCAACGCACCCGCGGCGCCTGACCGGATGCTGAGCTGGCGCAACACGCACCTGGTGGGGGCCAATTGGAAGGTTGTGGTGGAGAACTACAACGAGTGCTATCACTGCCCGAACGTTCACCGTTCATTCACGACCGGTGTGGTCGACCCGGCCAGTTACCGCATCCGCTGCGACGAGCAGGTGATCCGCCACGCGGCCAAGGGAGCGCCGCCCTCGCAGTCGGGTTACACGCGCCTCGGCGAGGGCGCCGACTATGTGGCGTACTTCATCTGGCCTGCAGCGGCGATCCAGGTGTACCCCGGTCAGGTCGTCAACACGTTCCGCTGGGTGCCCCTCGGCGTGGACCAGACGCTGCTGGTGCGGGAGTTCTGGCTCGACACTTCCGAGCCCTCTGAGGTGCAGTGCGAGGTCATCGATTTGGACTGGCGGACGACTGCCACCGAGGACTTCGGCCTGGTGGAATCGGTGCAGCGCGGGCTGTCGAGCCGCGGCTACCGACCCGGTCCGCTTGTGTGCGAGCCATCAGGCGTCGGCACGGTGCACAGCGAGGATTCCGTCGCGCACCTAGGGCGGCTGGCAATGGCGGCACTCGGCGACCATCCGGGCTGATGGCGGACGAGGTCGGGTTCAACCGCACTGCAGCACTGGCCGAGTTCCTGGCAGGCACCGCCGGCAGCCTGCCCGACCGCCTCGCAGCCAGCGCCGAGAACTGCGTACTGGACACGATCGGTTGCATGGTCTACGGCGCCGCCCTTCCGTGGGCTCGGACGGCGGCCGCCTACGCCCAGCAGACGGGCGGCCGGGGCAGCTCGTCGATTGTCGGCGGCCACCGCACCACCGCGGCCATGGCTGCCTTCGCCAACGGCGCTGCCGCGCACGCCTTCGAGTTGGACGACGTTCACGAGGAGTCGATCTCGCACCCGGGCGCGGTGGTGGTGCCTGCGGTATTGGCGCTGGCCGAAGAATTGGGCGCGTCGGGCGCCGATGCGCTCGAAGCCGTGGTTGTGGGGTATGAAGCGATGGGCAGGGCGGGAATTGCCGTCGGGCCGGCGGCCCACCTCCTGCGGGGGTTCCACCCCACCTCGATGTGCGGCGTGTTCGGCGCTGCCGCTGCCGCCGGTCGGCTGCTGGGCTTGAGCGCCCCGCAGCTGCGTGATACGTTGGGGATCGCCGCCACGCTGGCGTCGGGGACGATGGAGTTTGCGTCGTCGGGCGGTCAGACCAAGCGTGTTCACGCGGGTCGCGCCGCCGAGGGTGGCGTGATGGCAGCTCGGCTGGCCGCCGCCGCCTTCGAAGGACCCGCAGACGGGTTGGCCGGCGCCTACGGCTTCTGCCGGGTGTTCAGCGACGAGCCCCGAGTCGAACTGCTCACCGATGATCTCGGCAACCGCTGGATGCTGGACGAGATCACCGTCAAGCCGTGGGCGGCGTGCAGCGACATCCACCCGCTGATCCAAGCCACCCTCGAGCTGCGCGCCGCCCACGGCCTGCGCCCCGACATGGTCGAGCGCATCGAGGCGACGGCGCCCACGAAGGCCGCCGTCCACAACACCGGCGACGGCACGGTCTCCGTGATGGCCGCGCAGTACTCGGGCCCGTGGAACATCGCAGCGGCGCTCGCGGCGGACCCCGCGGACCCTGCCACCTACGGCGCGGAGCGGATTGCCGATCCTGAGCTGGTCGAGCTGCAGTCGAAGGTTGTCGCCATTGCCGCCGATGCGCGCTGGGATGCCACCTATGCACACAAGATGGGCGGCTCGGTGCGCATCACGCTGCGTGACGGTCGCCTGCTGGAACGCTCGGTGAGCGGTCAGAAGGGATCTATGCACGACCCCCTGAGTGCCGATGAGATCGAGGCCAAGTTCGCCACGCTCGCTGGGTCGCACGCAGAGGTGCTGCGGGACTGGGTGCGAGCCTTGCCGGCTGCCCCGTCGGTGGCGCTGCCCACCATGGCCCCTGAGGCCTCTTCATGAGCGCGCCGCACGCGCCGCGGATTGCCGTGGTCGGCAGCCTGAATGCCGACGTGACGCTGTGGGTGCCACGGCGGCCTGCGCCAGACGAGACGCTGCACGCCGAGCGCAGCCGGGCCTGCCGACGGCCGAGCAACTGGCCGGTTTCGGCGACTCGATCGAGTAGGTCCCAGCAAGCCTCGCTCAGGCCGCCCCGTACAGCCGGTCTCCGGCATCGCCGAGGCCCGGCACGATGTAAGCCTGTTCGTTGAGGTGGCTGTCGACGGCGGCGGTCACGATCCGCACGTCAGGGACGCTGCTGCGCAACGCCTCGATTCCTTCGGGTGCCGCCAGAGCGCACACCATGGTGACCCGGCCCACGCTCGACGCTGCCAGCACGCGGATCACCTCCGCGGCCGAGCCGCCGGTCGCCAGCATCGGGTCGAGCACCAGCACGGGCCGGTCCTCCAGCACGCTCGGCAGCGATTCGAGGTAGCACTCGTGGCTGACGCCGTCGGGTGACTCGATCCGTCGCATGCCGATGAAGCCGACCGGTGCAGCGGGCAGCAGCCGCAGTGCCGCGTCCAGCATTCCCAGCCCGGCCCGCAGGACGGGCACGATCGCCGGCATCGGATCGAGCCGGGATCCCTCAGCAGGCCCCAGCGGCGTCTCCACCTGCGCCGGCGCCGACGCCGCATCGGCCAAGGCCTCGGAGACCAGCAGGAACGTCAGCGAATCAAGCCGCTGGCGGAACTCCTCGACATCGGTGTTGCGGTCACGCAGCCGGGTGAGAAGGGCTGCAGCTACCGGATGGTCGACGACGGTGATGTTCATGGGCTGATGTTCTCGTGCTCGCTCATGTGGGCTGGGGCTGCCAATGGACCGGGGTTCCGTGCGCAAGTTAGGTGCTCAGGGGTGCACCTGCCGAAGCTTCATTGGCCCTACGCTTACATCACTGCCGCCGTCAAGCGGTTCTCGCCACTTTTCAAGCAACTTGCCGCGTCTGCCAGCACGGCGGTGCGCGGCTGCCCTGCACACCCACGGGAGGTCACCCGATGAACCGCCAAGCCGGCGAATCCAACAGCGGCGCTGCTGTGCGCGGACTGCTGCTGGTGCTGGTGGCCGTCGTCGTGGGCGTTCTGCTGCTGCGCTCGGTTGACGATCCTGACGAAGTTGTTGAGACAGACACCACGACCGCCACTGAGCCCGGTGCCACACTCCCGGCGGTGACGCAGCCGCCCGCGACGACCGGTGCACCCACAGACGGCGGCACGACCGACGGCGACACCGTCAGCACAGTCGTCGTGGCCACCACGACGCCAACAGCCACCGACACCACCTCCGCCGATGCCGAGCCCTTCCAGCCCAGACCTGCCGCGGAGGTCTCGATCCAAGTGGCCAACTCCACGACGGTGCGCGGCGCTGCGGGGCGGCTCACCGACCGGTTCAAGACGCTGAGCTACATCACCAAGTCGCCCACCAACTACCTGGGCGCGCCGCTGGAGCGGACGCGCATCTACTACCAGCCGGGCTCGCTGCTCGAAGCACGGGCGATCGCCGGCGTGCTCGAGCTCGATGCCGACAACGACGTCTTCACGATGCTGGCTGACACCTCGGCCGTGCAGAAGTTCGAGACGCCCGACGTGCTGCTGACGCTGGGGGCCGACCTGGCCGAGTAGCCGATCGGGTAGAGCCGTCTTCATGCGGGTAGTGGCCTGCCCGGACAAGTTCCGCGGCACCGCGTCGGCTGCGCAGGCAGCGGCCGCCATCGAAGCGGGCATCCGCCGGTATGCCGGCAGCGCTGTCGGCGTGGCGTGCCTGCCCGCTGCGGACGGCGGCGAGGGCACGCTCGAGGCGCTGGGCGGACCGAACCGCACGTCGCTGGTGACCGGTCCGCTGCGTGCCCGTATCGAGGCTGAGTGGCGGCTGGAGCGCGACACGGCGATCATCGAGATGGCCCGTGCAAGCGGGCTGCTGCTGGCAGGGGGCGCCGAGCGGAACGATCCGCTCGCAGCGACAACGGCGGGCACCGGCGAGCTCATCGCGGAGGCCGTCGCCAGCGGCGCCCGGCGAGTCATCGTGGGCGTGGGCGGCTCGGCCACGACCGACGGTGGCCTGGGCGCGCTCGACGCCATGGCGCCGCTGGCCCGCCTCGCCGGAGTCTCGGTGGTGGTGGCCTGCGATGTGCGCACGCGGTTCTGCGACGCTGCACGCATCTTCGGCCCGCAGAAGGGCGCCTCGCCGCCGCAGGTCAAGCTGCTGACCCGCCGCCTCGAGCGCCTCGCCGACCTGTACGCCGAGCGGTACGGCGTCGACGTCAGCGAGATGGCCCGAGCGGGTGCCGCCGGGGGCCTCGCGGGCGGTCTGGCGGCGGGTATGCGTGCCGAGCTGGCAGAGGGCTTCGAGGTGGTGGCGGACGAGATCGGCCTCGCCGAGGCGATCGAGGGGGCCGACCTGGTCATCACCGGCGAAGGCCGTCTCGACGCGGGTTCGTTCGACGGCAAGGTCGTGGGAGGCGTACTGGCGATGGCGGCCGAAGCCCGAGTGCCCGCCGGCGTCATCGCGGGCGCCCGCGAGCCGGGCTTCGAACTCGACGCCGCGATGGCACCCCGCGATCAGGCGCCGGCGACCGGCCTGGTCGTGCTGTCGGAGCGATACGGGCCGACGCGGTCGACGACCGACACGCTGTCAGCGGTGAGCGACGCCGCTGCTGCTCTGGCTACCGACCTCATGCCGCCTGGAGGAGTTGGCGGTTAGCACTCTCAGCTCTAGAGTGCTAACCGCTGCAGGCAGTGCGGCAGCGATGCGGCCACCCGTCGGTCGCCGCCCATTGCCCCGTTATCAATTCAGCATCCATTCAGACAGTGTCACCGAGGACAGGAGCCACCTGACATGGCCAAGATGATCAGCTTTGACGACCAGGCCCGCCGAGCGCTCGAGTCAGGCATGAACCAGCTTGCCGACGCCGTACGCGTCACGCTGGGCCCCAAGGGCCGCAACGTCGTGCTCGACAAGAAGTGGGGCGCCCCCACGATCACCAACGACGGTGTGTCGATCGCCAAGGACATCGAGCTGGAGGACCCGGTCGAGCGCATCGGGGCCGAGCTTGTCAAGGAGGTCGCCAAGAAGACCGACGACGTAGCCGGCGACGGCACCACCACGGCCACCGTGCTGGCGTGGACCATGGTGCGCGACGGCCTGCGCAACGTGGCCGCCGGCGCCAATCCGATGGCCGTCAAGCGGGGCATCGAAGCCGGTGTCGACGCCGCTGTGGGCGCCATCGAGGACATGTCGATCAGCGTGACCGACTCCAAGACCCATGTGGCCCAGGTGGCGGCCATCTCCGCCGCCGACGGCGATATCGGCCAGCTGATCAGCGACGCGTTCGACAAGGTCGGCAAGGACGGCGTGATCACCGTCGAGGAGTCGCAGACGTTCGGTCTCGAGATGGACCTGGTCGAGGGCATGCGCTTCGACAAGGGCTACATCTCGCCCTACTTCGTCACCGATCCCGACTCGCAGGAAGCCGTGCTCGACGACGCGTACCTGCTGTTCATGCAGGGCAAGATCTCGGCGGTGCGTGACGTGCTGCCGGTGCTCGAGAAGGTGACCCAGGCAGGCAAGCCGCTCGTGATCATCGCGGAGGACATCGAGGGCGAGGCCTTGGCCACGCTCGTGGTCAACAAGATCCGCGGCACGATCCGCTCGGCGGCCGTGAAGGCCCCCGGGTTCGGCGACCGCCGCAAGGCGATGCTGGCCGACATGGCCATTCTGACCGGCGGCCAGGTCATCAGCGAGGACGTCGGCCTCAAGCTGGAGAACACCACGCTCGACCTGCTGGGCACGGCCCGGCGCGTGGTCGTCACCAAGGACGAGACGACCATCATCGAGGGCTCCGGCGACGAGGCTGAGGTGCGCGGACGGGTCGAGCAGATCAAGAACGAGATCGACAACACCGACTCCGACTACGACCGCGAGAAGCTGCAGGAACGGCTGGCGAAGCTGTCCGGCGGCGTGGCGGTGCTGCGTGTCGGCGCGGCCACCGAGGTCGAGCTGAAGGAGAAGAAGCACCGCATCGAGGACGCGGTCAGCACCACCAAGGCGGCCATCGAGGCTGGTGTGGTGGCCGGCGGCGGTGTCACGCTGGTGCGTGCCGAAGAAGCGGTGCGCTCTGTTGCGGACGGCCTCGACGGCGACGAGTCCACCGGTGCGCGGCTCGTTGAGCGCGCGCTGGCCGGACCGCTGAAGCAGATCGCCGAGAATGCCGGCCTCGAAGGCGGCGTGGTGGTCAGCCGGGTGCGCGAGCTCGACGGTGCCATGGGCCTCAACGCTGCCTCCGGCGAGTACGAGGACCTGGTTGCGGCGGGCGTGATCGACGCTGCCAAGGTGACGCTGTCGGCGCTGCAGAACGCCTCGTCGATTGCCGCGCTGTTCCTCACCACCGAGGCTGTGATCTGCGACGAGCCCGATGCCGGCGGCGGTGCTCCCGGCATGCCGGACATGGACTTCTAGCGGGAGCCTCCCCGAAACCCCCAAAGAACAGCCCAACCCAACGAAGCGGCCCGGGTCCCCCACCCGGGCCGTTTCGCGCCCGCACCCGATGTCTGACTGAGCCGTGCGGGGGGTGCCGGTACCCTGACCGGATGCGGCGCGGGCGCACGATGCGGGTGCTGGTGGACCGGCTGCGGCAGGGCACCTGGCGGCGGTCGCCTGATGAAGTCGTGGTGGAGGAGCCGCTCGAGATCCGCCTCGACGGGCACATAGTGGCCACCACCATGCGCACGCCCGGCCACGACTACGAGCTGGCGGCGGGGTTCTGCGCCGGTGATGGGCTGCTCGGTGATGCGGCAGTGACGGGGGTGCGTTACTGCGGCGAGGGTCCTGCGGCCGAGTTCGAATACAACGTCGTCACTGTGGAGACCGGCGGCAAGGCACCGGTGCCGACACCTCGTCTCGGCAATGTCAGCGCCGCCTGCGGCATCTGCGGAAGCACCACCATCACCGACATGGCCGCCCGCCTCGGGCCGCTGGCGGGCACCCGTCAATTCAGTGTCGATGCGGTGCGCGGGGCCTTGGCTGCTGTGCCCAATGCGCAGGAGATGTTCGGCCGCACCGGCGGGCTGCACGCCGCCGCCACCTTTGACGCTGCGGGGCGTATCGATGTGCTGCGCGAGGACATCGGCCGCCACAACGCGGTCGACAAGGTGATCGGCCGACGCTTGCTCGACGGGCGCGACGATGCAGCCGCCATGGCGCTGTTCGTGAGCGGCCGCGCGAGCTTCGAGATGGTGCAGAAGGCGTGGGCGGCGGGAATCGGCACCCTCGTGGCTGTCAGCGCTCCCAGCTCGCTGGCCATCGAGTCGGCGCGGGCCGCGGCCATCACGCTGGCAGGCTTCGCACGCGGCGACGAGCTGAACGTGTACAGCGGCAGCCTCGCAGGGGTTCCCGAGCGTCTCGGCGAGACCGCCGCTAGCGCCGTTCGTTCATAGGCTGCGCGGGTGTCACAGATGCCAGAGGTGACGACGTCGGTCGGATGGGGCGTGCTGCACCTGTTCTGCAAGCTGACCCCCGCTGCCGACGGCTCGGGCCTGCTCGCTGCCGTCGAGGCCACCGTCGACGATGACCACCAGGTGCTGACCGTGGCCGTGCTGGGGCACAAGGCCGATGTCGGCTTCATGGCGCTGGGTCCCGACCTGTGGCGGCTGCGCAAGCTGCAGACGCTGGCGCAACAGGCAGGCCTCGAGGTCGCCGACAGCTACGTCTCGATGACCGAGGTGAGCGAGTACGCGCCCGACTTGCCGCCCGAGATGAAAACGCCACGGCTCTACCCGCAACTGCCGCCCGAGGGCAAGCGGGCATTCTGCTTCTACCCCATGTCGAAGCGCCGAGGTGCGGTGGCCGAAGGCAGCGGCAACTGGTTCACACTGCCGTACGACACCCGCCGCGAGCTGATGCACGAACACGGCACGTCAGGCCGCAAGTTCCGGGGCCGCATCCTGCAGGTGGTGACCGGATCCACCGGCGTCGACGACTTCGAGTGGGGCGTGACGCTGTTCGGCGAGCACCTCGACGATCTCAAGGACGTCGTGTACACGATGCGCTACGACGAGGCCAGCGCCGTCTACGGCGAGTTCGGCACCTTCTACACCGGACTCCTCGCCGACCCCCCCACAGTCCTCGACCGCATCGGCCTGCGGTAGCCGACGCAATGTGACGGCTGCCGTAGCAGCCGCGGTGTGCCCGCACATCGGCAACGGCGGTGCTCAGACCAGTTGTGGGCGGGGACTCCGGTTCGGTCAGCGATCGTGCCAGCGAGGTCTCGCTAGTTGACATAGCCGTCGCGTTTCGCGTTCATCTGGCTACTGGCGTTGTCGTCGGCGACGATGGATCCGTTCCGGTGCTGTGTAAACACTACATTTAGGGACAGGATTCTTCTACACTCAAATTGTGGAAAACACTCTATTCACTGAACGGTCCGAGTAAGGTCACGGGCGTGACAGCATCGGACTGCCTGACGCCTGAGGGATATTCGCCCCGCCTTGCGGAGGCCCGATTGGAGCGGGCGCTCGCTGCGGCGCCGATGGTGCTCATCGAAGGCCCCAAAGGGTGCGGCAAGACGTGGCTGGGGCTGAGCCGATCGCGCAGCAAGATGATGCTGGCCGAGGATCCCAACGCGCTCAGCGCCGCGCGCACCATCACCCGTGAGGCGCTGCTCGACGGCGGCCGGCCCAGGCTGGTCGACGAGTGGCAGCGCGCGCCGGAGGTCTGGGATGCGGCCCGCGGCATCTCCGACTTGGACGGCGCAGTCGGCAAGTTCATCTTTACCGGTTCCTATTCCCGAGCCGATGCCGTCACTCGCCACTCGGGGGCGGGGCGCCTGATGCGCATCCGGTTGCGCCCCATGTCGTTGCACGAACTGGGCCACGCGACCGGCGAAGTGTCCATCGCCGGGCTGCTCGCCGGGGAGGCCTATTCCGTGCTGGCCCCGCCAATCGACGCTCAGCGCCTCGCTGAGTTCGTCTGCGTCGGCGGCTGGCCCCGCCACATCGGGCTGAGCGCGGAAGCGAGCCAGGATCTGCTGGTGTCCTACCTGGACGAGTCGGCACGCGTCGATGTTCCGACGGAGACCGGCTCATCCCATGATCCGGTCAAGGTGCGGCGGTTGCTGGGCTCGATAGCGCGCAACGTGTCGACAACTGCTTCGCAGGCGCTATTGGCCAGAGACACAGCAGGCGACGGGGCGCGGCTCAACCACCAGACGGTCAGCCGGTATCTCGACGCGCTGGAGCGCTTGTTCATCCTCGACGACGTTCCGGCATGGTCGCCGCACATGATGTCTGGGCGTCCCGCCCGACAGTCCCCCAAGCGGCACTTGGCCGACCCGTCGCTCGCTGCTGCCGCGCTCGGGGTGGGACCAGACCGGCTCGCACGCGACATGCGATCGCTCGGCCTGCTGTTCGAGTCGCTGGCCATGCGCGACCTGCGGGTGTACTGCGACGCTGGCGACATCGCGGTGTTCCATCACCAGGACCACCGCGGCGGGGAGATCGATGCTGTTCTCGAAGCACGCGACGGCCGGTGGATCGCGGTCGAAGCGAAGCTGGGCGGCAATGAGGACATGCTGGACGAAGCCGCTGCAAAGCTACTGGCCGTGTCGCGCCGAATAGACGTCTCCCGCAGATCCCCGCCGACGGCGCACCTCATCGTGACCGCGTTCGGCACCTCCGCCTACCGGCGACCCGACGGCGTCACCGTGGCGCCCCTCACCGCACTCGGCCCCTGAGCAGATCGATGCGCCGACGAGATGCCGTGGTGCAAGGCTGGGCCGTCTCTGCCTCCTACGGACCCAGCGTCGTGAGCGGTGTCACTGCGACATCGCCGTCGCGGTAGGCGCGGCCTCGCCCTACGAGCACGACCAGAGCTGCCGGCTGACCGGCGCGTTCGGTGTCGACTCGGTCGCGCAGCTTGCGCAGCGAGACGCTGCCGTCGGACTCGCCGCTCTCGAACAGGCTCATGGTGCGCATGCGCACCGGCAGTACCCTGCCTTCGCCCGCATGTCGGGCAGGATCGGCGGATGGCTCCGCCGAACCCGCCAGGATGAACTGGCCGGCCTGCGCGCGGCGGTCGCATTCGTGCCGCATTGCGCCGAAGATCTCCGGGGCAAGCCGCCACTCGTCGAGCAGGGTCGGCGGATCGGAGCACAGCAGCGACCCCGGGTAGACCTTGGCGATCTCGCTCAGCTGCGGATCGGCGTCGAAATGGACGGCGCTGTCGGCATGCTGCAGTGCCGTGGTGGTCTTGCCGCACCCACGGGGCCCGAACAGGCTGGCCGCCGGAGACAGCCGGATCGCAGTTTCCAGTTCCGCATCCGCGATGCGCGGCTGGTAGCGGCGCTCGTCGGGGCGGACCGAAACCGTTGAGGGACGCAACGGCTGTTCCTCTGGTGCTTCCACGCTCTCAGCGTACGGCTCACACTGGGCCATGTCGCATTTGCCGGGCGATTTATGCTTGTTTTGCCGCAGCCAACATACCTGTTTCGCCGGTTACCCGGCAGCAGAAGTTGTCCATGGGCACTGCCGGTTTCAACGGCGAGGACGCGGTCGCTGTGCCCGGTGAGCACTTTGTGAGCCTTCGCGTTTTTTGGGATGGGGCTGCTGGGCTCGGTGGGGTGAGGCTATGTGGTGAGGATGCCGCGGGCTTCGAAGTTGGCGTGGTTGGCGGAGCCGTGGGCTTTGCGGCGCAGGATTTGGAGCAGGTTGATGCTCGGCAAGCTCTACCGGTGGCTGCGAGTGAGTTGAGTGTAGATGTCGGCGGCTGATTGCCAGTGGTGGAGTCGGCGGGGCGGTTGGGCGTCGGAGCCATCCGTGAATCCGGACGACCGACTTGCCGGCGATGCACACGCCGCTGTCCGCATTGAATCGGAGCCATGTGTGAGCGCTCACAGCAGAAGCTACTCATGAGCGCTGATTCACCTTCGGTGAATCAGCGGCGGCGAACGCGGTCACGATGAGGTGCGCCGCGCTCCGTTTGCGGTCGGGCCTGACTATGCGTCGTCAAATGGGTTGAGCACTGTCGCTCCGGTGGGCTCGAAGTGGCGGGCATTGCGGGTGACCACGGTGAGGCCGAACTCGAGCGCCGTGGCCGCAATCAAGAGATCGGCGTTCGTATGCCCGAGCATCTCGGAAAGCTGGCCCCAGCGCCGTGCGGTCCCAGTGTCGACGGCGAGCACGCGGTCGCCGTACCAGGTGAGCACCTTGTCGAGCCAGTCGGCGAGTTCCCGAGCGAATGCCGGGTCGCGATCCCGTTGCCGGCTGATGCCGCGCTCGATCTCGCCGATCGTCACCACGCTGAGATGCAGGTCGGCGGTGCGCTGGCTCTCGAGCCACCTGGCAACCGACGGATTCCGGTCGCGGCGGCGCAGCACTGAGAGGACATCGGTGTCGAGCAGGAAGCTCACAGCTCGATGTCCCGCGGCGTCACCTCGAGCCGCTCGAACTCGCCGTCGTCGGTCGGAATGGCGGTCAGCAGCCGGCCGAAGGTGGGCGCGGCGACGCTGTCGAGCCGGCAGAGCCGCTCGAACTCATCCACCGCCACCACCACCACCACGGGCTGGCCGCGCCGCGTGACATGCTGCGGCTCGCCGCCCAGCGCCGCATCGACAACGGCGCTGAACCGGTTCTTGGCGTCCTGCAATTGCCACAACTGCGCTGTATTCGCCACAACACCCTCCGCATGCTCACGCCAAATATAGCTAGACAGACAATCTAGCCACATATTGTGTCTTCCCGACAGCTTGAATCCGGCGAGCAGGCATTCGCTTGCGGCCGCGGCGGGCAAGCTCATCATGCAGCTTGACGGTTTCCTCAAGATCTGCAAGGTGCTCGGCTGCGATCTCGTGGCCCGCGACGCACCCGGCGATCGCCCGACGTACCGCGATGTGGTGGCGGGCGCGCAATGACGTCGACCGCGTTGAGAGTGCGCGTCAGCGGCATCGAGACGCGGCCCGCCGCGTTGCGAGCCTCGGACGCTCCGACTCGCCTCCTCGCGCAGCCGGACGATCCTCGATGCGTGAGATGCCGTGTCTCATGCGAGCCATCGGCCGCACGGCTACGGTTTGGCGGCGTTGATGTCGGTCTGGCGCGTTGAGAGTCGAGGAGTCGGTGTGATCCCAGCAGGTTGGCGGAAATCTCTCTCTCTCTCTCACACACACACACTGAGCGCCGGGTTCGCGCGCCGGTAGCCGCCGCGCCGCGTCGTCGTCGCAGTGCGGCGGCGGTTGTGGTGCTGGCGGTGGCGGCGTCGGTGCTGTTGGCTGTGCCGCCGTCCGCGGGTGCTCAGAGCGGCGGCGGGCTCGAGGTGGAGCTGCCGTCGAACACGGATTGCCGCGGTGCGGCGGTGATCGCGAAGACGACGGTGGTGGAGGACGCTGCGGCGGCGAACATGCTGGCCGAGGCGCTGCGGGTGCTGTCGCCCGGCGGAGCGCAGCGATGCCTGCTCGACGCGGGCCTGCCGCCGGGCCGCGGCCGGCCCCCCAACGAGGCGGTGCCGCCCGATGCGGTGTACCGCTCGTCGGCGGGGTTGGCGACCACGGTGTACGTGGTGGGCGGCCCTGCGGCGATCCCAAATTCGTGGCTGTCAGAGCAGCTCGGCGTGACGGGCTTCACCCGCGTGGCGGGCGCGGACCGGTGGCAGACCCAGCAGAGCGTGGCAGCGGCGATGCTGGCGCTGGCCGTCGGCAGACCGGTGCAGGCCTACGATCCGGAGTCGGTGGCGGCCGCGACGCGCGGCCTGCCGCCCAACGGCGACTGCTGGGGCACCGCGGTGCTGGCGAAGCTGGCGATCGCGGAGGAGCGCGCCGCGGCGAACATGCTCGCCGCAGCACTGACGGCGATTTCGGGCGATCCCGACAGCCGCTGCCTGGTCGATGTGGGCGACCCCGGCGCGGACCGGCCGCCGTCCGCGGTGGCGGTGGCAGAGGCAGCGCAGGCGTCGGGCGCCTATCTGCTCGGCGGCGAGGTCGCCGTGCCGCAGCCTTGGATCGACAATGGCTTCGACATCCGCTTCCTCGAACGCATCTCCGGCCCCGACCGCTGGGCCACCCAATCAGCAGTAGCCGAAACCATCATAGAAATCGCCCAAGGCGGCACCCTCCCCCACCAATACACCGATCGCGAGGGCTACACGGTTTCAATATTCGAGGACTACATCGTCAGTGACGAGATACGGGACGAAGAATTCGACCCTAAGAAGGTTCCACCTGAAGTGTGGTTGTTTCACTGTGGCTCGCAAGACACACTGAACACAGAAACACAAGTTGAACGTGCTACAGAGGCCTTGACGAATGTAGTCGAAACAGCGAACTCACTAGTACGAGACTTCTTTGCCGGGCAGCAAGATTCAGTGTCCGAATCTGAGAAAATAATATTCAGCTTCAAAACTACCGATAATCCTATTATCAAGTTGACGAAAACAGAATGGACAAAAGGGGAAGTATTCGGTGGTAATCATGGCAACGACATTGGCAATTCCAACAGCGGAAAGTGTGTCGAAAAAGCCAAAGCAATAAAAGATAAGAGTATGTATGTGCTCGTTGATCAAGAGAGGCAAAGTATCGGCGGATGGGCAAGGGTATACCAGTTTCAGGCATCGCAGCCGACTTTGTCAAAATGGGGTCCAAGTCAGGCCCACGCATTCTACAATACCATGGCACACGAGTTGGGTCACGGTTGGCTGGGCTTATATCATACTCACCGACAGGTTGAGGCCAAACTTTACAATAGCGAAAACCACAACAAGTATGTGTACGGCCCAACAATAGCCGCAAATCCGGAGTTGGTGGAGGATCCCTTTGACTCTTCGGTTCCATCCGCATGCTCTCTTCTTTCATATTGCCGCAACCGTGTTAACCCAAATGACGACGATGTCTGGATAGGGTGCGGGCAGCGGGAACTACTGGGTTGGGGTAACGGGCCAGCTACTCCGTATGGGCCCTGCGTTGGCGGCGAAATCAAGATGTCTTTGTCAACACCGAGCCCGCCGGGCAGGCCGGTCCTGAGCGAACGCGACACAGACTTCATCAGCATCACTTGGCCCGACGCGTCGGGTGTCGTTGCGTATCACGAGGTCAATTGGCGACGGGCAGATTCTGGTTCGTCATGGCAGACTCGCACGCTGTCGAACTCTCTCGCCATATTCGGCACCGACGGCCTGAGCGCTGGGGATTGCTATGAGTTCCGGGTTCGTGCTGGGAATGGCGAGGGCGAGAGCGACTGGTCGCCTCTGACCGAGTTCTGCACGACCGGAGGACAACCTCCAGATGCGCCGGACCCTCCGAGCTCAACACCCCGTGACGGGCAGTTGTCGGTGTCGTGGTCGGCGCCGGCGGGCAATGGTGCTGCTGTGACCGGCTACCAGGTGCGGTGGCGACAAGGGGGCTCGGGTTCGTGGGACAGCACGACGGTGAGAGGCAGGAGTTACACGATCCCCCGGCTGTCGAACGGTGTCACCTACACGGTGCAGGTGCGTGCGCGCAACAGCGAGGGCTGGGGCGACTGGTCGCTGTCTGTGCGTGTGACGCTGCCGCCTCCGGTGGTGAGCAGTGTGGTCATCTCTGAGGGGCCGGTGAATGCGTCCCGGACTTCTGCTGGGAGCTGCTCGGGCAATGACTGTTACGACCTTGCGTACGACATCCGCAATCTGGGCGGCGGTCCGTACACGCTGGAGTGCTGGTTCAACGGCAGCCGAGCGTGGCGCGGTCAATGGTCTGGCCGGGCTTCGACGGGCTGTTACTACTCGGCGGCGTTCAGCGGCTCGGCGTACGTGGTGATCGACGACGTCAAGTCGAACACATTGTCGATATCGGCCAAGGCCAGCACTCAGCAGTCGACGGAGAGGGTGACGATTGCGCGGGGCAGTGTGAACTCACGCAGCAGCTGCACGCGCCCGTGTTACGACTTGGACTATCGGATCGAGGGCTTGGGCGGTGGGCCGTACACGCTGGAGTGCTGGTTCAACGGCCGCCAGGCGTGGCGCGGTCAGTGGTCTGGCCGGGCTTCGACGGGATGCTATTTCTCGGGTTCGTTCCGAGGCACCGTGCATGTCGTCATCGACGGCGTCAAGTCGAACACCTTGACGTTCTGATCGAGAGCGCAGGGTCAGGCCGATGCCGACAGGCACTGTGAACAAGCAGCGGAAGCGGCATCGTCGTAGTGTTCGCCGCTGTCTTGGCTGGGCGGCGGTTTCCGTTCTGCTGCTTGTGCCGTTGCTGGCTGTGCCTGCTGCGGCGCAGAGTGCTGGTTCGGATGCCGGGCCGGCGGCGGTGTCGGTGGATCGCTTCGGCGGGGCGGATCGGTATGCAACGTCGCTGGCGGTGGCCGAAGGGGTGGCTGCTGATGCGGGCGGATCGCTGGCGTCGGTGGTGATCGTGTCTGGGGAGCGCTGGCGCGATGCCGTGGTGGCAGCGCCTCTGGCGGCAGCGGGCGGGAGCGGGAGCATCGCGCCGATTCTGCTGTCACACTCCCGGACGGGCCTGTCGGCGGACGCGTGGGCGTTCATCGAGCGGGTGCGCGTGGGTGGTGCAGTCATCGTTTCCACCGATGCGGCGGGGCGGCGGGCGGTGCCCGGCAGTGTCGACGACGGGCTGCGTGAGCGCGGGGTGGGCGTGCAGCGTCTGGGCGGCAGCGATGCGTATGCCACGTCGGTTGCCGTGGCCGAAGCGGTCTCGATCACGCTGAGCAGCAGCGGCTCGCAGGGAAGCGGCGGCTCATCTGGTGCGGGAGGCACTGTGTTCGTGGCTTCGGGCGAGTCGTTTGCCGACGCGCTGGTCGCCGGGCCGCTGGTGGGCAACGTGCAGGCTGCTGTTCCGCTGCTGTTGACGCCCAAGGCGGGCCTGGACGCTGCGGTGAGCGGGTGGCTGACGCGGCACAAGCCGGCGAGGGCGGTGATCATGGGCGGCACCGCGGCGGTGTCCGCGCAAGTCGAGTCGGAGATCGAGGCCGCAGGGGTGGGGACACTGGAGCGGATCGCTGGCAGCGACCGCTTCGACACCGCCGCGAAGGCTGCCGCGTGGGCGGCGACGCACATTGCGCCGGGCTGCGGCGGTCCCGGCGAGGCCGGGCTGGCGCGTTCGGACGTGCCGTTCGACAGCTTCTCTGCGGGGCCGCTGCTCGCGTTGCGGTGCGCACCGCTGCTGCTGACCGCGCCAGGTAGGATTCCCGACGCCACCGCAGCAGCGCTCGACACAGCGCTCGACCGGGCAAGCCCGCAAGACACGCCGCGCCTGAGCGTGTTCGGCGGCGAGGCTGCGGTGTCGACGGCAGCCATCAATGGCTGGCTCGACCCGGCCGACGGCGACCAGACCGCAGGCGACGAGGTGCCAGCCGCCGCGATAGCAACCGCTGAGCAGCAGATGGCCCGGTTGGTGAACGCGCTGCGGGCGAGCGTGGGCCTCGATGCGCTGACGGTGAGTGCGGAGATCGCCGGCGTGGCCCGCGGCTGGTCGCGGACCATGCTCGCGACCGGCGAGTTCGAGCACAACCCGAACTACTCGGTCCAGTATCCGCCCGGCTGGCTCAGCAGCGGCGAGAACGTCGCTACCGCATCCGGCTACCCGTCTATCGATGATGCTGTCGAGGTGATGTTCGACGGTCTGGTGGACAGCCCAGGGCATTACGCCAACATGACGAGTCCGGCATTCACCCACATCGGCATCGGCATCGCCAGCGACGGCGACAAGCACTACGCCACCCAGAACTTCGCCGCCTACTCCACAACGCAGCCCTCGGGTGCCGGGAGCAGCAATGGCACTGTCGGCACCAGCACGCCGGACACGTCGACGGTCGCAGCGCTGGAAGCGCCGCCTGCGCTCAGTCCCGGTTTGGCTGCCTCAGTCGGCACCACGTCGGCTCTCCGGACAGCCGCGTCGGCGAGGTGGTGGGACACGAGCGTTTTCGGGCCCAAGTCAGGCATCGAGGTGGTCACGGTGTTTCTGTGCGATCTCGACGGTGACTCGCGGAATCAAGACATGCATGCGGCGACGAAGACGCTGAACGATCGTGTCAGCCCGTTCTACAAGTGGCAGTCATCTGGTGCGTTCCAGTTCATTTTCGAACCCGGGGCTGTGCTCAGACCTAACAGCGCTTCCACTTGCCTGGATGCCGCCCAGCAGCACGCGTCGTCCGACAGCTATGTCGTCATCGCACGCGGCATCGATGCCGCAGCGAACACAGGATTCGGATGGGCCGGAGAACGTGCAAGCAAAGCCGCTGTCGTGATCGGCTCTGACGGGCCGACAGGCCTCGAAGTCGTCGTCTCCCAGCAGTACAGGCGTACGCCCGACTACCACTTGATATCCGTCATCGACGCGCTGGCTCACACACAGTTGGGAGTAGGCTTCTACAGCAATCGCTTCGCGGCCGAACAGGACGGTACGCCGCTAGTTGCTGGCTGTGTCTCACCGATCTTGGGAATCTTGGGAGACCTTGAGGTTCCCTCCCTCGTTTCGCAGCAGAATCCGTCCGGTTACACGGTTCGTCTCTCATGCTGGGAAATAGGGCTCCTCGGATGGCCATCCCACGGAAGTTTCAGGGGGTCACGGGACGGAAACTGTTCCCTGTTGCCCGCGGAGGGAGTAAAACTGAAGACGCGCGACATTGGCGAGGAATCAGTCAAACTGACGTGGCATGCGCCCGAAGCGAGACCGTATTCTCATCCGCTTGCCGCTTTTCGTATTGAGCACTACGAATACCTCACCGGTAATGAGGACAGCATCGTTACTCCGAAGTCGGTCTACCGAGTCGATACGGATGTCCGAGAGTTCACCATCACGGGGATGTCACCGGTGAAGGCGCATGAGGTCCATGTGTACACCGAGTACAAGCCAATGTCCAAACAATTTACCTTGCTGGACAGCAAACTCAATCCTCAGGATATAGGAAATGATAAACGCAAGAACCTTACCTTCAGCCCGCGCGCGCGGTCAGCTACCGCTATTATAGCAGCCTTGAGGCCGACAGTCCAAGACGCTGACAAGGTCACTCCTTCTGACTTGACCTACAGCATGAAATGGGAACCACATCCCGAGGCCGTGGAATACCGTATCCTGGGTTTGGGTGATTCAACTTTTACTCGTTATACCGAGCTTGGACTAGAAACCTCAGAGATTAGTGGAAGTACCGGCGGCTCGATTCTTCGGACATCTGAATATCGGATCGATGGCTGGTTGAATCAGCTAGCATTCGACACCGAATATGACATTGTCGTTCTCGCATGCGTGCCTGTGAGATTCGTGAATGCCTTTTCCTCTAGCCCTGATGCAACGACATGTTTTGAGTACATCAGAAAACCGTTCACGACGCCGACAGAGCAGGAATTCCGGGAATATGTAGCGTCGTTTGCTCCACCAGTCTTTGACCCCAATTGGACGCCTGAGGACATTGTCTGGGATCACAGTGTCGTCGCGCCGACTGACGTGCCGTCGAACCTGCAGATCATGTCAGTCAGCCGTCATCATGACAGTGCGGATGCGCCGAATGCGCTTGTGCTGACATTCGCGTGGGAGGAGGCATCGGGAGCAGATACTCACCGCATTTACAACCCGACCCGCAACGAACCTGTGCCATCGGATGCAACGGACTTCGAGAGCCACATCTGGAGCGCCCATGCCTATCACTACGACTCCTCGCCCCAGAAGATCGTCATGATGGTCGACCTTGGCTCATCGGTCATGTTCGAGTACGAGGCCTGCAATGTGAGCGGCCGCTGGCCGAATGGATGGCCGGCGTCGTATGTCTGCGGCCCGACTCAGACTGCCGTCCTGCCCATCCCACAGCCCTGAGCGGCCCAAACGGCATCGCTCAGTCCAGCTGTGGACAGATGACTCCGATGCGTTCGGCAATGGCACAGGCGAGGTCTCGGTAGTCGTGGTAGCAATCGCGGACTGCGTTCACATGGCCGCCTACAGCACCGTCGGCAGCCTTCAAGAAGAACATGGGCTTGCGAGCATCCTGGGCATACGGCATGAGACTCCTGTAGTTCTTCAGCATCCCGAGGCAGTGCTTGTCATCCTCGACTTGTCTGTTGCGACCGCCCGATTTCTGCAGGACCGCCGTGCGGTACTCGCCTGGGATGGCATCCATCCATCGCTCATGCGCCCTGACCAGTCGGTCCAAGCGAACTGCGTGCTGTTGCACCACATAGCCGATTGGTCTCATTCGTCCGGCGGGAAGGTCCAGCGCCTTGAGTGCGTCGGTCATGTGTGCTTGTTCCAGACGCTGCTCCCAGCCGTGTCTCCAGGTCGCCAGCGTTGGACCTACGTTGTTGAGGCCTTGCAGCGAGAACAAGTCGGGTGCCAACGGGACGACGACGAAGTCTGCCGCAATGAGCGCGGCGCGGTTGATAGCGCCGAGGTTGGGCCCGACATCGATGAGGACGAGTTCCGCCTCTGCCTCCTCGCGGGCTTGCTGCAGGATGCGGCTGAGCGCCGAGATCACTCGAAAGGCCCGCACGTCTTGGTCAAGGCACAGCGGCCATTGACCGGAGAACTGGTCTTCGGCCGCTGACAGCGACAGGTCGCCAGGCACGAGGCACAGCGCTGGCTGCGGCATGAGTGTCACGGGGGCGCTGATGTCGCCGGTGCCCTCCAGCATCGGCAGCAAGGCACCGTGAACCGTGTTCCTCGGTGGTGGTGGCGACCAGAGATCGTCCATCTCCCACTCGTCGAGAAACATGCTCGTGAGGTTCGCCTGCGGATCGAGATCGGCAGCGATGACTGTGACGCCCAAGTCCGCGTACATCCATGCGAGGTGGTACACGAGCGATGTCTTGCCAACGCCGCCCTTGTTGTTGAAGAACGCAACGGTGGTCATGTTGCCGGCCTCAGCGTGACCAGCACGCGATGATGTTCGACCTTGAATTCGAGATCGGGATTGCGGTTCTCTCGCAGGCTGCGTCGAGATCGACGGCGCGCCGACGCTCTGCCAGACGTCGCTCGTCTGCGGGTGACGCGACGCGTATGGTGGGGCCGACCCGCACCCAGACACGTCCTCTGAATCGCCTCGGCGGTTCCGTCGCTGGCCACACCGTCAGCACGGCAACCTCGCATCCGCCCAATATGCGGCGTTGAACATCGAGTGATGGCAGCGGCAGCGTCCGTTCGTCGTCGGTGTACCTGTTCGGCGCCACGCTCGCAGAGTATCTGCCACGCTTGGCTGCCCTTCGCGGGATTATCGCTCTCGACGCGCCGCGGGCAACCTGCGCAGCCTCGCGTGCCGCTTGGGGCGAGCCGTAGCCTGTTCGCGAGCCGGCTCGCCGCCGCGATGCCCGGCGTAGTGCTGGCTGCGAAGCCGACAAGCGAGGTTGCGATGTCTGAGTACTCCGCCCCCGTCGACGACATGCTGTTCGTGCTCGAGCATGTTGCCGATCTGGAGGATCTGGCCGGGCACGAACGGTTCGCGCACGCCGACCTGGAGACCGCGAGCGCGCTCCTCGACGAAGCCGGCCGCTTCATGTCGGCCGAGGTTGCCCCGCTGAATGTGCCCGGCGACCAGCAGGGCCTCGACTTCGACGACGGCGTCATCACCCATCCCGACGGCTTCGCCGACGCCTACCGCAAGTTCGTCGACGCCGGCTGGAACGGCATGGCCTTCGACGACGACTTCGGCGGCGGCGGGATGCCGTGGTGCGTCGGATTGGCCGTCCAGGAGATGCTGACGTCGGCCAGCATGGCGTTCAGCCTGTGCCCGCTGCTGACCCAGGGCGCCATCGACGCCCTCACCCACCACGCCGACGAGACGCTCCAGCAGACGTTCCTGCCCAAGATGATCAGCGGCGAGTGGTCGGGCACGATGAATCTGACCGAGCCGCACGCCGGCTCGGACGTGGGCGCCCTCACCAGCCGTGCGATCCCGCAGGACGACGGCAGCTACCTCATCACCGGCACGAAGATCTTCATCACCTACGGCGAGCACGAGCTCGCCGACAACATCGTGCACCTCGTGCTGGCACGCACGCCCGACTCGCCCCCGGGCA
>JAJEIW010000036.1 GCA_022828045.1 Acidimicrobiia bacterium | reverse complement strand
GCTGGCCATCATCACCGGCATTCCCGTCGCGTTGGCGGGCCGGGCGTCGGGCATTGTGATGCTCGGCTTCATGTCCGGACTCAGCATCGGAGGCTTGGCCACCGGCTATATCGCGGAGTGGACGGGCAGCTTCAACCTGGTTTGGTCGGGATTCGCCGTGTTCGCTGTCGGCGCGACTGTGCTGGCGCTGGTCATGCGCCAGCAGGGTCGCAGTGCCCCTGGAGTTCCCACATCCTGAATTTCGATAGGGGTCCATCGGCGCGATCTAGGCTGGCGCGATGGGGGATGACTTCGGCGTCGAGTACCAGAGCGGTTTCGGCAATGAGCACGTCACCGAGGCAGAACCCGGCGTGCTGCCGATCGGCCAGAACAGCCCTCAGCGTGTCACCCACGACCTGTACACAGAGCAGCTGACCGGCAGCGCCTTCACCGCGCCCAGGGCAGATGCGCTGCGCACCTGGATGTACCGGATCCGCCCGTCGGTACGCCACGTCACCGCGCTGCGCGACATCGACCCGGGCAACCTGCGCACCTCGCCCTGCCGTGAGGGCACGCCACCGGTGGCGCAGCTGCGCTGGAGCCCGATCGGGGTTCCCGACGAGCCCCTGAGCTGGCTCGAGGGCCTGTGCACCCTTGCGGCCAACGGCGACGCCCACCTCGGCACGGGTGCCGCAACGCACCTCTACGTCGCCAATCGCTCCATGGACGACGAGGTCTTCGCCAACGCCGACGGCGAGATGCTGATCCTGCCCCAGCAGGGCGCGCTGCGACTGGTGACCGAGCTCGGCACCCTCGCCGTTGGGCCTGCGGAACTGGCCACGGTGCCGCGTGGCGTCAAGTTCCGCGTCGAGCTGATGGAGGAATCCGCCCGGGGCTACGTGTGCGAGAACTACGGCGCCCCGTTCCGGCTGCCCGACCCAGGGCTGATCGGCGTGGATGCGCTCGCCATGCCCCGCGACTTCCTGTTCCCAATGGCTGGCTACGAGGCTGACGACCGACCCACCCGGCTGGTCTTCAAGCACGGCGGCCGCCTGCTCGAAACGCACCTGCCCCATTCGCCGCTCGACGTGGTGGCCTGGCACGGCAACTTCGCCCCCTACAAATACGACCTGCGCAACTACTGCCCCCTGGGGCCGCTGTTGTTCGACCATCCGGCGCCGTCCATCTGGACATTGCTGACGTCCCCGTCAGACACGACGGGCACTGCCAACGTCGACTTCGTGCTGTTCCGCGAGCGCTGGGCCGTGCAGGAGCACACGTTCCGGCCGCCCTGGTACCACTCCAACGTGATGAGCGAGCTGATGGGGCTCATCGAGGGCACCTACGACGCCAAGCCCGAGGGCGGATTCCTGCCCGGCGGCGTCAGCATCCACAACGCCTTCCTGCCCCACGGTCCCGACATCGAGGCCTACGACGCCGGCACCACGGCCGAGCTCGAACCCCGCCGGATGGCCGACATGCTCGCCTTCATGTTTGAGTCGCGCTATGCTTGGATCCCCACGGCGTGGGCTGCCCAGTTGCCTGAGCTGCAGAGCGACTACGCCGACGCATGGACGCCGCTGGATGACCGCAGCGCCCTCCGCCGCAACGGCGACGGCTGAGCGCTTGTTGCAGTGGAGCGTCGGCTGATGGCTGCGACACGAGCGAGTGCGGATCTGGGCGGCCGGGTGGCGATCGTCACCGGCGCCGGGGCACGTGGCGACGGCATCGGCAACGGCCGCGCAGCGGCGATCCTGCTGGCCGAGGCCGGCGCGCATGTGGTGGCGGTGGACCGCAAGCCCGAGCTCGCCGAAGCGACGGTGGGGATGATCGCCGCCGAGGGGGGCAGCGCCGTCGCCGTCGGTGCCGATGTGACCGTCGAAGCCGACTGCAAGGCGATGACCCAAGCTGCGCTGGATAACTGGGGCCGGCTGGACATTTTGGTGAACAACGTCGGCATCGGCAGCAGAGGGACGGTGGTGACCGAAGAGGTGGACCGCTGGGAGCGGGTGATGGATGTGAACCTGACGTCGATGGTGCTGGCGTCTCGGTATGCGATCCCGGCGATGATCGAGCACTCGGGCGGGGGAGCGGTGGTCAACATCTCGTCCATCTCGGCGCTGCGGCCCCGCGGCATGACCGCGTACTCGACCTCCAAGGGGGCGATCATGGCGCTCACGGCCGCCATGGCCGTCGATCACGGCACCGATGGTGTGCGGGTGAACTGCGTGGCCCCCGGACCCGTGCGCACACCGCTCGTCGGCGGCGACGAGATGCCCGACGAGCTCGCCGAAGCCCGTCGACGGGCCAGCGTGCTGAAGATCGAGGGAAATGGCTGGGATGTCGGCGCGGCGGTCAGGTTCCTGTGCACCGACGAGGCCCGCTACATCACCGGCCACACGCTGGTCGTCGACGGCGGTGTGACGCTGCGAGGACCGACTCGGGCCTCGCCGCGGGGCTGAACCGGACGCCGCCGTCACTATTCGCGCTGGCTGAGCTGGCTAGCCGCCGCCGAGCCGCCGCGCCGATCGGCTATACCCGCTGCTGGCGGAAGCCGCTGGCGTAATGCGTTTCGGGCAGGCGTCTGCTGCCAAACAGCTTCTCGCGCAGCGTTCCCGGCTGGTACTCCCGCTGCACGAGACCTCGCTCGCGCAGCACCGGCACGACACCCTCGATGAAGTCCACGAACGTGCCGGGGGTGGTGGCATACACCAGGTTGAAGCCGTCCACGCCCTGGTCCAGCCGGCGCTGCATCCCGTCTGCGATCTGCTCGGGCGAACCCACCAGGAATTGCCCGGCCATATTCAGCTTGATGAGGTCGCCGAAGGTGCGGGTGCCCGGCCGCGCCGAATCCAGCAGCGACTTCACCGGGCCGCGCACGCCCTCGGTGTTCAGCGTCTCGAGCGGCTGGTCGGGGTCGATGTGGCTCAGATCGATGTTGAGGTTTCCGCTCAGGTGTGCCAGACC
>JAJEIW010000005.1 GCA_022828045.1 Acidimicrobiia bacterium | reverse complement strand
CAGCGGCGCTCGACGAGGCATCGCGGTAGGGGTCTTCGTACCAGAAGAATCCCAAGTCGTCGCACGCCCGACCGACTTCCACGGCATCCATGAATGACTCCAAGGACGATGCGGGGTCGGTCATCAGCTTCATCGAGGACCCGACACGATCGCGAACCGCTGTCATCATGCCGATCTCGTTGGCCACGCTGCCGTCGAAGAAGCCGTGAATCTTGTACGCAGGCAAGCCGCGTTCCTGGCATTCCTCTGCGAAGTCTGCGTACTTGTCGATGCTGTCGAGGCCGCCGGGCGTCTGTTGGCCCGGGGTCGTGCTCGCATATGTCGGCAGCCTCTCGCGGTACCCGCCCAGCAACTGGCTGATGGAGGCGCCGTACTTCTTGCCGGCGAGGTCCCACAGGGCGGTGTCGAGTGCTGCGATGCCGACCTTGTCGAAGTGCCGGAACTGGATCTTGAGGAGTTCGAAGATCCGCTCGCGCTGCTCTGGGTCTCTGCCGATCAGCAGCGGCGCCATGTCGCAGACCTGCGCCATGGCGTGATCGGTTGCGCCGTAGTGGGGTGCGTAGCTGCCCGTGAACCCGTCGTCGGTCTCGATCGACACCATGAACTTCGAGACGCTCGTCTCCGCCCCAGGCGAGTAGGTCCAGATCGTCGGACCGACGTCGCGGAGCTGGTACGTGTAGGCCTGAACGACGATGCGGCTGATCTTGCTCATGGTTCACCTCGGTGAGATTCCTGTTGCAGCAGGCGGCGGGCCGCTTCGACGACCACGCCGACTGCCCGCTCCTCGGTCGTAGCGATGCGGGCCTCGTCGACGACGGCCTCGGACTCGGTGCGCTGGGCGATCACCCCGGCGACGCACCCGGCCCGCCAGCCGTTGGCCGCACACATGGTGAACAGGGTGGCCGACTCCATCTCGTAGTTGAGCACGCCGATGCGGCGCCACTCGGCCAGGCTGCCCCGCAGCCACCCGACGACATCACCGGCCACGGTGTCGTAGCGCTCCTGGCCGGGATAGAAGGTGTCGCTCGATGCCGTGATCCCCACCTGATAGGGGGCGTCGAGGGCGACCGCTGCATCGACCAGGGCACGGGTGCACTCGAACGAGGAGGCCGCCGGATACTCCAGCGGGGCGAAATGCCGGCTCGCCCCGTCGAGACGGACCGCCGCTTGGGTGATGACCAGGTCACCGATCCGCAGGTCAGGTTGGATCGAGCCGGTGGTGCCGACCCGCAGGAACGTCCGCACACCGAGCTGGGCCAGCTCCTCGACCGCGACTGAGGTCGACGGCCCACCGACGCCGGTCGAGCAGACCACCACCGGCCGGCCCTCGATCGACGCTCGATGGGTCGTGAACTCCCGAACGGAGGCCAGGTGCACCGGCTCGTCCATCGTTCCGGCGATCCGCGCCACCCGAGCGGGATCGCCAGGCACGATTGCAAGCGTGGCTCCGCCCAGATCGGCGGCGGTCACGCCCAGGTGCATCACCCGCTCGTCGCCCATCACCCGACCCTATGTCTCATCCGCACGCGACACCGGCGTCGGCGTGCCGGTCACCGATGCCCGTCGACACGCCTCGCTGCCGGCGGTCGCTACCGGCGGTCTCTGCCGCTAGTCGACTGCGGCCGGGCGGATGGCTGAAGCCGGGCGGAACGCATCGATGTGTTCGGTATTGGTCGAGATATACGGCCCGCCGATGAGGTCGACGCAGTACGGGACTGCGGCGAACACCGCGTCGAGGCACTCTGCGATCGCCTTGGGCTGACCCGGCAGGTTGATCACCAGGGCACCGTCGCAGATGCCCGCGGTCTGGCGGGACAGGATCGCAGTCGGCACCGCCTTCAGCGAAGCGGTGCGCATCGCTTCCCCGAAGCCGTGCAGCATCTTGGAACAGGCTGCCTCGGTGGCCTCAGGGGTGACGTCGCGCAGTGCCGGACCGGTGCCGCCGGTGGTGAGGATGAGACAGCATCCCGCTGCGGCCAGCTCCCGGATCGCTTGGGCCACCTGGTCCTGCTCGTCGGGAACGAGCGCAGCCTGCGCAGACCATTCCGAAGCCATCACGCGCTCGAGATAGTCACGAATCGCCGGTCCTCCCCGGTCTTCGTAGTCGCCTCGGCTGGCCCTGTCCGAGACCGTCACGATGCCGATCAGCGCGTGCGTCGAAAGGTCCGGCGTTCCATCGGAGGTGCTGGTCACGCCGAAACGGTACCGCTCAGTTGGGAATGAGTGCCATTCCCATAAGCCCATCCCCATTGCGGCCGCTGAGCAGAACATAACCACATGCCGGCACAGAACAGGAATCGTTCCTATTCCTGTTATGATCCACCGCCGTGTCTCTTCTCCAGGCACCAAGTCGCGCCCCGGCTGCGTCGCACGACGGCTGGGCATGGAGTCGCCGGCCCACCCTCATTGCCCTCACATCGCTCACCGTTGTGTCGGTGGTGGTCGCCATCGGGCTCGGTCCGGTCGGCGTGGCACCTCCGACGGTCCTGAAGATCATCGGGCACCACATGATGGGCCTGTTCGATGCCGAGAGCTGGGCCCGAACCGACGACGCAATCATCTGGCAAGTGCGCCTGCCACGGGTGCTGCTCGGCGCAATCGTGGGTGCGGCACTTGGGGTCGTGGGCGTGACGCTGCAAGCCCTCGTGCGCAACCCGCTGGCCGAGCCGTACATCCTCGGCGTGAGCTCGGGTGCGTCCGCCGGAGCTGCTGCGGCGATCCTGTTCGGAGTCGGCTCCTGGCTGGGCCGAGAATCGGTGTCGCTGATGGCGTTCTTCGGCGCCCTCGGCGCCCTTGCGCTCGTGTTGGCGCTGGCCCGTTCCTCCGGTCGCATCACGCCCTCGCGGATGCTGGTAGCCGGCGTGGCCGTCGCCTACCTGCTCAGTGCCGTCACCAGCCTGCTCATCCTCTTCGCCCATAGCGAGTACGGCGCCCGGGCGGTGATGTTCTGGCTGCTCGGCTCGCTCGCGAACGCCGACTGGTCCACGCTGCCCATCGGCTACCTCGGCATGGGGGCCGGCATGATCCTGGTGTTCTGGTGGCGCCGCCGACTCGACCTGCTGGCGCTCGGCGACGAGACCGCTATGGCAAGCGGCGTCGATCCCGGACGCACCCGGCTGCAGCTCGTGGTCGTCGTCGCGATGTGCGTCGGCTTCGCCGTGTCGCTGTCGGGCGGCATCGGATTCGTCGGTCTCGCGGCGCCTCACATCGCGCGTCGGATCATCGGCCCGATTCACCGCCATCTGATCCCGGCATCCGCAGCGTTCGGCGCCCTCATGCTGGTCTGGGCGGACGTTGCGGCTCGCATGGTGTTGCAGCCCCGCGAGCTGCCCATCGGCGTCGTCACCGGCGTGCTCGGAGCCCCCGTTCTCGTCGCTCTCGTCCGAAAGCTCAGTCACAACTCCTAAGCGCGCCAGCGCTCGTGCGAGCCCCTCTCCGTGAAAGGAAACCCCCCTATGAAGAAGGAGACCCCCATGCAACGGTTAGCAACTTGGCGTCGAGCGATCGCATTGCTCGTCGTGGTCGGATTTGCAGCAGCAGCCTGTGGAGGAAGCGATGACTCCCCCACCGAAGCGGCCCAAGACGACGGCTTCCCGCTGACCTTCACCAACTGCGACACCGAGTTCACCCTCGACGCCCCGCCTGAGCGGGTGATGCTGATGGAGGCCGCTGCGCCCTCGCTGCTGTTCGCCGCCGGCGCCATGGACCGGGTGATCGCCCGCATCGAGAACTTCCCGGAGGAGTACTACACCGCCGAGGAGTTGGCCCTGCTCAACGACATCCCGGCATTGGTGGCCGAGCACACATCGACCGGCGGTGTCGAGATATCGGTGGAGGCGATCATCGACCACAACCCCGACATCGTCATCGGCTATGACACCGCCACCCTCACCCACGACTCGCTCGGCGACGTCGGCATCCAGCTCTACGTGATGCCCCCGTTCTGTGACAACCCGCCGACGCCGTCGTTCGAGAGCATCCTGGACGAGGTCCGCTTCTACGGGGAACTCTTCGGCACCTCCGAGACCGCCAATGCGAGCGCCGACGCGCTGGAGGCCGCCGTGGCCTCCGCGGCCGATGCGCCGGTTGCCGAGGGCCAGACCGCTGCTGCGCTGTATGTCAGCTCCGACGGCAGCGCCATCTACGCCTACTCCTCGCTCGGCATGGTGCATCCGCTGATGGAGGCCCTCGGCATGACCAACGTGTTCGCCGAGCTCAGCGAGCGGGTGCCCGAGGTGTCGATCGAAGAGGTCATCGGCCGCAATCCCGAGATCCTGGTGCTGCTCTACGACGACTTCGGCCTCACCCCCGACGAGATCAGCGCACTGGTCACCGACCTCCCCGGTGCCAGCAGCATCACCGCAGTCGAGCAAGGCGCGGTGTACCCGCTCCTGTTCAACTGGGCGGAGCCGCCCACGCCGCTCGTGGTGAAGGGACTGTCTGAGCTCAGCGATCAGATCGCCGAATGACGAACCCGTGATCACGGCCACCGGCATCGAACTGCGGCTCGGCGCCGTCGACGTCCTGTCTGGGGCGCAGCTCAGCACGCGCTCCGGACAGGTCGTCGGCCTCATCGGGCCCAACGGCAGCGGCAAGTCATCACTGCTGCGCTGCCTGTACGGCATGCTCCGACCGAACAGAGGCGCCGTTCTCATCGACGACGCAGCGATCGGATCGATGTCGCAGCGCTCGATTGCCCGTGCGGTCACCGTCGTCACTCAGGACGCCTCAGCAGACGGGATCGACATCACGGTCGGCGAGTTCGTGCTGCTGGGACGCCATGTGCATCGCGGCGACCATCAAGGCTTCACCGACGACGACCGCAAAGCCGTACTCGACGGGCTGGAGATGGTGGACATGTCGGGCTTCGCCGACCGCAGCATCCACCACCTGTCAGGCGGCGAACGCCAACGGGTGATGATCGCCCGCTGCATCGCGCAGCAGAGCCCGGTCATCCTGCTCGACGAGCCCACGAATCATCTCGACGTCCGCTACCGGCACGAGGTGCTCGCGCTGGTCCGGCACCTCCAGATCGACAGCATCGTCGTGCTGCACGACCTCAACCTGGCCAGCCGCTACTGCGATCATCTCGCCCTGCTCGACCACGGCAGGGTCGTGCACCAGGGCCGGCCCGACGACGTGCTGCGAAGCGAGCTGCTCGAACCCGTCTACGGCATCGAGGTGCGACGACTCGCCGACGGGCACCACTCCCACTTCGCGTTTGGCCCACTCTCGCCGTGATGGGCAGCGAGCGATGAACACCGCGCCGAACGGCTGGGCTTTCCCCGCCTCCATACGTGTCCAGGTCTGCCGCGGCTGCTGTTGCGGAACCGAGCGAAAGCACCCCGAGACCGATCACGACGGGCAGCTCGCCGCAATCGCGGCCGTCGCTCGAACTCGCGTGGTGGACTGCGTGGACGAGTGCGCGTACTCCAATGTCGTGATCGTCCGCCGCGGCGACGGCACATCGGTGTGGCTCGGCGGCATCAACGACGCAGCACTCACTGATGCGGTGTGCGAATGGCTTGTCGACGGCGCCGCGCAGCCGCCGCCTCCGGTCCTTCAGTCGAAGGTCTTCATTCGAACGTCAAGTGCAGTCGGGGCAGATGCCGAAGACGTCGAGCCGGTGAGTGTTCGGCTGGAACCCGCTGGTGTCCAGCGCTTGGTCGAGTGATGTCTGGAGGCTGCGTTCGTCCGCGGCGGGCATGAAGAAGTCGTCCACCGTGCCGCACACGGTGCAGATCGTGTGGTGGTGGCGGCCGATGATGTCCTCGGAGAACTCGTAGCGAGTGGGGTCATCGATCCCGACGACACGCCGGACGATGCCCACGCTTTCGAGATCGGCCATATTGCGGTACAGCGAGCTCTGGGTGAGGCGAGGCCGGAGCTCGAGCATCTCGGGGATGGTCGCCGGTCGAGCGGCGCGAACGAGAAGCTCCACGAGTTCTCGCCGACCCTTGGTGTAGAGCTGCCCGGCGTCATTCAGGCGGGCCGACACCAATTCGTGAGTCTCGGCGAGTCGCTCGCCCATCAGCACATTCTACCGAGACCGGTTGCGCCGGCTTGAAGGCACTACGCCGTCTCTATGCAGTGACTCGGGCGACGAATGCGGCGATTTCATCGATTACCTCGTCTCGGTTCGTCTCATTCACCAGTTCGTGGCGGGCGCCCTCGTAGAGGCGGATGGTCTTGTCGTTGCTGGGCATCGCCTGCACCGCCTCGAGCGAGGTGCGGTAGTCGACGAAGGGATCATCAGTGCCGTGGCAGAACAGCACCCCCATGGTGAGGGTGCTGACCTGGGCCTGGAATCGGTCCAGGGCGATGACCTCGGCTTCAAGCAAGGGCCGCTTGTACTTGCCCCGGTAGATGAGCGGATCGGTGGCGTAGGCCTCGACAGCGGCCGTGTCACGGGACATGCCCGAGAAGTCGGTCGTGGCGGGAGGCAGCTCCGGCTGCGCCAAAACCTCCCGGGCCCAGTTCCAGTCGCCGATGACTGCGCCAAGCAGGACGATGCCGGCGACATCGTCGGGGTATTCCTGGGCGAATCTTGAAGCGAGCAGCCCGCCCATCGAGTGCCCGATCATCACCATCGGCAGCTCCGGATGCTCGGCCTGCGCGATGTCGACGAGCGTCCGGAGGTCGTCGACCACGTGTTCGAAGTCGGTGATGAGCGCCCGCTCGCCGTCGCTGCGACCGTGCCCCATGTGATCCTCGCCGTAGATCACTGCGCCGTCGGCCATCAGCCGCTCGGCCAGGTGGCCATACCGGGCCGCGTACTCGGCGTAGCCGTGCACTACCACCACTATGCGGCGGGCCGGGCCGTCGGGCGCCCATCGCTCGTAGTGAATCGACCCCTCTGACCCAGCGAACTTCGGCACGGGCGCGGTTCTAGCACTCCCGCACACCGACGCCCTTCGTGCTCAGTCTCGTAGGAACCGTTCTCATTCTGGTTAGAGTTCCTGT
>JAJEIW010000161.1 GCA_022828045.1 Acidimicrobiia bacterium | reverse complement strand
GGCGTCGACCTGGCCCTCGGTGGGCTTGATGTAGTAGTAGATGTCGTCGAAGTAGATCTCCGACATGTCCCCGCCCCAGTTGGGCATGGGCTTGCGCAGGAAGGTCTTGTAGGCCCGCAGGCGGAAGTCGAGCATCCACTGGGGCTCGTTCTTGAGACTCGACATCTCGCGGATGATCTCTTCGTCCAAGCCCTTGCGCGGCTTGAAGACGTAGTCCTCCTCGTCGCTCCACCCCAGCTTGTACTTGCCGAGGTCGATTCCGACGGTTGGCTCGGCGATGTCGGTCATGTGTTCAGCCTAACGCCGCCGCCGTGACCCGCCCGTGCGGGACCAGGCAACATCGGCTACGAGAACAGTCTCGCGAAGGCCCCGCATGTCCACCGACACGGCCCGCGACGCCGCCGACTGCTGAAGCGGCGTCGCGTATATCTTCTGGCGACGAATTGGATATACTGCCGGGTGTGACGAAGCGCCTCATCGACATCGACGACTTGCTGCTCGAGGAAGCCCGCCGGGTCATCGGCGCAGCCACGATGAAGGACACGGTGAACGCGGCGCTGCAGCAGGCGGTTGACCGCGAGCTGCGTCTGCGCCACGTTCGCCGACTCACCGATCTCGACGGCATCGACCTCGCGGACGACGAGGTCATGGCCGGCGCTCGCCGTTGACGCCGCTGTATCTGGCCGACAAGAGCGCTCTGGCGCGGGTCCATGTCCCCGCAGTCGGCCGCTGCCTGGGTCCGCTCATCGCGGACGGCTACGTCGCCACGTGTCCTGTCATCGATCTCGAAGTGCTCTTCAGCGCACGGTCCCGTGACGACTACGAGGGTGTGCTCAGCGAACGCCTCGCCATGCCGTCCTACCCGGTCAACGAAGCCGTGCTCACCAGATCGATGGAGGTGCAGCGCCTGCTCGCCCAAAGGGGACAGCACCGCCTGCCGGTGCTTGATCTGATCATCGCCGCTGTCGCCGAGATCAACGACCTGACCGTCCTGCACTACGACGCAGACTTCGATCGAATTGCGCAGGCCACAAACCAGCCCACCGAATGGATCGCCCCACGCGGCTCGCTGTGACCCTTGATGACCAGCTCGCCATAGCGGCACAAGCGCGCTGCATCGACGTCGTGCGCTAGCGGGCTTCCACCGCCGCTCGCGCGGGTGCGGAATTCCTCATGTCAACTAGCTTCCGCTTCATGCCGAGAGGGGGCCGGCTGACGGCGTGGAGTGCCATGCTCTTGGCGACATTGCTGCTTGGCGTTCCGGCTGGGGCCCACTCGGCGCTCCAGAGCGTGAACCAGCCAGCGGCGACGGTCCGGGCCAGGGATGCAGGAGCACCTGGGCCGCAGCCCACCGAGGCAGATCCGGACGACGCCTTGCCGGCTATGGAGGTGATGCGGTACGAAGGATCGGATCCCTACGCGATGTCGATCGAGCTGGCCAGCGCGTTGGTGGCGTCGGCAGGTGGCTCTTCGGAGTGGGTGGTGCTGGCGTCCGACGAGAGTTGAGCCGAGGCCGCAGCAGCGGGGCCGCTGGCCGTGTCGCTTGGCGCGCCGGTGTTGCTGGTGCCGCCCAGCGGCCTGCAAACTCCTGCGGCGCGGCCCGATCTGGTGGAGTTTCTGCGATCGGCCGGGACCCGCCGAGTGGTCATCGTCGGCAGCTCAGAGGTGTTGCCGAATCATGAGCCGTCGGTGCTGTATGGGCTGGGGATGCTGCCCCGCAACATCGAGCGCGTCCACGGCGCAGATGCGGCGGGTACTGCCCTCGCGATCGCCGAGCGGATGGGAGCTGTAGCGGAGTTGGGAGAACTCGGCCGCACGGTGATCATCGCCAGCGACCAGAGCGTTGCTGACGCCGTCGCGGTCGGGCCCTTGGCAGCTGCGGGGCCGTTCCCCCTGCTGCTCACCGCGCCCGACGCGCTCGACCCGCGCATCGCTGAGTACCTCACCGAGCATGAAATCGGCCATGTGGTGCTGGTCGGCGGCACCACCGCGGTTGCGCCCTCGGTGCAGGAAGCGCTCGAGACCACCGGCATCAAGATTTCTCGCCTCGCTGGACGGGACCGCAGCGACACCGCACGCCTCGCCGCGCACCTGTTCGACGACCACACCGCCGATGATCCGAAGTGCAGTGACGGGCCGATCCGGGTCGGCCTCGCTCCCGCCCGATATCCCGAACGGGCACTCACCGCCAGTCCCCTCCTCGCAGAACAGTGCGCTCCCCTGCGCTTCACCGAGCCTGACCAGGTCCCCGCAGATCTGCGCAACACCCTCTACCTAGCGCGCAGCGGTGGCACGCCATACGAAGTGCATGTGTTTGCCAGCGATCGACAGATACCGATGAAGTCGCTCGACGTGACGGCTCCGCCTGCATTGATTGCGTTCGCCAGTGGCTGGCCTCGGGGTCATCCCCGTCATGGAGAGCCAACTGCGGTCGTCATCGCTGACGAGCTGGGCGAGTGGCGCCGCTACTCGGCGGGGAGTCCGGCCGTGAAGGTTGACCCCGACGAGTTCCAGGCCAGCGGTGGCGAGGTCTTCGAGTGGTCGCCGGACGGTCGCACCTGGCACATGTGGACGGCACGCGGCTGTTCGTCGCCGACACAGTCACCCACGAGATGCACGAGGCCGACTTCGGTGATCTCGAGGTCACCTTCAGCATCTGGCACCGACCAGTGTGGTCACCTGACGACACGAGACTCGCGATCTCTGCGTTCACCAACGACGACTCGACGTGCCTGGACATGGACTGCGGTTACCACCCGTTTACGACTCACACGGCCGAGATCTTCGTCTTCGACATGCGCGACCAGTCTGTGAAGCGTCTGACCCATAACGCGACGAGCGACGAGGTGGTCGCATGGTCCCCGGATGGGACCTCGCTGGCCTTCACCCAAGCGTCGGTCGACGAAGGCCTCTTCAGTGCCTATTGGTACACCACGTCACTCGCCATCGTCGACATCGACACTGGTTCGATGACCGAACTGCACGACTGGGCACAGGTACCGGTACGCGACTACGTGGCTTGGGCACCCGACGGGCTGCGTCTGGCGTTCATCGGCACGGTCGACGAAGACACACCGTATGACCCGTATGACCAGCGTGTCTTCGTTGTGAACCGCGACGGATCGGGGCTCACTCAGCTGACCGAGGAAGGCGCATGGGGCTGGATTCTGGGTTGGGATGACAGTGGCCGCAGGCTTCTCTACACCAGCTATGACCCGTCGAATCGGGGGGAGTCCGAGAGGCGCATCTGGGATGCCGTCACGGGCACGGTTGCATTGCTCGATCTGGACCACCTCGGGCAGGGCAGCTTGCGCGGCTGGTCCCGGGTGTCAGGCAATGTGCTCTACCGCGTCGGCGAGACGTCGACGTCCTATGAGCGGCTCCTACGAGTCGACCTCGACTCAGGCGAAATCGAGCAGCTCTTGAATGCCCGCATCGACGGCCATTCGCCACCGTGGCCCGAAGTACTCGGACTGTCGGGCGACGAGCGACAACTGGCCGTGATAATCGACGACGACCGACTCGTCGTCTACAGCACTGCGCATCAACAGGGCCGAAGCGTCATCGACTTCCCCGACAGCGTCTCCCTGGACCCCAGCGGCTCATGCTGGGGCATGTGGACCGCATCGGGCATCCGAGGCGGCTGCGAATACCGGCAAGATGTCTGAGCGCCGGGGTCCGATGGCTCGCACGTTCTCCCCGCCTACTCGTGGCAGCTACGCGCTGCTCGCTGCACTGGTGCTGGCCGTACTGACGGCGGGCACCCCTGCGGGCGCTGGCGCTACTGCAGAGGATGTTGATGGACAGCAGACGAACACGGGTACAGGGACGGCACCGTCGTGGCCTTTTGTCGGCATCGTTGCCGTGCAGAGCGACATGAATTCTGATGAAGGCACCATCTTCCTGTATTGGGATTCTGAAACAGGGGCCCTGAGTGAAGTGAGTCTCGATCAGCGATTATGGTTCACATACTGCCCTTCCCAGTTATCTGCGAATCGGCACAGAGTCCACTATTCGCTTCACTCCAATGACACCGTCCTGGAGTTCGTCATCCCGTGGGGCGATCGCGCATATCCGGTGCTCCACTCAGAGAGATTCGTCGACTTCTATACGCGCGTCGACGACGGGTCAGCGATCGAAGATGATGACGGTCAACTCGATATAGGCATGCAAAACGGCGTCCTCAGGGTGAAGAACTCGGAGGAAGTTGGCTACTACCGGACCATTCGAGAGCTCCCGCCCGAAGAAACACGGCTTGAGCGCATCGACTCACAGCGGGGCGCGCAGGCTTTCGAGGCCGAGGAGGACGAGGATGAGCGCTTCTGGGGGTCCATCAGCTGGGAACTCGGTTCTGCCGGCCTCCACTACGGCTTCAATGAGCGACATTCGGAACCGGCCTGTCAGACCGAGAGCGCATACATCATCGACGGACGCACGGGTGAACTGGTTTGGTGCTTCCACTCATGGGGCGGCCCCGCGCCGATCTTTGTCGGGAAGTCTTGGCTTCAAACTCTCGAACTTCCCCAGCGCTCCTCCAGCGCAGTGTGCGACGGCTTCGGCTCGGACACGCTGACGCCGGGCACGGCACCCGACGGAGCAGCTGATTGATGCCCAGTGCATGGGCGCACGCTGCCCCGGTGCTGCTTGCGCTGGCGATGCTCAGCGGCTGCACGGGAGCCGAACCCTCCTCGTCATCACCTGTGACCACCCGAAGCGGCAGCTCTCAAGCGCCGATCGCGACCGGAACCGAAGTGCCAGCGTCGTTGCCGACCACGACGACGCAGCTGCCGACGACGATTTCTGCTCCAGTTCCGAGCGACGACGAGGCGGGCGAGTCCGAGACCACGGAAACGGCTCCCGCCACAACAACATCTCTGAACGCTTCGGATGACGCCGCAGACGGCAGCTCCGGCGGCTCAGACGCACCCAAGGAACGAGACATCCCTCGGTACCCGCGTGAACCGCGCTTTGGCACGCACCGCGCACCCGAATGGCCGTTCTCGGGGCTGATCCAGCTCTGGTACGCCGGCGAATCGCACTGGTCCCTCCGCTACTGGCACTGGCCGACGACTGGCACCGTCGACTCTGCGGTATGGCTGACCGGCTTCGACACGGACTGCCTCGGCCAGGCAGCGGCCGTGCTACACGGTTCAGACGGCATCGAGATCGGCGTCGCCGGCGGCACCAGCCCGATCACGTACCGGGTCCCGTGGGATGGCGGGGCACGAACCACAGCACAGCCAACCGAGCGTTTCACGGCCGAAGTCGCGGCGCGGCCCTCCAACATCGAGGTCCGCACCGAAGGCGACCTCCTTCACCTTGCGGCCGGCGAACAATCACAGACCTACGCTCTGCAACAGCCCGCCCGAACCGACGGAGAGTGGTGGATCGCCCAAGCCCGCCACGACGGTGACGTGCTGATCGTCACTGTCCACCCAGCGCACCTGCCGTGCTTGTCAGGTGTGACATGGCTCAGCGACGCGCGTACCGGCGAACTGCTCGGCTGCGGTGCCAGCACCCATGCAGTGCGTTTCGTCTCCGCGACGCCGGCGTCGCACGGCCACCTCGTCCTGCCCGGCCCCGAAGCGCTCGGCACCTATGTCTCCTGCGCGCCGCCGCTCGACTTCGAGAATGTCGCGCTGCCGGGCCGATGACGTGCCGCGCTGCCTTCATGACGAGAGGGAGCCGGCTGGCGCTGTGGATGGCCGTGCTCTTGGCGACATTGATGCTGGGTGTTCCGGCTGGTGCCCAATCGCTCAGTGAGGGCGTCAACCCTCAGGCCACAACGTCCGAGGATGAGGATTCTGAGGTGCCCGAGCCGGAGCCCGCTGAGGCAGACCCGGACGAGGCCGCGCCAGGCGTGCAGGTTGTGCGCTACGACGGCTCGGATCCCTACGCGCTGTCGATCGAGCTGGCCAGCGCGTTGGTGGCGTCTGCAGGTGGCACTTCAGAGTGGGTAGTGCTCGCGACCGGCGAGAGCTGGGCCGAAGCCGCAGCAGCGGGGCCGCTTGCTGCGTCGCTTGACGCCCCGGTGGTCTTGGTGCCGCCGGGCGGGTTGCAGACTCCCGCGGCGCGGCCTGACCTGATCGCGTTCTTGGAGTCGGCTGAAGTGCGCCGAGTGGTGATCGTGGGCAGCCCCGAGGTGCTGCCGAATCATGAGCCGTCGGCGCTGTTCGGGCTGGGGATGCTGCCTCGCAACATCGAGCGGGTCCACGGCACCGACCCGATCGGGACCTCGATCGCGATCGCCGAGCGGATCGGCACCCCCGCCATGCTCGGCGAACTGGGTCGCACGGTGATCATCGCCAGCGACGAAAGCGTTGCTGACGCCGTGGCGCTGGGGCCATTGGCCGCCGCGGGTCCGTACCCGCTCTTGCTCACCGCGCCCGACGCGCTCGACCCGCGCATCGTTGAGTACCTCACCAAGCACGAGGTCGGCCATGTGGTGCTGGTCGGCGGCACGGTGGCCATCGCACCGGCCGTGCAACAAGCAATCGAGACCGCCAACGTCGCTGTCACCCGCCTCGCAGGTCGTGACCGGGCCGATACCGCACGACTCGCTGCAGAACTGTTCGAACAGCACGCCGACGGTGACCCGGCATGCGCTGACGGGCTGACCCGCATCGGCATGGCAGCCGCCCGACAACCCGAACAGGCCCTCACCGCAGGCCCCCTGCTTGACGCTCTCTGCACACCGCTGCGCTATACCGAGCCCGACCACCTTCCGGCAGACGTCCGCAACACCCTCTACCTGGGCCGGAATGCGTCACCGGGAGCCGCTGTGGCGGTGTTCGGCAGCCCGCGCCACATCGCCGATCGCACGCTTGACGTCCAGACGCCACCGGTGAGATTCGCCACATTCAACTACCGCCCGAACGCGGACGCGAGCGCGCTCGTCGGGATTTTGCGGGTGATCGACGAGAGCGGCGCGCTTCGGAGCTACCCAGAAACCGAAGTCACAATTCCAAGGGAGCGGGGGATTCGTCCCAACTGGTAGCAGAGCTCGTGGTTAGATGTCAGCCATAAGCCGAGGATTTCTTGGTCCCCTGACGGCCACCAGTTGGCATTTTGGGGTGCGGACGCCAGCGAGCTGTATGTGCTGGACACGAGAGCCAGCCAGCTGCGCCGAATCGCGGTCGTCGATACCCCGTTGGAGGGCTACCCGTCACCGCTGAATTGGTGAGCCTTCGCGTTTTTTGGGATGGGGCTGCTGGGCTCGGTGGGGT
>JAJEIW010000301.1 GCA_022828045.1 Acidimicrobiia bacterium | reverse complement strand
CAGGCAGTTGGTGTTGGCCGGGTTGCCCACCACCAGCACCCGCACCGACGGGTTGGCCGAATCGCTCAGCGCCTTGCCCTGCACAGTGAAGATGCCGCCGTTGGCCTCGAGCAGATCGCTGCGCTCCATGCCGGCCTTGCGGGGCATCGAGCCCACCAGCAACGCGTAGTCGGCACCCTCGAAGGCCTCGTTGGGGTCGGACGTGCCGGTGCGGGACGCCAGCAGCGGGAAGGCGCAGTCGTCGAGTTCCATCATCACGCCGTCGAGCGCGCCCATCGCCGGAGGGATCTCCAGCATCCGCAGCTCGACGGGCTGGTCGGGGCCGAGCATGGCCCCCGAGGCGATCCGGAACAGCAGGCTGTAGCCGATCTGGCCCGCTGCACCGGTCACAGCTACTCGTACTGGATCGTTCACTGCGGTCTCCTGGTTCGACGCGCCGGGCACCCGCCCCGGCCGCGTGCGTTTCTAGCGCAGCATCTGCCCCTCTGCACCCCGCCATGAGGCTGTCAGTTTCGCTGCGTCTCGCCGGTAGCGGCCGGGGGAAGCTTGGCCCGGTAGGCATCGAGGAATCTGGGCCACCAGCGCTGCCAGAACTGCTCGGAGGTCTCATCGAGCGACCGGACGATCTCGGCGACGAATGACGACATCGAGTGCGAGTTGCGGTAGAGCTCGCTGCGGGCGCTCACCGCGGCGTGGGCAGCCATGAACACCCGGCGCGCCCGGCTTCCCGCCCAGTCGCCTGGCAGTGCTTGGGCGGGCAGCAGCGGGTCGTCGCGATGGATTGCCTCCGTTTCCGCGGCGGCGGCAAACATGGCAGCGGCGAGCTGTCCGCCGCCGAGGCGGTCGGCATCCGCTTCGATCGAGGCGAGCTTGCGCTCGAGAACGCCGTAGCGATCGGCGAGCTCGTCGAGGGGCCAGATACGTCTCGCGAACTCCGCCGGATCGTCGTCTGTGGGCTCGCCGCCCTGGGCCGCGACGGGGCCCGTGCGTATCGACGGCGTGACGAAGCTGCGCACCGCATCAGGCACTTCGAGATGCTCGGCGAGCTGGGACACCAGATCGAAGAGGTCGTGCGGGTGCACGTACAGCCCCGACTGGATCGGCGCAGCACCGAGCTCGATGAGCAAGCGACGCAGTGCATCGCGTGCAGCTCGACGCCGTTCGGGCACTTCGAAGGCCGTGAGATGCCACCATCGGTCCCACGGTTCGAGACCTGCATCGACACGATGCGCGTAGGCGGCCCAGCCGATGTCGCTCTCGATGGCCGCACGGCCCGCAGCGGTCACTCGGAAGCTGGCGCCGCGGCCCCGTCCCGCATCGCGAACCAGGAGCCCCTCGTTGGCAAGCCGGGCCAGGCAGTCGCGCACGGCCTTGTCGCTGTGGCCGAGTAAGGCCGACATGGCGAAGATCGGCTCGGCGTGCAGCGCGCCGTCGGTACCGACAGTCAACAGCACCAGCGCGCGGGTCGGGAGCGAGATGTGCGGCTCCGCTGGGTGATCGCTCAATGTTGACTCCTCGCTCTGATGCCGTAGAATATCAACGGCCGTTGCTATTTTGCGGCATTTGGCCTATGCTGCTCGCATGAGCCTCGGACAGATGGTGTTCGACCCCGATTCGGCACTGCCCCATGTGGCCTTTCGAGACCCGGCGATCTTTGCCGCGGAGCTGGATGCGATCTGGCACGGCGACTGGGTGTTCGTCACCACCGCCGATGCCGCGCCCAATCCCGGCGACCAACTGCCGGTGATCGTCGGCAGGCAGCCGGTGCTGCTCCTCCGCCAGCAGAACGGCGAACTCGCTGCGCTGTCGAACCTGTGCGCCCATCGAGGCACGCTGCTGGTCGACCGGCCGGCCAACACCAAGCGGATCCAGTGTCCGTACCACGCATGGACCTACGACGACGGCGGGCGGTTGCTGTCGGTGCCGCACGCGCCACGAGATGCCGTTGACAAGCCGGCGCACTGCCTGCCGACCTACCGGGTGGAGTCGTGGCATGGCCTGGTCTTCGTCAGCCTGAACCCCGAGGCTGAGCCGCTCGCCGAGCGCTTCGCTGCGGTGGAGCCGCACGTCGCCGCGTACGGCCTCGATGCCGCGGCACACCGGTCAGACCAGCAGGAGACGCAGGAATGGGCCTGCAACTGGAAGCTCGCAATCCTCAATGCGATGGAGAGCTACCACCTGTTCCGAGTGCATCCCGAGACGCTCGAGCCGTTCTCGCCCACCAAAGGGGCCTACTACATCACCGGTTCGGCTCGGGCGACTGCCACGGGCGGCGCGACCTCCTCCGGCCACGACTACCTGCTGATCAGCCTCCCGCCCGGGTTTGTCGGCGTGTTCAACTCGGCCGCTTTTCTGTGGCAGGCCGTCCACCCCATCGATGCCGAACGGTGCGCCGTGAGAACCGGCGCTGCCTGGGGCTCTGCATCGAGCACCCACTGGCGCAGCCGGATCGCAAACTGGTTCAACCGCTGGGCGGGCGGCGCCGCATACGGAATGCCCGACTTCCTGCCCGAGGACAAGGCGATTTGCGAGCGAGGACAGCGCGGCGCCATCGGCGACTTCGCTCCCGGCCCGCTCGTTCCCATCGAACGGGTCGTCGCCGACTTCGGGCACTACCTCAATTGGCGCCTCAACGGCGTCGAGCCACCGGCCGTGCACACGGCCCCCGACACAGGAGAGAACCGATGATCCAGAGCTGGGACGATCCACCGCTGACCCGCCTCCGACGTCCTTGGATGACGTGGGCCGGGCTGGCCGCCCTGTGGGTCCTGACGTTCTCCGGGCAGTACTGGATGTGGTCGGCGCTGTTCCTGGGCTGGGCCGGCTACGACATCATCACGGGCGAGAGCAGCTTCATACAGCGCGTCACCCGGCGAGGCGACCCGGTCACCTATTGGCTGATCGTCGCTTCCTGGGTGGCGCTGTCGTTGCTGTGGCTGCTCTATCCCGACGGATGACGAGCGCCTCGCCGAACTGATCTAGCCGGCTGCAGCAGCGGCGTCGACGGTGTTGGCGAGCAGCATGGCCCGGGTCATGGGGCCGACGCCGCCGAGGCGGGGGGTCACCCAGCCGGCCACCTCGCCGACTGACTCGTCCACGTCGGACAGGATCTTGCGACCCTCACGGGTGATGCCGCCGCCGACCACTGCAGCACCGGGCTTCACCATGTCGGGCGTGATGAGGCCGGGCACGCCGGCCGCGGCGATGACGATGTCGGCCTCGCGGGTATAGGCGCCCAGATCCGCCACGCCGGTGTGCACGACGGTCACCGCCGCATTCGCCACCGGCCGCTTCAGCGCCATCAGCAGCGCCATGGGGCGGCCGATCGTGAGGCCACGACCCACCACCACCACGTGGCGCCCCTCCACCGGCACCCCGTAGCGCTCGAGCATCACTTGGATGCCCCGCGGTGTGCACGGCAGCGGTCCGTCCACCCCCATCACGAGCCTGCCCAAGTTCACCGGGTGCAGGCCGTCTGCGTCCTTGTCGGGATCGATGGCCAGCAGGGCCGCTTCCTCGTCGAGCTGGCGGGGCAGCGGCAGTTGGACGATGTAGGCGTGCACGGCCGGGTCGTCGTTGAAGCGCTCGATCACCACGTCCAAGTCAGCTTGGCTGATGTCGGCGGGCAGCTCTTCGTGAATCGACGCGATGCCCACCTCGCCGCAGTCGCGGATCTTCGCTCCCACGTAGCTGTGCGATGCCGGGTCGTCGCCGAC
>JAJEIW010000133.1 GCA_022828045.1 Acidimicrobiia bacterium | reverse complement strand
AAGCGGACCTCGCGGACCCTGATGTCCTCGTTGATCCGGGCGTCACCGTCACTTGCGCGTGCTATGGCCGTACTCGCTTGTCCAAAGGACGCTCCTCGTCCACGCGGCATCCTGTGCGAGCCCGGTACCAGAACGCGCCCTGGGGCGGTCCGGTGGGGGTCAGACCCCGCTTGTTCCTGTTGTAGGGGCCGTAGGGTAACAGCGCTGGGGAAAGCCAGCACAGCCGCACGAGCGGGGAAGTTTGCCGATGAGCACGTTGTGGACACCCGAGGGTGAGCACCGGGTACCTCGCGAGAGCGCCGAGGAGCCAATGAGCGCGCCCACTTCCCCGGCCGACGACGAAGGAGAGGGCGGAGCCTTCGCCGGCGAACTCGACATCGACCCCGAGACCGGGCTCCCGATCGATCCGCGCACTGGCGAGCCGTTCGATCCTGAAGAGCTGGCCGCAATGCAGGAGCAACTGCGCGAGGCCCAGGAACAGCTCGTCTCGGTGCCTGCGGCCGAGATCGTGCAGAACCACATGATGGGGCTGTTCGAACTAGCGGCCCTGCACCTGCGGCGTGACCCTCCCGATCTTGCCGAGGCTCGGCTCCCGATCGACGCGCTGGGTCTCCTGGTGGACAACCTCGCCGACCAGCTGCCAGCCGGCGACACGCTGCAAGGTGCGCTGCAGCAGATTCGCCTCGCCTACGTCGAGATCCACAAGCGCCAGACAGCAGCCGAATAGACGCCGCGCCCGAGCTGTCCCGGGCAGTCCGAGCTGCCGACGAGAAAACCACCACGTCGCCACGGGAAGCCGCGGGTACCGTTACCGCCCGTGCTCAAGCTCGTGCTCCCCAAGGGCTCGCTGGAGGCAGCGACCCTGCAGCTGTTTGAAGATGCTGACCTGCCTGTACGCCGGAGTTCGGCCGTGGACTACCGCGCGTCGATCGACGATCCGCGCATCGACGAGGTGCGCATCCTGCGTCCCCAGGAGATCCCGTCCTATGTCGCCGATGGCCTGTTCGACCTTGGCGTCGCCGGCCGGGATTGGATCGAGGAGACCAGCAGCGACGTCGTCTCGCTGGGAGAGCTGCGCTACTCCAAGGCCACCTCGCGGCCCGTGAGGATTGTTCTGGCGGTGCCCGAGGACAGCGACTACCAGTCGCTTGGGGATCTGCCCGACGGTGTCCGCGTCTCGAGCGAGCTGCCAGAGCTCACCAAGCGGTACTTTGCCGAGCACGGAGTGAGCGCGGACATCCGCCTGAGCTACGGGGCGACCGAGGCCAAGACACCGGACATCGTCGACGCCGTCGTGGATGGCACCGAGACGGGGCGGGCACTGCACGCGGCAGGCCTGCGGATCATCGACGAGATCCTCACGAGCTACACCGAGATCTTCACCAACCGCGCGGCCTACGACGACCCCGACAAGCGCCGGGCCATGACGCAGATCAAGACGCTGCTCGACGGTGTGCTGGACGCGCGGGGCAAGGTGCTCGTGAAGCTGAACGTCGGCCGTGAGCACCTCGACGCCGTGGTCGATGTGCTGCCCTCGATGAAGGCTCCCACCGTGAACGAGCTGTGGGGCGGCAAGGCCTACGCCGTCGAGACAGTGGCCCCAAAACAGACGATCAACGTGCTCATCCCCGAGCTGATCGAACGCGGCGCAACCGACATCGTCGAGATGCCGATCTCCAAGATCGTCCCGTAGGCCTGAATCCCACAGGCGCCGGTGCCGATCCGCAGTTCGCAGTTCACGCCTCCGAACGAGACCGAAGACGCCGCCCGAGCTGAGACAGACGAGATACGGCGATGACTTGAGACGCGATCTGAGCGAGCTTGCCAGCGCCGCCGCTGAAACTGGCTCCCGGGTGCTGCACGCGATGGATGTGCTGCACGCGACTCCGCGGGCCAAGGCCCGTCCAGCAGCGGGACCGTCGGACACTCCCTCCAGCAGGCCTGTCAGACTTGACAGGCCCAACGCAAAGGGCTCAATTCGGGGGAAGCCCAAGACTCCGCTGGCAGTTGCGACAGACCGGTCATGATGGCCGGGTGACGGCGGCGCGCTGGCTGGGGACGGCATCGGTATGGGCAGCCGTGGGCACTTGGGTGCTGCTGGCCGCGCACGCAGCCGTCACCGATCTGCGCGAACGCCGCATATCCAGAACAGCCTGCTGGGCAGGCACAGCGCTCATCGCCCTCACACGCCTCGCCGCACACGGCACCGCCCCATGACAAGGAAGCGCCCGAGTGTCACTGTTTGATGGCAAGTCAGACACCGCCGACCCGCTCCCGCACACATCTTCACTGACGTTCCCGTGTACCGCCAGCCACTCGCGGCACCCGAGATCGAGCACCTGCTGCCAGTCCCACCGCGCAGCCGGTCTGCTCTATCAGGACCTGCTGAGCACACGCCCAGCCGTCGCGGCCGCCTAAACAGCCGCGGACACGCAGATGGGATCGGCGGTATGGGCCTCTACGGTGAGACGCAATCAGCGACGCTGCCGTGGGCGGCTAGTTAGTGTCCGCGTGAGGTGCAACTTGCTGACTATCCGACGGCGCCAAGAACGCCCGGCATGGGATCACCTCGGCCGATGGAGCGTGGCGCTATGCATCTGAGCGCTTTCATCCAGGCGTCCCCGAATCATCAGATCAAGGGGATGTGGAAGCACCCTGCCGACGAGACGTCGTGGGGGTACCGGACGCTGAGCTGGTGGCAGGACCTCGTGCGCACGCTGGAGCGGGGCTGCCTCGACGGGATCTTCTTCGCCGATGTGCTGGGCACCTACGACGTGTACGGAGCGAGCCGAGAGGCTGCGTTGCGCGGCGCGGTCCAGATCCCCGGCATCGACCCCACGCTGCTGATCCCGGCGCTGGCGGCGTGTACCGAGCATCTCGGCTTCGCCGTGACTTTCTCCACCAGCCACCACGCCCCGTACCACACGGCCCGGCTGTTCTCGACCCTCGACCACCTCACGGGAGGCCGTGTCGGCTGGAACATCGTGACCTCGTACCTGTCCGACGCCGAACGTCAAGGGCTCGGCCAGATCCTGCCCCATGACACCCGGTACGACCGGGCCGACGAGTACGTGGACGTCTGCCTCAAGCTGTGGGAGCAGAGCTGGGACGAGGGGGCCATCGTGCGCGATGCCGAGGCCGACACATTCACCGACCCAGCCAAGGTGCACGAGATCGACCATGCCGGCGAATGGTTCACGGTGGAAGGCCCGCACATGGTCGAGCCCTCGCCCCAGCGCACTCCGGTGCTGTACCAGGCGGGGAACTCGGCACGCGGCGTCGAGTTCGCGGCCAACACCGGCGAGGTCGTGTTCATGTCGGTGCCGGGCAACGACAAGGGCGCCGCCGTGGTGACGTCGCTGCGCGAGCAGGCAGCAGCAGCCGGCCGCGACCCCGAGCACATCAAGGCATTGCAGGTGGCGCGGGTGGTGGTTGCCGAAACCGACGCCGAGGCCCGGGCCATGCGCGACGAGTGGTCACGGCTGTTCTCGGTCGACGGCTACCTGGCCCTGTACTGCGGCTGGACGGGCATTGACCTCGGCGGTCACCCGCCCGACACGCCGATCGACGACATCGAGGCGAACGCAATCCGCACTCAAGTCGAGCGCTGGAAGCTGGAGGATCCGAACAAGGTCTGGACCGTCGGTGATGTCGCCCGGCGGCTGTCGGACACCGCCGGCGGCCTGGGGTTCGTGGGTTCGCCGACCACCGTGGCCGACCAGTTGGAGGCGTTCATGGAGACCACCGGAGTCGACGGGTTCAACGTGACGACGGCACCCGTCCCCTGGGGTTTCTCCCAGATCGTCGACTATCTCGTGCCGGAGCTCCAGCGGCGGGGCCGGTTCCGCACCAGCTACGAAGGCACAACGTTCCGGGAGAACTTCTTCGGCCCCGGCCAGCGTCATCTGCACCCCACCTACCCCCGACCCTGCTGAAGGAGATCTGACATGAGCACGCCTGTCACTGACCCGTCGAGCGACTCCGCCCGCGTCCGGGCGCTCGTGGTCGAAGCCGTCAGCCAAGCGGCCGAACTCATTGCCACCCCCGCCACCGCCGAGCGGTGGGACCAGCCGTCCGCTCTTGACGGCATGACGGTCGGAGCACTCTCGGCCCACCTCGTACGCGCCGCCGGCGCCACGATCGCCTACCTCGACCGCACCCCGCCCGACCGGCGCCCCGATGGCGACCTGCTCACCGCGGTCACCTACTTCCACGCCGCGGTCAACTCCCCCATTCACGACCAGATCAAAGACGTCTCCGCCACCGAATCGGCCATCGGCCACGAAGCCACCGTGGCCAAGTGCCGCCAACTGGCCGCCGACCTCGAAACACGACTGGCCGAGGAACCCGATGATCGTCTCGTCGCCGCGCTGGGAGGCCGGCTGCTCACCCTCGACGACTTCTGCCGCACCAGGCTGATCGAGGTGCTCCTGCATTTCGACGACCTCGCCGTCAGCATCGGCGAGCCCCGGCCAGCCACCGACCCAGAGGGTGCAGCCATCATCATCGACATATGCATCAACATCGCTCGAGACCGCCATGGCGACTGGGGCGTCCTCTACGCCCTGACCCGAACAGAACGCTCCACGGGAACCGTCTTCCCCGTCTTCTAGCGACGTCTGCGTGCCAGGCCCAGCGGAAACCCTGCATCCGAGTCGGAAGTTCCCCTGAGTTGACCCGGCGTACTGTCGCCGATTGCCGCTTCTACGAGTCGTTCGGTGCCAGCGCACCATCGTCGCTTGCCGCGGTGCCGGTCAACTCCGGCCACATGCCGACCATCTTGTTGCATATGTCCGCGTACAGCCGATCGGTGGCCCCTCCTCCGAAGGCTGCTTCGGGCGCAACGTCGAACGCATAGTGCAGCAGGGTGGGAGTGTCTGTCTCGATCACCATGTCGATGACTAACGGGTTGGGTGAGAGGCCCGAAGTTTGATCTGTGTCGAAGACAAGAATCCAGGCTGGCGCTTCCTCGGTTAGCCCTACGCCTTCCGGTCGCGGCAATGATCGAAGCGTCGAATCACCGGGATCGTCCTGCAGCTCGGGCCGACCGAGATGCGGTTGCCAGGAGTTCCAGACCGCACGCGGGAGCGCCAACACGGTCCCTGCGCAACTCGTGTGAAGGCCCAACTGAAACTTGAAGATCATCTGGTAGAAGGTTCGCTTGAACGTGTCGGCGATGCTCGGTCCTTGGATCTCCCGCCCGGCCCATTCGGGGTTCTCGCCTATCTGATCGGCGAAGTTCGATCCATGCAGGTCGAGCGCGTGTCGAAGCGCATCCGTTGCCTTCCCGTACGACCCGTGGAACTCCATCGTCTGCACTTCAATGATGGCGTACCGACCGATCTCGGGATCGCCTGCGCCTGGCAGCAGCTGGACCATCGTGATGTCAAACGAGAATTCTGGCGACCGGTCGGTTGGTCTCAGCGAGATTTCTCCGCCGAGGCGCGCGGAAGTAGACGAACACCGGCGCATCGGCAGCGAGTGCAGCTCGAATGCGCGACTGGGTTGCCGCATCGTCAAGCGTTACGGCTGCAACGATCAGCGCATCCGCATCTGCGGCGACATCGAACAGGTGACGCGCAACTTCGTTGAGCAGGCCGTGGTCGAGTGTGCGATACGGGCAGACCAGCCAGTCGATCGATCCATCGTCCACGCCGTACCGCTGCGCGTCTTTGCTGGTGATGGTGCATACGCCTTGCGAAGGCGTCGCCTTGATGCACTCTTGGGTCTCGCCAACCGCCTCAGTCAGGAACGGACACAGTTGAGTACTCATCGCATCCAGTGATGCGCTGCCGAGTTGCACTGCGGGGTAGATGCGTTGCCCGAACCACTCCCCGACGTAGTGATTCGGCTGACGCGGTTTACGTCGCGGCATCGGGTCCGGTGCCGATGGTGATCGCCAGATCCTGTGCCGCAACCTCTGCGAACGACTCAGCCATCTCAAAACCAATCGCAGTGCGCCCATTCTCAGCCGCGATCGTGAGCGCACGTCCCGTACCACAGAACGGGTCAAGGACCACGCCACCTACCGGCGAAGACGACAGGATGCGAGGTCGAATGAGGTCTGGCGGAAACGTCGCCGTGTGACCGTGCGCACCCGAGCGAGCATTGACCGTCACCACATCCCGACAACCGGGCTCGGCTGCGTCCACGTCGTAAAAGTACGAGGCCCGGCCATCGGTCGGCCGGTGGACGAAGTGGAACAGGTGCTCATGAGCCAGCCGAAGACGATCCTTCTCTGGGCGGGGCGGAACATTCGGTTTCGACCAGATCAGATCGTTCCGCAAAATCCAGCGACGACCCTGCATCGCGATCGCGAATCGTGCCGGCACCATCAGCAATTGCTTCTCTTGGCGGTAGCCCCCCATGGGCGTTCGCCGTCTGACCCGGCCCGTGTCGCCGAGACCCTGCCGTCCCTGAGGCCGGATGCTCGCCCAGCGCGCGAAGTAGGTGTCGCCCATATTGACCCAGACGCTTCCATCGGGCTTCAGAACGGGGCGCGCCCGATCGAACCATTCGGCCAAGTGAGCCACGTACCAGTCGGGGGTCGGTTCCAGCCCCAACATGCCGCCGTTGGCTCGGTACCAGTCATAGGGAGGCGTCGCATCAAGCGATTCGCCCTCACGACGCCACGCATCCTGGACCGCCCAATCGTGATCCTCCTGCCCCTCGTACACGCGCTGACACCAGTACGGCGGACTCGTCACGATCAAGTCCACGGATGACTCAGGGAGCTTCTCGATCAGGTCGAATGCGTCGCCGCAGTAGACCTCCGATTCGCGGAGTGCCGGCGCATTGGCAGATCGACTACTCATGCGGCCCACAATACGATTGGGGTGTGACGCAATAGCGGAATGCCCGTGGCCCCTTGAGATCTAGGTCCCCCAGTCTCACAATGCGTCCCAGCAAGGAGAATGCGACACTTGGGCATTACCACGCACACCTTCTCTCTGATCGTCGACGGCCCCGATCTCCAAGCGGGCGAAGTCTCAGATGGCGTGTTCGAGGCTGGCTGCGATGACGCTCTGATCGGCTGGGCCGACGGCGTCCAGCTCGCCGATTTCGATCGCGAGGCTGACACTCTCGAAGACGCCGTCATGTCCGCAGTTGCCGAACTGGAGTCGATCGCCGGTGTGACGGCGGTTCGGGTGGCCGACGACCACGTCCGAGCGGCCATCAACGCTGGCTTCGACCACACCTAGAGTCCCCGACGCGACATGGCCTGACGCCAATTCGACTCAAGGAATCCGAGGCACTGCGACGCATGAACGTGAGCGAAGAAATCCCCACTGAGCTTCAGGCTGCTGCGGAGGCCGCGCTCGAGTGGATCAACGCAACGCGAGAGTCTCACTTCGAGATCACCGGAGTCATCGACGCCGAAGACACCGTGGCACGAGCGCGAGCAGGGGCCTTCGAATTGGGCTTGGTGCTGTGCGACGGCGACGTCTGTGCCCGTGAGCAGGTTGTGGTCGAACGATCAGCCGAGGGCTTTCGACTGTCGGCCGCCGACGTTGACGATCCGCTGATCCCGCCGCTGCTCGACCCGCCGATCGGAGTACGCAGCGGGTGGCTCAACGCCCAACTCGACAAGCACAAGTTTGTCGTCTTGGTGTTCTACCGCGGGCTGTGGTGACCTCCATGCCGCCACGAGTTGCGTGGCTTTGGAAGATCGGGAGTCGTCGAGGAGATCCGGGCTGCTGGAGGCGAGATCTTCGCCGTCACCAGTGAGCCCCAGAGTCTTGCGAGCGAAGCGCAGGACACATGGGAACTGGAATATCAAGCGGTCGGCGACCCGCACCACGAGATCCTCGACGACTGCCGTGAGAATGACCGGTTCGATCTCTACATCGGCGACACCGGCGTGCTCGAGCGACACTGGTCTTCGCACCCGAACGGCATCTTCCAGGCCGGAATTCTGGCCCTCGCCGAGGACCATCGAGTGCTGTACCGGTGGCACTGTCGCCCGACTCACCGGAACCGTGGTGGCGCCTCCGGTCGAGTC
>JAJEIW010000073.1 GCA_022828045.1 Acidimicrobiia bacterium | reverse complement strand
CACTCGAGCCGCTGAAGAACGCCCGGCGTCACGCCGCGGCCGACCGCAACGAAGTCACCCGAACTACCAGCCGTTCGCACGCAGGTCGTCGATCTCGGCCCGGTATTCCGGAGGCACCTCGACGAGCGGCAACTGGTTGTCAATCCGATCGAGCATCTCACGAGCAAAATGCTGCCGTTGGGGTGCCAGCAACTCTTCACGCACCGCCGGGTCCAACGTCGGGTACGTTGCCGCGTAGCGAACACAACGGTGCTTGACTTGCTGAAACTCGAAGTAGCTGAGCCCTGGAGTTGACTCGATACTGTCGGGAAGCACTTCCCCTCCACGGCCTCCTTCTATGGCGAACAATTCCACGTCAGGCCATGGCGACTCGCGACCGCAATCCTCCAATACCTCAAAGAACGCTGCATGGAGCTCCTCGGGGCCTTGTTCAATCCAAGTCGACAACTGCACATTGGATGCCCAAACGAGCATGCGGTGCTCGAATTCAGAGACGGCGTTATTCTCGTCGTCAACATGACGATACTTGATCGAGTCCAGCGCTCTTGAAGTCTCATACCCCGCGACGAACGCTGCAGACGTTGGAATATTGATGATGTAGTCCTCAAGGTACTCGATAACTCCGACATCCCTGAACAGCTTGACGGCGTCAAGCTCCAGCACTTCAGGGCCGTCGATCAATTCTCGGTAGGTCAGATTTCGAGGGTCTCTCGGCACTCCGTTGGTATCACTGATCACAATTTGCGGTGCAAGGCTCTCCATCGACAACTCTGGCAGCGGCGGCCCTCCAGAATCACCAGTACACGAGGCCAGCAAGCCCGTCATCACGACAAGAGATGCGAATCTCGTCGCCAGAGGCCTACGGACAAGTCGGAGCCGGCAGCTGGTATTCCTTTTGCATGCAGGATTCGATTTAGCCTCGCAATCCGAGACGGGCAGTCTTGTTGGTTTCACTTCGCTTCTAATCTTCCCAAGTGAACAAGCTGCCACAGGTAGCAATCGCACCGGCACCAAGTTGAGGGTTCGCAAGACGAGTTCCCCATGTGAGAGTCAAGAAGGTCGCGCATCGCCCCGGGTCTAGTACGCCCCTGATGAAGGCATCCCAGAGGTAATCGCTCTCGTCACCGTCATAGTAGAGGCGCGTCCAGAGCAAGCTCCCTCGGTAATCGCACTGCCAGACCTCGTCAGTGATCGACTGGCAACCCTCAAGTAGCTCCTCCGACTCAAGCACCAATCGCCTGCCGTACCCCTCAATCATCTCGGATGTGGCCTTAATCGCATCGCTCGTCTTGCTGATGTACTCTCTGGACGGCCGAAGGTAACGACAGGTCCACAGCATGCCCGCACGCGGCGCATCCGTGCTGCCCAGCGTGCCCAGCGGGTCGTCGCACTCGCCCCCTCGGGCGCGGCGTTCGCGGTAAACAGCGCCGTGGCGGTCGCTGTGGTGCCGCCGTGGGTGCACCTCACCCTCACCCGCACCGCCGTGCCCGCCAGCACCGTTCCCGACGGCGACGTCGCTGATGTGACCGTCGCCCCCGCAGGCTCCGCAGAGCAGGTCGCCTCGACCGGAGTGACCGTAATCCGATCAGCGACAGCGACCGAGTCGTCGCCCGCCACCGGCGTCTCGGTCACCGGGTCCAGGCCGCTGATGCGGCTGTCGCGGCCGTCGGCACCCGAGAGGTGTGCTTCTGGGACGACTCGCAGTCCGAGTCCCACGAGCCGGCTCGCCGACGACGAGATCCTGCGCGTGGAGCCCGTCGAGTGCTGACACCGGCGCCACTTCGCGCCGGTTGAACGCACACGCCCTCAAGTCCAGCTACCAGCCGTTCGCCCGCAGATCGTCGACCTCGTCCTGATATTCGGGGGGCACTTCGACGGTAGGCAGCCCGTTGTCGATCCCATCGAGCACTTCTTGGGCGAAATGTGCACGCTGCGGTGCCAGCAGTTCATCACGCACTGCAGCGTCCAGTGTCGGATAGTTCGCCGCGTAGCGGGCGCACTCGTGAATGAGTTCCTTGTACTCCCAATAGGACAACCCGAAGTCCCGCTCGACATGGTCAGGCCAGTAGTCATGGGTGCGGCCGTAGGTAGTCTCGAACAATTGCGCGCCAGGCCACGGCGACTGCTGCCCGCACTCCTCAAACGCTTCGAAGAACGCGTCATGCAGCAATTGAGGATCGCTGCTCGCCGGCAGCCCGTTGAGCAATGCGCCGCCGGCATCGCCGAGCACCCGACGCTCGAAGGCGCGCCGCTGATCTCCTTCTGTGCCCGAATCGGCATAGAGAAAGTTAGTGGCAACCCGGCTCGTGCCCACCTCATGGAGCGAGATGAACTCCGCGGTCGGTGGAACGTTGATGATGTAGTTCTCAAGGAACTCGAGCACGCCGACCGCCCGTGCCAGCCGTGACCCACCGAGACGCAGTGTGTTGCGGCCGTTGAGCAGTTCGAAGTGACTCAACTCCCGGGGATCCACCGCATCGTCAATCACTCCCAGCTCTTGCCCCGCAGCACTGCCTGAAGCCACTGTGCGCAACCGCTGCTGTGCCTCAACCAGCTCCTCACTCAGCGACTCGCCGCTACATCCGCCCGACAACAAGACGCCCGCCACGATCAGCACGAACGCCAGCCAGTGGTGCCCCACACGTCGACACATAGGACCCGGATCTGCTCGTCGGAGCATCAACTCTGGCCGCCGACCGACCGTCGACACCATTCGACAATTGCTCACCTCTTCACCCCTGCCCCTATTGCCCCGACCCGGGTATCAAGACTGAGCCACACGACTCGGCGACCGACGCCCAGGCTTGGGCGTCCGCGCCGCGGCTCTGCACAGTCTGCGCGATAGCCACCACACACGAAAGCGAGTTCCCGGCCGGGCTCAGCACGCCCTGTTCGAACGTAGGCCAGATGTAGTTTGCAAATGTCGCGTCCACGGCATGCAGCGACCAAATCTCGTCAGCGCGGTAGTCGCACTGCCAGTGTTCGGCCGTGATCGACTGACAGCCTTCAAGCGCATCACCTGAACGCAGCAGCAGCGTCGCGCCATAGTTGACGCTGTCGACGGTCTGGCGTCCGAAGGTGGTCGCGATCTGTGGATCCGACTTGGCAATGTACTCCCTCGATTCGCGGAGCCGCCTGCACGTATACAGCGTCGACTCATCGGGCAATTCATCTCCGAAACAGCTGTTGGTATGGAAGAACTCAGGCGGAGGCAGCACCGGCGGATCAACGGATACCGGCGGCACAACCATCAGATTGCCACGCTCGTCCAGAGCGATGAGTGGTGTGGCGCAGTCGCTTGGTAGTTCGATCTGGCCATCGGGGCAGTAGGAGGTGATGCGGGTGTGCAGGCTCCGGGCGGTGCCGCCGTTGGAGTGGGCGACCCACACGTCGTAGCTGCCGACTTTGGAGGGCGTGGCGGTGAGTGTGGCGTTGCCGTCGTCGGCGGTCACGCGCGCGTCGATCCCTTCTGCGGGGGTGGGCAAGATGACCGACAGCCGAGCGCCGGTCGGCTTGTAGGTCCAACTGCGCGTCACGGTGCTGCCATTCCGCGCGCGCAGCTCGGCGTCCGCGGCCCGGCCGATGATCTGGGTGCTGTAGTCGGCGGCGACGGTGAGCCGGTAGGCGCCTGCGTCTCGTGCGCTGTAGGTGGTGGCCTCGATCGTGTACAGCCCCGGCTGGAGGTACCTGCGCACGATGCGGCTGTCGAAGCCCGCCCCCGAGTCGTCGTC
>JAJEIW010000056.1 GCA_022828045.1 Acidimicrobiia bacterium | reverse complement strand
CACTCGAGCCGCTGAAGAACGCCCGGCGTCACGCCGCGGCCGACCGCAACGAAGTCACCCGAACTACCAGCCGTTCGCACGCAGGTCGTCGATCTCGGCCCGGTATTCCGGAGGCACCTCGACGAGCGGCAACTGGTTGTCCAGCAAGTCCAGAATCACCTGTGCATAGTGCGCCCGCTGCGGTGCGAGCAGCTCATCGCGAGTCTCAGGATCGAGCGTGGGATAGGTGGCCGCGTATCGGCCGCATACGTGCAACAGCTCCCGGTACTCGAAAAGGGAGATATCGAAATCACTCTCGACGAACTGGGGCAGATAGTCGCCCGCGTATCCCTGACCCATTACGAACAGCTGCACCTCGGGCCATGGCGACGCGCGACCGCACTCCTCCAATACCTCGAAGAACGCTTCGTGCAACAGCCCCGACCCGCTGGCTGAGCCAGCCCCGTCGCTCTCCTCCGCAGAGATCTGCTCCACCAAGTCTCGCCGCAGGCCGGCTTGGGCCCCGTAGGCGCCGATGAGGACGAGATGCTCGAAATCGAACACCGAAGCAGACGATGCCTCGCCGGTCCGGCCTGATCGCTCATGGTCACGTGATGCTGCATGTGTCGCTGCATAGCGTTCCTTGTCGGATAAGAACATCGCGCTTGGCGGGATATTGATGAGGTAGCCGTCGAGGAACTCGAACAGGCCGACCTCCCGGAACATCCGCGCTGCGCCTAAGTGCTCAGTTCCGGCACCCTGGTCGACCTCGATGAACTCCATCTCCCGAAGCTCGTCAGGAACCGACTCCGGGCCGACGAAGCTCGCCTCAAGCTGTTCGGCTCGCGCCGACGCCAACGCCCGTTCATATTCGCTCTGCGCGCAACCACTCAACGACCAGCCTGACATAACGACCGCAAGAAGCACCGCACACGGACCCAAGGACCTTCTGTGGCCCGCGCGTGCTGTTTTCGCCACCAGCCACGATGTCGCCCCGTTTGCGAAGTAGTGCCCGCGGAATCGCCGAACGCTCACTTTGTGTCCTTTCGCCACGACAGAAGTGTCACAACCCGAAGCAATCCGTCAATACGGACGAGCCGGCTTGAGGGTCGAGCATTCCCTGCCTCACGCTGCCGAACACCTGCAAGACTGCCCCTGCGCACTGCGCAACACGCCCCGTCACCTCCGCTTGGCCCCTGAGGAATCTGCTGACCGCCGGTGCTACCAAGTCACCGGATCCGCCCCTTTCCAATTCGATCGCCCAGTTGCGGCTCGTCCTGTAATCGCACTGCCACACCTTCGTCGTCACAGACTGACAGCCCTCGCGGCCTTCCACCGCACCGTCTGGCGAGCGCAAGAACATCGTCCTGCCCCTGTCCGTCCCGTTGTCGGAGTAGGGCTCTGAGACCCCGAGAATCCGTGGATCCGACTTGGCGATATAGGTGCGCTGAATCTGAGGCTCCTGCCGGCACGCGTATCGCCACCTTGTCTCCGTGACCTTCACGCCTACGCAGAAATTGGCATTCTCGTAATCCTCTGGCACGCGTTCGTCGGCCGGATGCCAGATGAGCTCGTACGACTTGCGCAACCCCAAAGCAGTCCGAGGCAAGCCACAGTCGCTTGGTAGTCCGGTTTGGCCGGTGGGGCAGTAGGAGGTGACGGTGGTGGATTTGGTGAGCGTGCTCGGCCCGTTCGTGTAGGTGACGAACACCGCGTACTCGCCGACCTCGCTGGGCGTGACAGTGAGCTTGGCCCGGCCGGCGGCTGCGGTGCTGACAGAGGCAGTGAGACCGTCAGGCAACGACGATGCCAGCTTCGTCGAGGTGCTGACGGGCTGATAGTCCCAAGTGCTGGTCGCGGTGGTGCCGTTCTCGACACGCAGACTCGCCGGCTGACCAGCAGCGACCGGTGTGTGGTCGGTCTCGACGCGCAGCACGTAGCTGCCGCCGCGCTCCGCGCGGTAGGTGGTGGCCTCGATCGTGTAGGTGCCCGCGGCCAGCAGCTTGCGGACGATCCGCGAATCACGATGGCTGCCGCCGTAACGGCCCCGACACGCATAGTCGTAGCGACGACACTGATCGTCGTTGAATGCCAGCACCGTGCCGGACCCATCAGCAGAGTCGCCGGTGAGGATCAGCAGATACACATCCACCAAGCTTTCGTTCGACGACGCCGACCCCAAGATCACCGTCACCCACCCCGCAGTGGCCAGCTTGAGCACATGACGGCGCGCGTAATGATCACCGCCAGTATCAGCACGACGACGCGCCGATGTGCAGTCCCCTTGCGCGCTGAGGGTGCCCTGCACCTTCACGCCGCCCGAACCGAACGTGCCGAGCTGGCTAGTGCAGCCCCCCACACGGGTCGCGGTGAACTTCGCGTACGCCCGATGCGACGCTCCGTTCTTCGAGCACGTCAACGTGACCGACGCCGTGTCACCCTTGTCCACTTTCAACGATACCGTGTGGGTGCCACCCGTCGCGGGCGACACCGATGCAGTCTCAGGCGTCACGGTGCATTTCGCGTCCACGGGAACGACATCGAAATCCTCCGACACCACCGCGCTGTCGGCATCACCTGCAGGCGCTGACGCTGCCGTGAAGCCGCTGATGCGTACCGGAGCGGGATTCGCCTTGAAGTCCGCCTTGGCAATACCGCTGTCGACACCCTTGGTGCAGGTCACCGTCACCGTGACCGTCGCGGCCGCCGCGACACTCAGGCTGACCGCACGCGACGCACCCGACGCCGACGAGACCGAAGCAGCCGCAGGCATGACTGAGCATTTTGCACTCGCGGGCGAAACCGTGAACCCCGA
>JAJEIW010000210.1 GCA_022828045.1 Acidimicrobiia bacterium | reverse complement strand
GACGATTGGCCGGCGGTGGCAGCCTTCGAGGTGGTCGTTGACGATGCCTGACGCTTGCATGAGGGCGTAGCAGGTGGTGGGGCCGACGAACCGCCAGCCCAGCTTGCGCAATGCCTTGCTGAGCGCTGTCGATTCGGGCGTTGTGGGAATCGACGTGAGCATCCGGTAGTCGATGGTTGCCGGCCGATCCTCTGGCTGCGGCTCGAACGACCAGAAGAAGGCCGCCAGGCTGCCGTGCGCATCCATGGTGTCGAGCGCAGCCCGGGCGTTGTTGATCGTCGCTTCGATCTTGCCGCGGTGACGCACGATGCCCGCGTCGCCGAGGAGGCGCTCGACATCGGCGGCCCCGAAGCCCGCCACGACCTCGAAGTCAAACCCGCAGAACGCAGCCCGGAAGTTCTCGCGCTTGCGCAGGATCGTCAGCCACGACAGTCCCGACTGGAACCCCTCGAGGCACATCTTCTCGTACAGCCGCACGTCGTCGGTGACCGGCAGACCCCACTCGGTGTCGTGGTAGGCCTCGTAGTCGTCGTGGCCTTCGCCCCACCAACAAGCCAGCGTTCCGTCAGCTCGCCGTCTCAGCCCGTCGGGCACCTCGGCGGGATCAGCGTGGCGATCAGCGCTCGCGGCGAATGCCCTTGAACGAGCCGCCGCTTGCTTTCTCTTCGACAAAGCGACCGCTGGACAAGTCGCGCTCGATCCAAAGATCCGTTCTTGACCCGCGTTCGCTCTGTTCACCGCCACTCGGATGGTGCCGGTCCTTCTCGGTCATGCCTGCTCCTCCGGAATGTCCACGAGCAACCGGTCGAAACATGCCAGCCGGGCCTCGTCTCGCGGCACCGGTGGGCGTCGTTCGCCTCGTCGCAAAGGATGTCTACTTGATTACCAGTTGGAAGAATCACAGATTAGGCACCTGGTGTGACACCGCCCTGCCTTGGCGTGCTTGTGGGTGTCGTGGTGGACGGTGCCGATTGGCGTTCTGATCCAACAGCTCGCTCGGCTGGCCCAATCGCCGCCGCGAGGGCTGCCAGAGCGACGACGACAAGGAGAAGCACACGAAGTCGGTGCTGTAATCGCTGTGCGGCACCAGTGGCTGGGCGCGCGAGCAAGATGGCACCCGCCAGAGGTAGCACCAGCAGCGCAGCGCTGTCGCGAATTGAGTCAGAACTGCCCGCTACCGTCAGCAAAGGAAGCGAGACAGTGGTCGCAATGATCAACAGCCACAAGAACGCGTGCGTTGGCCGATGCAGGCCGAGTCGCAACCGAAGATCTACATAGGCTGGCGAATCCCTGCCCGACGCATAGATCGATAGCTTGTCGGGCGTCCAACGAAGAGCGCTCAGAGGCGGTACGCCGATCACCCGACCTTCAGGGTCCGAGACGCGCGCGGGTTCCTTCACCCTGACCTCGTGATCGGCTAGATGAACCTCTGCATGCCCAGACTGTGCACCGCCAATCATGACCCGCTGCGTGATCAGCCCTGCGCGAAGCGAAGGCCATCGTCTTGGGCTGGCGCCGTCGTGCCAAGGCCGTGTGGTTCGCATCTGGATCTTCGTCGGCATGTCAACAGGGACAACTGTGTCGACGATCACATCCCAGCGCTGCCCATATCCAGCGATACGAGTGCGCGTTGCGTCGTCGCAATCGTTGGCGAATCGCACGAACCGCTCAAGCCAGTCCGTCACAGCCTCGATGTCCTGCGGTCGGTTCTCGCAGAACGGCAAGCAGCGTAGCAAGTCTTCTGAGGCAGATCGCGGGTCTGCGGTTTCCACGAGCGACTGCTTCAGCAGTTGCTGCGTCGGGCCGACAAGCTCGGACCACTCGCGCACCTGGTCCTCGTTGACTTGGAGTGCAAGACCGCTCGACAGGTATCCGGCGAGCAGGCGCTGTCTGCGACCTCGCCTGTGAACCAGTCGATGATTCCCAGTTGCCGGGCGAAACGCGCCAGCCGCATCGCCGAGCAGTTCCGCACGACTGAGGTCCTCGGCCAGAAAGTGATCCCAAATGGCTGGGCTGTAGGCGCTGATCGCGTACAGCAGTTCATCGGCGTCCGGGAGTTCGACGAGCGCGTCGCTACGCGGCCGAGCAGCCCATGCCATGTAGTTCGTTTGAAGACGCGCGAGCTGGTGCTTGAGCAACAACGCGCAATGGTGGCCTGGGCTCGCCGCCATGTCGACATCAAGCAACACAGCCTTGTGCCGGGTCGTCAGTGGCAGCAGCAAGCGAACAAGCTCCCCGGACTCGATGCCCGGATGCCAGCGACGAATCAACCGCAGTGGCATACGGATCTGATACGACGACGAAACGGAGACGTAGTCAGCGTCTTCGACGACGAACCGCTCAACGACCCGCTCTCGCCACGAAGTCGGGTTGGCGAGCAACTCGTACGTGAGGGCGTGCTGATTGTGCAGGTGGTGGACCATTGCAACGCCGCTAGCTCAGGGCGGCGGCGACGGCCTCTGCGATCGCGTCGTTGGTGGGCGCCGGGCCGTAGAACATCATGGTGGTGCGGTCGGCGAACGTGTTGCGCTCGGCGATCTGGGCACCCACCTCAGATGGCGTGCCCGACACGACGATGAGGTCGAGCAGATCGTCGTCGATGAGATCGCTCATCTCGCGCCAGTTGCCCTGCTTGGACAGCGTGTTCAGGCGGGGCTGCAGGTCGCCGTAGCCGTGGTGGTCGAGTGCGCCCGCGTAGGCCGGCGTCGATCCGTAGAACGCGAGCTGGCCCGCGGCGGAGCGGCGCGCCTTGTCGACCTGCTCGTCGTTCTCCCCCATTGCGACGATGGTCAGGCAGGCAACGGTGACCTCGCTGACGTCGCGTCCGGCCGATTCGGCGCCGGCTGCCATGGCCGGGAGGGTCACATCGTTCATGAACTGCGGCGTGTGGAACGGATGGACGAAGAAGCCGTCTGCAGCGGCGCCGATGACCTCGACCATGCGGGCACCGACGCCGGCCACGTAGATCGCCGGCGGCGCCATGCCGAGCGGACCCGGGTTGAAGAACGGCGTCATCAGGGTGTGGGTGTAGAACTCGCCCCGGTGGTTGAGCCGCTCGCCGGTCTCGAACGTGTGCCAGATGGCGCGCACCGCCTCGATGTACTCACGCATCCGTTCGGCGGGGCGTGACCACTGCTCGCTGAACCGCTTGGTGATGTGCGGCTTGATCTGCGTTCCGAGCCCCAGGATGAAGCGGCCGCCGCTCATACGGTGCAGGTCCCACGCGGTGACGGCGCACGTCATCGGGTTTCGGGCGAACGCAACCGCAATCGCCGTGCCGAGCTCGATGCTCTGCGTGCGCTCTGCTGCCAGCGCCAACGGCAGGAACGGGTCGTGGGATGCCTCGAACGTCCACGCCGCCGAGAGCCCCATCTCCTCGAACTGCGCTGCTTCCTCTGCGCATCCTCCCGGTGTCGAAGCAGTCGTCGCCCCGTCGACGCGGTGCGGTGCTGTGTTGCCGGCATTCATGTGTGCAATCTCCCCAGCTCGTTCAGGCAGCGCCGACGGGCCACGGCGGCCAGCCGGCACGGAGCATCTTGCCCGATAGAGCGTTCGCAGGCTGCGGCTTTGTGCGGCATCGGCCTGATCGGCGTCGTCTGCAGGACGGGAGACAGCCGGTCAGTTTTCATGAATTGCGCATGAGAGTATGATTTCTGCATGACATCACTGCAGATTCGCGACATGCCGGATGAGCTTCATCGGCGGCTGAAGGCACGTGCCGCCTTGGAAGGCCAGTCCATGTCGGAGTACGTCTTGCGCGAGTTGCGCCGCTCACTCGACATCCCGACACGGCAGGAGATGCTGGAACGTCTCGCGGCGCTTGACCGCATCGATGTGACCGAGTCGCCTGCCGATGCGGTGCGTGCGATTCGCGACGAGAGGTGATCGTTCTCGATACATCGGCCGTCATCGCTTGGCTGCTTCGCTTGCCGGAAGCAGCCGACATCGAGCGGCGTGTGATGGTGTCCGATTCGCTGCACGCGCCGGCTCTGCTCGCAGTGGAAGCTCTCCATGTGCTGCAGCGTTATGTGCGACGGGGGGATCTCTCGGCGGAGCAAGCGCAGCGTGCGCTGGACGAATTCCCGCTGCTCGGCATCGTGGCGCACGCGCACGAGCAGCTGCTGCCGGTGATCTGGCGGCTACGCGAGAACTTCACGGCCTACGACGCCTCGTTCGCTGCGCTGGCCGTAATGCTCGACGCCCCTTTGTTGACGCTCGACGCCCGAACCGCACGCGCGCCCTGGCCAGCCGACCTGCTGCCACTGCGCATCGACCTCATCACCCGATAGCAACGCTCTGGCACCTCGGGCGGCCTCTCGGCGGGTAAGCCGTGGCCCGCCGCATCTTCGTGCCTGTCACCCCGATATCGCCACCATCACGACCGGGCCGAAGGCATTTCGGGCAGATTGCTGATGACGTCCATGATGCCCTGACCGGAATAGGTGACGGTCAGGGTCTCGCTGGCACGAGTCATGGCGACGTACAGCAATCGGCGGCGCAGACGGTCCTGCTCCGCGGGTTCGTCAGATTCAACCCAAATGTGATTCGCCCCGCCAATGACAACGTGCCGGTATTCAAGGCCCTTGAGCATCTGCAAGGTGGCGACCGTCACGATTCCGACGGCATCGGCAACCTTGTCACGTTGCTTGCCCTTGACTTCGACGGTATCCGGGACGCGCCGCAGCACTTCCTTGCGAAGGTCCTGCCAGCCCGACAGCACTGCGATGTGCTCCGGCGCCGCACCGCCATCTCGCAGCCGCGCCACCTGCTCGGCTATGGCGTCGGCTTCGGCCAGCATCGACCCGCACGCAAGCCTCACTGGCAGCGGTCCGCGTCGAGCCGCTTGCCTCGGCATCACGAAGACGTCGAGGTCGTCGCCGAGATCTCGCGCGTCGCCTCGTTGCACGGCGTCGCCAAGCGCCAGCAGTGCCTCTTCCAGCACCTCATCGGTGTTGCGGTAGTTGACGTCGAAGACCTTGGTGCGCCCCTGCGCCGTCGTTCCCGGCGGATTCCAGCGCCGATTGCCCCGGTAGATCCGCTGGGCGCCGTCGAGTGCTATCACGAAGTGATCACGGCCTGGCTTGAGCAGCACCCACGCCAAGTCCAATCCGTCTGCTCCCAGATCTTGAGCCTCGTCGACCAGGACCATGTCGTATCCCCAGGCACGACGCTCAGCCTCGGTGAGGTCACGCACATAGTCGGCAGCATCACGGCGACGCTGCTCGAAGTCTGGCTTGGCCTTGGCTTCCCCAACGAGTTCGGCCTGTTCCAGCACGCGGTGTGCCTGCTGGTCGATGGTTCTGACAGTGACGTTCCTGCATTCCGCCACCTGCGCCCGCAGTGCTGACGCCAGCGGCCTGTTGAAGCACATCAACAGAATCCGCCAATCAGAAAAGTGCCGGGCGATATGGCGGGCTCGGTGCGTCAGCACGAGCGTCTTGCCGCTGCCGGCCACGCCTCGTATCACCCGATACCCGGGACCCAAGTGTCGGGCCGTGCGTTCTTGCTCGCGGTCAAGCGTGCGAATGACCTCCTCGCTGGCAGCATCGGGTTCTCGAAACATCGCAGTTGTCTTGCCGATGATGACGATCTCAGGCTTGACCACTGCTCGGGTCCGCGCCTGCTCGGCCCGACCAAGCGGCAGGATCCGGCCGCCGATGGCCCGCTGAAGCGCAGGCCGCAATGCGTCCGGCTCGAAGTCGTCGCGAGACAGCATCGGGAGCCCGCTGTCAATGTCGGCTGTGTGCTCACGGCTGGTCTCCGGCAACGCGAGGACATGCGTGACCGGCAACGATTCGACTGGGACATCGGCAACACTCCCGCCGAGATGCGTCACCCGCTCCGACACCAGTCGATGGGCTGCACCGGCTTCAAGCCGTGAACGTCGGCGGCGAGATGCCTTGATCTGACGGCGCGACAGGGCCTGCACGACGGCGATGCCCGCCTCCGGGTCGAGCACCACCAAGAAACAGTCGCTGTCATCTTCCGAAGAGTGCGGCCCGTCGAACTCGCGTCGAAGTGCTGCCGCCTCGCCGTCGCCCGTGCGCTCAAGCCAGACCGTCACCTCGTCGGGCAGGTGATCGCGCAGATGGCGAGCCACCACGTGCAGCCGTTCGGGCACATCGCTGCGACTCGCAAGATTCTCAGGCTGCAGGAATGCCATGCGTGCTCCGCGGATCGCGGCGCGCGACTGTAGCCAAGGTGCGGTACCGGCTCTGGCCTCAGGGCGACGATCGGGACGCTCCTAACTGAGGTTCTACGAACTCAGAACCGTCTTCGGTGAGTTCGAGCCGAACGTAAGAGGTGCCGTCGAACTCGTCGGCGACGGCAACGACACAGCCTTCTTCGATCAATGCGTCAACTGCTGCTCTCACGTCTTTCTCGCCGAGGAACGCCAGCCGGCCTGCCGATGAGTGCTTAAGCAACCGCGAAGGCGCACCAGCCGCCCCGACTGCATCGGAACCCCGCAGGTTGCCTGCGAGACAGCGCTCGATGTTCTTGCGTGAGTATTGCCAATGAGCGGTGTCTGCCAGCAGGCCGAGGATGATCTGAGCGACCGGTAATGCCTCGCGCAGGCCGGCCTCGGTGAGATGGCTGTCGGCCCACGGCCGCGGCAGGTCAGCGCACACGTCGCACCGACCGCAGCCGCCGTCGGCTGCGGGCGGCCGTGCATCCGATGCATCGAGGTAATCAAGAATGGCAGTCACCCGACACGCGCCTCGGTCGCGGGCGAAAGCCTTGGCACGATCAGACTTCTCGGCCACCTCGCTGCGGCGTTCTTCGCACTGTCGCTCGATCTTTACCCAGTCCGGTTCGGCCTGCGAACACTCGAGCACCCATCCGTGCTTCCAGACGGTGAACCCCATGATGTCTCGGTGGTGCAGCTCAAGCAGGTCCTGCGCCACCTCCACCTCGGATCGGCAGAGTTCCTTCGACCACTGCGGTGCGTCATAACGGCCGTCATGTTGCTCTGCCAGTTCAATGAGCCGCTGGGCGCGTGCGATGAACTCCGGTTCGACCGTCGCGTCTCTCTGCAGGCCCGCGACCCCGTCGGCGTCCGGCGCGTTGGAATCGCCCGACACGTCGATCAGGCGCAGCTCGCCGAGTCGCTTGCAGGTGTCGTCGATGATCGTGACACGGCCCTCCCACGGCGTGTCGGGGTGGCGCTTCAGAATGCCTGCTCGCGCCAAGTAGTGGACGGCGAGCGAGGTCGCGACTGATTCCGCGTCGGTCTCGCGGGCCTCGTCGCCGGCGTCGCCGGCGAGATCATCCGGGACGTATGCGCCCACGCCCGGTGCCAGCCTCGACCAAATGCTGCGCACCTGCCCGATTGACGGCGCAGCACTGCGAACGAAGACTCGATGAATGGAACAGTCCCTCGGCATCCTCAGCAGTACTGCTGTGCCGACTGGCGGCATGCCGGGCTGACCGGCACCGCGGGCGGCCCTGCCGGTCTCTTGGACGTACTCCTCGATGGTGGCGGGCATCTCCGAATGCACGACCAGGGCGATGTCAGGCTTGTCGATGCCCATGCCGAAGGCCTTGGTGGCCACGACGACATCGATCTCGCCATGACGGAAGGCGTCCTCGACATGCGACCGGGCCGTCGTCTCCATGCCTCCGTGGTAGGAGCGCACCGTATGGCCGGCGACGCGCAGCAACCCGCTGACGCGCTCGGCGTCGCGACGGGTCGGCACATAGACCACAGATGCTTGACGGCGAAACGCCTCCACCACCTGAGCGATGCGGACATCGCGGTCGCTGCGGTCTGCACAGTCTTCGGTGAAGTAGCTGATCTCGGGCCTGTCCGGCGACAGCACCGTCGCCTCACGGGTCCGCAGGTTCAGTGCAGCCACGATGTCTTCGCGCACTCGGGCGTTGGCGGTGGCCGTCACTGCCAGCAGCGGGGGGCGGTCAGCGGCTGGCGAGGTCATGCCTGGGACGTTGCTGCGGCGATGTTCCGACGACGGCCCATCGAGCAGTTCGATCGCCTCGGGAATCCGGGCGTACTCGGGCCGGAACGTGTGTCCCCACTGCGAGATGCAGTGTGCTTCGTCGATGGCGATTCGAGCAACGTCGACCTTGGAGAGCAGGCTGATGAACTCCTGCGACCAGAGCCGTTCGGGACTGATGTACAGCAGCCGGTAGTCACCCCGTCTTGCACCTCGCAGAACATCGCGCCATTCGCTCTGACCCACCCCGCTGTGGATGGCCGCCACCTCGGTGATGCCACGGCGGCGCAGATTCTCGACTTGGTCGTTCATCAACGAGATCAACGGCGACAGCACAAGCGTCACGCCACGCATCAGCAGCGCCGGAATCTGGTAGGTGATCGACTTGCCCGATCCGGTGGGCAGCACCGAGAGGGCGTCTTCGCCTGCCATGAATCGCTGCATGGTCTCAAGCTGACCCGGCCGCCATCGGTCGAAGCCGAAGAGTTGGCGCACACGGTCCAGCCGCTGCTCGACCCAGGATGTGACCGAAGCTGCCGCCCACTTGCAGTGTCGCCGATGTTGCGACGGCGGCCTCGAGGTCATTCCACAGTTGCCGCAATTGGGGCGCTACCGAGAGCGGCACATGCCGTAACAGCCATGTCCAGCGTCCGTCGATGTGCTCGATCTGACTGACTGCAATGCGCTGCTGCTCTTCAAGATCGGCAATCAGACTGGCGCTGCGTATCGCATCGCCGCCGTCTCCCGCAGCCGGCGGGCCCGGCGGGCCCGCGTCGGCGTGGATAACGCGGCGGAGCGTCTTGGCGGCATTTCGGGCGAAGCGCCCAAGGTGCAGCATTTCGGCTTCGAGGCGGTCGCGCCGGTACCGTCCGGCGAGCTGTTCTGGCAGATTGATCTCGTTCAACTCGCCGACGATGCCCTCCAAGGCTTCGGCCAGCGACCGCCCTTCGCGCAGCACTGCGTAGTAGTCGGGGTGCGCAGTGTCGATGCCGCGGCGAATTCGATACGACGAGGGGTAACGATCGTCAGCGCTGGCTGCTGTCCGCACGCGCACGTAGGCCGATAGCTCCGAGCCGAAACGCGGCAGCTGATCCCGCACGGCGAAGACACAGCGGCGCAGGTCGGCCAACGGCGACTCACGCACGGGCCAGCGGGCGGCGCGGGAGAGCCGGCTGACGGTTCCGCCCACACCGCCGTTCGGAGCGATCGCGTCGCAGAGTTGCTCGATCTGGCTCGCACTGATTTCGTCTGTCAACGCATCGGTCGCCGAGTCTTCGAGGTTGTGTGCCTCGTCGAGCACCAAGTGCTTGGCGTGATCGGGCCACTCGTCATCGGTCACGACCAGTGCATGGTTCAGCACCGCCACGTCCGCATGGCGCAGCCCGTCACGGGCGCGGCGATAGAAGCACCGCCTATCCAAATCTGTCGTCGCCGGACCCGGCCGCTCGCTCACCGAGAGCACGAATCGAAGACTCGACATGACGTTCCGAAAGCCGCTGCTCAGCGCCCACGTGTTCAGGTCGTCCCAATCGCCCGTCGGCGTCTGGGAGACCCAGCCGCTCAGGACCGCGAGCGCGAGCCCGCGCACTGCCTGAGGCGTACCTGCACCTTCGTCGTGACCGTCCGCCGACGGTGACGTGCCGCCCGCGGCCGCTTCCTGTGCAGCGCCGGAATCGTCGCCGTGAATGCCCATCTCGTGAAGCTCGCTCTCCAGCGCGGCCACATCGATGTAGTTGCTCCTGCCCTTGAGCAGCACCCAGTTGAACGGCGCCAACAACTCCGTCAGTTCCTCAAGCGAGTGTGCGATCTGGTCCTGGAGCACCTTGGAATGCGGGGCGAGAGCGACCGTCGCGCCGCTGGCGCGGGCGTATTCGATCGCGGGCGCGAGATAGGCGAAGGTCTTGCCTGTGCCCGTCGGGGCTTCGATGAGCCGACGCTCGCCGTGGGCCAGCGCCGACGCCACCAGACGAGCCATCTCGACCTGCTGCGCGCGTGGTGAGCGCCCGTGCGACATCAGCACGCCGCCGTCGTCAAGCATGCGGCCGACGTCATCTGGATCGAATCTGCCTGTCGGCTCGGGCCGCTGCCGACGCACGGGCACCGGGATCGTCGCGGCAAGTGATGGCGGGTCCGGCTCAACGTGCAACAGCGCCGACCACGGATGACCGGCTGCGTGCAGCACCCAGCGCTGAAGACGGCGGAACGGCGAAGCCTCATTGATCGTCCCGAGCAACGGAACCAGCACATCGGCCAGCAGACGGGCATCGCCAAGTGCCCGGTGTGTGTCCCGGACCTCGCACCCAAGCAACCGCTCTGCCAGATCGTCGAGACTGCGGCCACGCTGTGGCCTGCTCCTGTCGACGCTGCGGGCCATCTCCTGACCAGCCCGCGGGTACGCCACATGAGCCAGTTCCAGCGTGTCGAGGCGTTGGCGGCCGATCGCAGGCAATCCCGACTGCGTCGCCGCGGCATCCATCAGCGGGAAGTCGTAGCCGAACCCGTTGTGGGCCATGAGCGGGCAATCGCCGACGAAGGCGGCGAAGTGTTGCAAGGCCTCGGTCAGGGGCGGCGCTTGCGCCAGTTCCCGGTCTGTCAGGCCCGTCAGTTCCTGAGTCTGCGGGCGCAGCCGTCGGGTCGGCCGCACCAGCGTCTCGAATTCGCCGACTTGCTCACCGTCGACAACGTGTACGGCCCCGATCTCGATGATCTCATGGGCCGGCGGGTCCGAGCGATCCGCATTCGCCTCTAGGTCGAACACCACGTATTCGCGCAACGCCCACACTCCGCAGGCCGACAAGCGGAACGCAAGTTAGACGACGGCCAGTGTTTGGGCGCACGATTCATGCATCCGCTGGTCCGGCACGAATGCCGCCAGGAGGACGCCGGTATCGACGATCACGTACCGAAACCAGTCTTGGCTAGGTGATCGTCGACGTTCTCGGCGATGTCGGGATCGCCCCAGCCCTCGGCGAACAGCGGGGTTGTCGGCCGAGCCTCACGCCGAGCCAGTGCTTCGACCAGCGCCTCGCGAACCAGCGCAGCCTCAGAGCAACGGGTTTCCTCCGCTCCGCGTTCAAGTCGTTCCTTGAGTTCGTCGGGCAAGTAGATCGTCGTCTGCTTCATCGTGCCAATCTCGCCATGTATTGCAACATATATTGCAGCGCTCTGGTGCCCCGCGCAGCCTCCTGGCGGACGGGCCGCGAGTCCCAATCGAGCTATTCTCGTGCTATCGGAAGTGATTTCTAGGCTGCGGCGTTGTGCGGCATCGGCCTGATCGGCTCTTTCTGCTGACGGGGGGCGTGCAGGGCCTGGCCTTCTCGTGGGGCCTGCCGGCGATGGTGTGGTGGGTGGTCGATCTGCGGCTGTCCCCGTTCCGGCTCGCAGTGCTGGGCACTGCGCTGGTGCTGTCGATTCTCGTGACCGAGACGCCGACCGGCGTGGTCGCGGACCTCTACAGCCGCAAGTACTCGGTGGTGGCCGCGTACGTCGTGATGGGCACAGCCATGGCGCTGGGCCCGGTGACAGAGATGTTCGGCATTCTCGTTATCTGGCAGGTGCTGTGGGGCGTCGGCTGGACGCTGCAGAGCGGCGCTGCCACGGCGTGGATGACCGACGAGATCGCCCACCATGCGTCGCATTCGCATCGCAGTGCCGCGATGATGCCCGTCGAGCCCCAGACCGCCGGCGACGACCCCGGGGCTGACGGCGACGACGGGGCTGACGACGGCAATGCGGGTGGCGGCGCGGCCGGCAGCGATCCCAGCCGCCAGGTGGACGGGCTCATCGTGCGCCATGCCGTCTTCCGGTCCGTGGGCGTCATGGTTGGCCTGGTCGCCGCCACAGCGATGGGCGCGTGGTCGGTTCGGGGGTCGATGGCCGTGATGGGCCTGCTTGCCATCGCGGCGGCCGGATACCTGGCCGCCGCGATGCCTGAAGCTGGCTTCGAACCACCCCGGCGACGGGCCGGAGGCGCACCCCGCCCGGCGCGCACGAGCGCATGGAAGGACGCGATCAGCCTCTGGAAGCGAGGTGCACGGCTCGTCCGCCGTAATCCGTCGCTGCTGGCGGTGACTCTCTCGGCCGCTGTCGCCGCCGGTGCGTGGGAGGCCAACGACCGGCTCTCCGTCTTGCGGCTGTTCGAACTCGGCCTTACCGAACTGGACGGACGGGAGGCCGTGCTGTTCTTCGGCGCTACGTGGTTCGTGATGTCCGCCCTGGCGATTCCGATGATGACGTGGCTGCGCCGCCACCTCGAGCGCTCCCACAGTGACCAGCGAAGCGCTCGGCGGGATGCCTTCCTGCTGGCGCGATTCCTGACGGTGGCCGCAGCAGGCGCTCTGGCGTTGGCGCTGAGCCCGTGGTTCGCGGTGGCGCTCATCGGCTGGGCGATCCTCGACGTGGCGGGCGAGACGGCGTATTCGCTCACCGAAGCGATGGCGAATCGGCACGCTGACTCGTCTGTTCGCGCCACTGTGGTCTCTTTCGTAGGACAGTCCCAGGCCGCGGGAGAAGTGTCCATCGGTTTGGCGCTGGGAACGGTGGCGCAGATCGCCTCGGTGCCGTTTGCGCTCGCCATCGCTGCGGCGCTGTTCGCCGCCTCCGCAGCGCCCGCGGCAGTTGTCGGGTGGCGTACTGCCGCGTCAAAGGGCTGATTCACACTGCAAGGCACGTCGGGCGTCGGCGCGGCGTGGCGACAGAGCCGTCGTGTCGCGGCTGATCAAGACTCCCGCGTGAGATCGCGAGTGAGCTCGGCCGGCTCCTGTCAGCTGTCGGCCATCTCGGCCATGGCGGCTTCCGAGCGGCGGGCCATCTCTTCGGGATCGACATCCTCGATGTGGGTGGCGAGGTTCCAGCGATGGCCCCACGGGTCCTCGATCATGCCCGAGCGGTCGCCGTAGAACTGATCCACGACAGGCCGTACCTCGGTGGCGCCGGCTGCGAGCGCCGATGCGAACGTGGCATCGACGTCCTCCACGTACACGCTCATCTGCACCGGGGAGCCTCCGTAGTGCTTGGGCGAGTGGAACTCCATCTCGGGGAACTCGTCGGCAATCATGATGAGCGAGTCGCCCAATACGAGCTCCGAGTGGCCGATCCTGCCGCCCATGTCGATGCGCATCCGCTCGGTCATCCCGAGAATCTCGGTATAGAACGCGATGGCGTCTGCGGCACCATCGACACTCATCGACACCGAGACGCGCGGGTAGTCGTCGGGAATGGGGTTCACCATCGTGCTCTGCTCCTGAGTTCGAGAAGTCCGGCGCCTCGGCCGGAGCACCCGTCGTTGCGGTCCGCCGGTCTGCGGGCGCAGCCAGAAGCTAGTGCGCCACCAGCACCCTGACGGCCTGCTCCACTGCTGCTTCGGCGCGGGCTTCGAGCCCTGCTGCATCAGCGCTGGCGATGGGATGCTCGATCACGGTGAACGGATGCTGCGGCACGCCCTGCACCCGGGCCATCAGCTCGGCGGCGTCGATGAATGCACTCGTCATCACGCTGATCGCGGGCACGCCGACCCGTTCGGCGGCGACGGAGTCGTGCAGACTGCACGACGAGCAGCTGCCTCAGTCGCCGACGCCGGCCAGCACCGCGTCCCAGCCCATCGCCTCGGCCAGCAGCTCGTGCTGCGCAGGCGCGCTGTAGTTGGCCTTGATCCGCCGGATCACCTTGGCCACGCCATGGCGATCGCGCAGCAGGCGCTCGACATGGTCGAAGAACGGCTTGGTGTTCTCCTTGCCGTTGGAGATCACGCCGACGGTGGCGCCCTCCAAGGTGGCCAGCCGCGTCGGAGCTGCGAACCCGGCGGGATCTTGCTCGTGGGTCGGGTCCAGCAGTTCCACGCTGTCCTCCTTGACGGTTCTCAGCGGCGTGACCATCGGCACGCTGGCGTGGGCGGGCAGAGGGTCAGCTACATGCTGCCACGAACGCTGCGCCGAGCCTCGGGCGTGCCATTGATCGCTCAGCCGTTGATGCTGTCGAAGCCTGCGTACAGAAACTCGAATACCGCTCCGGCGGGGTCTGCCGCTGCGATGATCTCCGCATAGGGCAGCGACGCCCCGCCGAAGGCATCGTCGTTCCAGTACGGATCGCTGCGATCCACCTCGTCCCACGGCCCCACGTAGGCATACGGGAACGGGTGAGCAGCGTCGCCGGGTGACAGGCCGTAGGTGGCTCGTGTACCGGCCTCGGCGACGCCGATGGCCGTTGCGATGTCGAAATGGCCGGGCCACAGCTGGATCTCGTCGGGCTCCGCTGCACCGGGCAGCTCGTGCAACTGTCCAAGCGCACGCTTGCCGAGCCGGAACCATGTCGCCAGATGCGCACCCATCTCGGCGCTCACTCGCAGCCGGCGTTCGACATCGCCGAGTTCTGGACTGTCGTGTTCGCGTGCCTCGGCGCCAGGCGACACCCCGACGAACTTCGCTGCGGCGGACAGCGTCGTGATGTGGACGCTGCGCAGAGTGCCGCCTTCGGTGGCACACAGCTCCTCGCAGTCGACCCACACTTGGCACTCCATCTCGCCAGCGCGGCCCATCGTCACCTCAAACACCGGCGTGCCGAAGCCCGCGTCCAGGCTGCGCAGCCCGAACCTGCCGGTCGCCACGCGGCGCGCCTCAGCCACCACCGAGTACACCAGCCGGTGATAGTCCTCGACCGACGCGAGGTATCCGTCAGGCAGCTCGGCCAGCAAGCCGCCACCGGTGGTCGCCTCGCCTCGCACGAGCGAATTGTCTTCCATCCGCCGAGTCTTGCGCGGCTCTCAGTTCACGTGGTCGCGACCTGGAAGCCCCTCTAGCGCGCCAGGCAAACCTCGCCGAGTCGTGCGCTGCCGGCAGTGCAGTTGCGAATACCAGCGGTTGGGCGCGACGCAGGGCTTCGGGGCGACGCGAGCGCGGCTCGAATATCGAGAGAGCGGTCGGCGTCAGGCGGCTGGTTGCGCTAGCTGATCTCGCAGTCCACGCAGGCGCCGACGGCCACCGTGGCCGCGTGACTGCGTGTGCCGAGCCACGGCGCAATGACTGCTGCAAAACCGCCCGCTGGCCCGCCTGCAGCAACGATCAGCAGATCGTCGGGCGATTCCAATGCGGGGTACTGACGCTCGGCCCGGTCCTTGACGATTGCTCCCTTGCCGACGCTCGCCCAGTCGCCCCGCCGCACACGTGCCCGTTCGAACACGCAGTCGGCGATGTCGGCCTTCGACCAGCCGGCCGCATCGAAGTGCTGCCGCAGCTGCGGCGGCACCACCACGACATAGTTGCCCGGCCAGATGGAGTAGTTGAGCTGGCTTGCCCGGATCTCCGCGGCGAGCGTCTCGCACAGCTCGGTGGGGTCGGTCGTCCACTCGTTCATGACCTGCCGGGGCGCCATCGAGGCCACCGCTGTCACCGATGACACATGGCCCCGCTCGGCGGGCGCGGTGCCGAGCCGCTGATCGCCGAGCGAGATCCAGTCCGTCGCCTCCTCGTCCTCGGCGATGCAGTAGCCGAGCTTGCCGGGGTGGCCGAGCGTGGAGCGATCGATGCCGCCGGGCTTGACGTCGAGCACGTTGGCGAGCACCAGTCGCACCGCCCGGGCGATGACGGCGCGCGACCGGTCGGCGCCCCCGAGCACGCTGAATGTGGCGTCCATGGCCAGCTCGTGCCGGATGGGGCCGTTCACGATCAGCAGCAGCGCGCAGCCGCCGGTGGATGCCGTGGGGCCGTGCAGGCCGAATTGGGGCTGCAGCAGCGCGGTGAGCGCGGTCACGACGACCGGGAAGTGCGGCGGCAGGCACCCCGCCATGACGGCATTGACGGCCGCCTTCTCCGCGGTGATGGCCCGTGCCCGCACCGGTTCGATGCCGATGAGGTGATCGGGCGGCAGCATCGCCCATTCGAGGCACGCGCCCACTGCGTCGTCGGTGGGCGGCACCACCGGCAGGCCGTCGGTCCACCCGCGGGCGTGGCAGGCCTCCTGGGCCTCGGCGAGATCGTCGACGCTGATGCGACTCGAGGTCAGCTGCATGGCGATGACTGTAGGGCCGGGACGGCGAGCCGCGTCAAGCGGATGTGCCAACCCTCGTCATGGGTCGGCAACGTCTGTTGGCCGGGTTGCTGGGTCGTCAGCTGCGCTCGAACATCCCCGCCAGCACGCCGCGGGAGTCGTCCGACTGCGGGCCGACCGCATTGGCCAGCACACGCGAGGAGAGCCGCTCGAATGGCAGCGACTGCAGCCATACCCAGCCGGTGCCCGACACCGTCGCCAGGAACAGACCCTCGCCGCCGAAGAACATCGACTTGAGGTTGCCCGCCCGTTCGATCGAGTACTGCAGCGACGGCTGCATGGCGACCAAGCAGCCCGTGTCGAGCCGGACGGTCTGGTTGTTCAGCTGGATGGCCCGGATCGAACCGCCTGCATGCAGGAATGCCATTCCGTCGCCCGACAGACGTTGGAGCACGAAGCCCTCGCCACCGAACAGACCGGTGCCGATCCCCCGCTGGAAGGCAATGTCGATCTTGGTGCCCAACGCCGCGCACAGGAAAGCATCTCGCTGGGCGATCAGTTCGCCGCCCATCTTGGCGAGATCGACGGGAATGATCTTGCCGGGATAGGCCGCCGCGAATGCCGCCTTGGCCTTGCCGGGGGCACCGGTATTGGTGAAGTGCGTGATGAACAGGCCCTCGCCCGTCATTGCTCGCTTGCCGGCCGACTTGAGCTTGCCCCACAGCCCGGAATCGGGCTCGGAGCCGTCGCCCATCTTCGACTCGAACGTGATGCCGTCCTCGAGGTACATCATCGTGCCGGCCTCGCCGATGACGGTCTCGCCGGGATCCAGTTCGACTTCGACAAACTGCAAGTCGTCTCCGAAGACCTCGTAGTCGACTTCGTGGCTCTGCATGACTGCTGGCTCCTGACTGGCTTGGCCGCGATCAGGGCACGCGGCGCTCATGATCCAAGGTACCTGTCGGGTTCATGCGCTCATGCACAGGTTCGGCCGTGAAGCTGAACACCCCGGCAGCGCTGAGAGGGAGGCGCAACCGGCACTGCACTCAGGCCGAAGCAGAGCCGCCAAACGGTCGCCGCCGCGGTGCGCGCCGCTGTGGCTTCAGGCTGCGTTGGCCGCCAGACGGTCGCCGCCGACAGGCAGCTTCGACAGGTCGATGTCGTACAGCTCGGCTGAGTTGTTGCAGAGGATGTCCTGCTGCTGCTCCGGCGTCAGGTTCGCCGAGTGCTCGTCGAGCAGCTCCTGGCTCCACGGCCAGGTGCTGTCGGAGTGCGGGAAGTCGTTGGCCCACAGCAGCCGCTTGTGGTTGACGTCGTTCACCATCTTGAACGCAACCCAGTCGTCCTGGAAGGTCGTGTAGATGTGCTCGCTGAAGTATTCGCTGGGCAGCTTGGACAGCTCCTGGCCGGGCGGAAGCCAGTACCGGTGGCGCTTGTAGGCATGGTCCATCCGGTACATGTAGTGCGGCACCCAGCCGGCGTCG
>JAJEIW010000228.1 GCA_022828045.1 Acidimicrobiia bacterium | reverse complement strand
CGGCCGCTACACAGACCCTGAGCGGCTTGCCGGCAACCTCCACGTCGCCTACCGCGAAGCTGAGTCCACCGATTACGAGTTCCCCGGCGTCCCCCAGGCGATCATGGACATGGTCGCCTGCAACGGCGGTGCGTTGCCGCGTTGTGTGGCGTAGCAGTCGGCGGCGGCTGTAGGCGGCCCATCAGACACCTCGCCGACAACGGCGGCGCCCTGCCGCGCTGTCTGGCCTAGGAGTCGCTGCCAGCCGTAGGCGAACGTGTCGGGGTTGCGTCGGCATGTCGTTCCGTGGAACGGTTGACGAAATCGTGCAACTATCGGCCGGTCTCGGTTCGGCCGGCTTCGGGAGGTGTCGATGAGAAGGCCACTGCGCGAACGCCTGGCTGCCGCCCCGATCACTTGGGGTGTGTGCGAGGTACCGGGGTGGGGATACCAGCTCACCCCCGACGAGGTGCTCTCCGACATGGCTGCGCTGGGCTTCACGCACACGGAGTTCGGCTCGGTGGGCTTCCTGCCGGCCGACGGCCGCGAGCTGCGAGCAGTGCTGGCACGCCACGGGCTCTCGCTGCTCGGTGGGTTCGTTGCCGTGGTGCTGCACGATCGCGACCGATTCGAGGCTGAGATGGCACGCGCCGCTGCAGTGGTCGACCAGATGGCCTCTGCGGGCGGGACGTGGTTCGTCAGCTGCCCCGTGTACGACCACGACGACTGGCAGCGCCCCGAGCTGGACAACTCCCAGTGGAACCATATGTTCCGCGGCTTTGCGGAGATCGACGGCATCACCGCCGGGTCGGGCATGAAGCATGCATTCCATCCCCATGTCGGATCCCTCGTCCAAGACGATGTCGAGACGCGGGCAGTGCTCGAGCACACCGGCACGCAGCTCGTGCTCGATACGGCGCACCTCACGCTGGGCGGCAGCGACCCTGCGGCGCTGGTGGCGAGCCATGCCGATCGCATCGGGCTGGTGCACCTCAAAGATGTCGATCCCGACGTGGCCGTACGGCTTCGCTCCGGCGAGGTCACCCTGATGCAAGCCGTCCAGCAGGGGCTCTTTCCCCCGCTCGGCGATGGCTCGGTTCCACTCGCCGAGATCATCAGTGCGCTGGAGCATGCGCGCCCCGAGCTGTGGTACGTGCTGGAGCAGGATGCGGCCCTCAGCGGTCCCGACGCCGCTGATGTGGAACGGTTGCGGCGCGGCGTCGTCAAGAGCCTCAGCTTTGTGCAAGAATTCGACGCAGCGCGCTAGCACTCCCACGAACGCGGGTGTTGGCGCTCTCGCCATTCACGTCTTCGGGAGGAAGAACAGAACATGAGGCGCATTACACGACTTCTTGCATTGCTCGCAGCGATGACATTGTTCGCTGCAGCGTGCAGCAGCGACAGCTCCGACGAAGTCGCGGACGAGCCGGACGCCCCGGCACCCGCGGAGACGACCGAGGCCGCTTCGGATGCGACCGAGGTCACGCTCACGCAGAGCGACTGCGACAAGACCTATCACGTGATCACCCACGGCGACTCGGGAACCTTCTGGTCAGTCGTAGAGGTGGCCGTAGCGGATGCGGCCGAAGCCATCGGCTGCGACGTCGTCTATTTCGGCGCGAACAACGACGCGCAGGCGCAGTCGCAGGCCATCGAGGGTGCGATCGCCGACGGTTCCGACGGCATCGCCATCTCGCTGGCGGACCCCGCAGGTCTCGAATCCGCCGCCCGTGCAGTCGTGGCAGCAGGCATACCGCTGTACACGCTGAACTCCGGCGTCAACAACTACAAGGACCTCGGCGCGGTGACCCACATCGGCCAGACCGAGATCGTGGCCGGCAATGGCGCCGGCGAGCGTTTCAACGCCTTGGGCGCCACCCATGTGCTGTGCGCTCGCCAGGAGCAGGCCAACATTGGCCTCGAGGAGCGCTGCCAGGGTCTCGCGGAGACCTTCGACGGCCAGGTGACCTCGGAATTCGTCGGCCTCGACGCCAATCCCGATGAGCAGGAGCAGACCATCGCCTCGATCCTCACCGCGGATTCCAGCATCGATGCAGTGCTGGGCGTCGGGCCGAACCTGCCGCTGCGGGCGCTCGACGCTGCCGAGTCGGCTGGGCGTACGCTGCACATCGGCGGTTTCGACCTGTCCTCCGACCTCATCTCTGCGATCGAAGCCGGCGACATCGCCTTCACCGTCGACCAGCAGCAGTACCTGCAGGGATACATTCCGGTGATCCTGATGCACCTGCAGGCAACGAACCAGAACACTGCCGGCGGCGGCCTGCCGATCCTGACGGGTCCCGGCTTCGTCACGCCTGACAACGCTGCAGAGGTCGCAGCGCTCGTCAGCGCCGGCACGAGGTAGCCCTCCCTTGGCGGCCGACACCGCCGGCGGGGCCGACGAACGGCTCGCATATCGCGGGCCGATCCAACAGCTGCTCACCCGTCCTGAGATTGGTGCGCTGCTGGGCCTCGCCGGCGTGTGGCTGCTGTTCTGGCTGACATCTGAAGCATTCGGCACAGCAGGGGGTACAGCCAACTTCCTGGATGTCGCGGCGCTGCTGGGCATCATGGCGGTGCCGGTAGCGCTGCTGATGATCGGCGGCGAGTTCGACCTGTCGTCGGGCGCGATGACGGGCGCCACCGCCATCTTCGTCATCCTGATGAGCCGCGAGGTGGGCGAGCTGGGCGGCGCCGGGTTCAGCCTGCACCTCGCCGTGCCGCTGTCGCTGTGCTTCGCGCTGGCGATCGGCTGGTTCAACGGCACGCTGGTCGAGCGCACGTCGCTGCCGAGCTTCATCGTCACGCTGGGCACGTTCTTCATCCTCATCGGCGCCAAGCTCGGCTTCGGCAAGCTGTTCACCAACAAGGTCATCGTCGAGGGGCTTGACGAGGCGCAGGGCTACGAGTTCTGGGACGACATCTTCGGCGCGGAGTGGATCCGCAACCAGCACATCTGGGACGGCCGGGATTGGGCGTGGGCGGGGCTGCTCGTGCTGGCCGGCGTCGCCCTGCTGTTGGGGCTGCTCGAGATGAGCTACACGCGTCGGCCCGACCCCCCGCCGTGGGCAGCGGCAGGCTCGTTCATCGGGGCCGTCGCGGTGCCGCTGTTCGGCTTCGTCATGCTGCTCACCACCGACGGCACCGCCGCGAACTGGCTGTGGGGTGCCGTCATCGCCGCAGGCACCTTGGCGGGAGTGTCGATCTGGTGCTCTTCCCGCTACGAACGGGTGCACCGGCGCCGAACGCCGCCCGACAGCCGCACGATGCGGATGATCGGCATCGGCGTCGGCGCTGTCGTGGTTGCCGTGGTGCTGGCATTGGTCATGGATGCGACCAACTCAGACCAGCTCGGATTCCTCGGGGGCGGTCTCGGGCGTGCGATCTTCGCCATCGGCATCGCTGGCACCGGTGTGCTGGCAGCGCTGGCCGCAACCGGCCATGTCCGTTCGAGCGCGCCGGTCATCGGCGTGGTCGTGGCGCTGCTGCCCGCGATCAGCTTCATGATGACCGTCCAGGCCGCCCGGGCGCTGCTGTTCGGCGGCCTCGCCGTGGCCGGCGTAGTGGCGCTGATGCTGGTGGCAGCGCGAACCGACCTCTCGCTGTGGCTGCCGATGGCGACCGCAGCCATCGTGGCTGTCGCTGCGTTCGTGGTGCAGGCCGAGTCTGAATCGCGCAAGCTGCGCGTCGAACTGTTCTCGGTGCTGCTGCTGATCGCGCTCGCGCTCGCAGCCACCGCAGCGGCCCGGGCCCTCGCACAGCGACGCAGCACGGCAGTGCCCGTGCCGCAGATGGGGCTGTGGCCGCGTGTCGCTGCGGCGGCCGGCGGAGCTGCGGCAGTCGTGTTCGCGGTGATCGAGCTGATCGACGGTGACGGCCTGCTCTATGCCCTCTCGACGGGCGCCGCCAAGGGTGGCGCGATTGCGCTCGGCATCTTCGCCGTCGGCACGTTCTACCGGTTGCTGTTCAGCAGCGACGAAGGCATGGGCCGACCGCTCGTGACGGTCGGGCTGGCGGCTGCGGGCCTGGCGCTCGCGGTCAAGCTGATGTTCATCACCACCCTGGAGGAAGAGGCGACCCAGGCGGTGACCCGGTTCCGGGTCTCGGTGCTCTTCTACCTGCTGTTCGCGGCCATTGGCGCGTGGGTGCTGGCCAAGACGCGCTTCGGCAGCTGGACCTTCGCCGTGGGCGGCAACAAGGACGCGGCCCGGTCGGTGGGCGTGCCGGCTGCCCGCACCAAGACGACGCTGTTCATGCTGGTCTCGGTCTGTGCCTGGGTCGCGGGCATGCTCATCGCGTTCCGCCTCAATTCGGTGCAGGCCAATGTCGGCGACGGCAACGAATTCCGCTACATCATCGTCGCCGTCGTCGGCGGCAACCTGCTGACCGGCGGCTACGGCTCGGCGATCGGCGCCGGGATCGGCGCGCTGATCTGGGGGATGATCAGCCAGGGCATCGGCTTCGCGCGCTGGAACACCGACTGGCGCTTCCTCGTGCTCGGCGGGCTGCTGGTGGTGGCGGTGATCGTCAACAACTACGTACGCCAGCGGGCAGAGCGATCCCAGGCGGCGCGGGGCGATCCGGACGATGACGAGCCGCCGGGCGGCGATGTCGGCGCGGCCGACGAATCTGTCTCGGCAGGAGCTGAGCCATGAGCGACTCGCTGATCGAACTGCGGAACATCTCGAAGTTCTACGGCAACATCATCGCCCTCACCGGGGTGTCCACCACGGTCAATCCCGGCGAGGTGACGTGCGTGCTGGGCGACAACGGTGCCGGCAAGTCGACGTTCATCAAGATCCTCGCCGGCGTGCACCAGCACGACGAGGGGGAGCTGCTGCTCGAAGGGGAGGAGGTCAAGTTCTCTTCGCCGCGGGCAGCCCTCGCTGCCGGCATCGCCACCGTGTACCAGGACTTGGCCATGGTGCCGCTCATGTCGGTCTGGCGGAACTTCTTCCTCGGCGCTGAGCCCACAAGGGGATTCGGGCTATTCCGCCAGATCGACATCGAGAAGGCAAAGCAGATCGCCAAAGAGCAGCTCGCGGAGATGGGCATCGACATCCGTGATACCGAGCAGCCGGTCGGCACGCTGTCGGGCGGTGAGCGTCAGTCAGTGGCGATTGCCCGGGCCAGCTACTTCGGCGCTCGCGTGCTGATCCTCGACGAGCCCACCTCGGCGCTCGGCGTCAAGCAGTCCGGCGTCGTGTTGCGGCGCATCGTGGAGGCGCGTGACCGGGGGCTTGCAGTGATCTTCATCACGCACAATCCGAACCACGCGTACCCCGTCGGCGACCGCTTCGTGATTCTCAACCGCGGTCATTCGATGGGCAATTTTGCGAAGGAAGACATCTCGCAGGCCGAGCTGACCCAGATGATGGCTGGCGGCGCCGAGCTCGAAGCATTGCAGCACGAGCTGGCGACGCACTGAACCGATCGATGCGACAGCGCTTGGGCATTGCCGTGGTCGGCTTCGGCTGGATGGGCCAGGCACATGCGCGCTCGGTCATGCGCATCCCGAGCCTGTTCGACGACCGCAGCTACACGCCCGAACTCGTGGTTTGCGCTGACACGGTCGGCGAACGGCGCGAGATGGCCAGCGAGGGCTTCGGCTTCAGTGAGGCAACCGACGACTGGCGGCCGGCCGTGGAACGTCCTGATGTGGATGTCGTATACGTCACGGCGCCGAACATGCTGCACGAGGAGATCGTCACGGCGGCTGTGGACGCCGGCAAGCACGTGTTCTGCGAGAAGCCGGTCGGCGGCACGCCGGCGCAGACGGTGCGCTGCTTCGAGGCTGCAAGAGCGGCGGGCAGCATCACAGGAGTTGGCTACAACTACCGGTACGCGCCGCTCGTGCAGCACGCCAAGGCGCTCATCGACGAGGGCGCGCTCGGATCGATCACCAACTACCGGGGACGCTTCTTCTCGATGTTCGGGGCCGATCCGCTGGGGCTGCTCTCGTGGCGCTTCGAGCTGGATCAAGCGGGCCACGGTGTCACCAGCGACATTCTCAGCCACGCCATC
>JAJEIW010000136.1 GCA_022828045.1 Acidimicrobiia bacterium | reverse complement strand
ATCGTCGAGCACCAGGACGTGCTCAAGGTCGTCGGGCTTGTTCTGCTCGATCAGGTCGCTGTAGCGAGACTCGGTGAACAAGACGCTGATCTCGCTGTCGCTCAGCAGGTGGGCTGTTTCCTCCGCACCGGCGCGGAAGTTCATCGGAACGACGGTGGCGCCCACGAACGCACCTCCGAAGATGGCCTCGACACACTCCACGCTGTTGGTGGCGAAGACGCCGACCCGGTCGCCGACCCCGACGCCGAGCATCGTCAGCATCCCGGCCGTGCGGGCCACGTTGTCGAGGAGTTCCTGGTAGGTGACCTCGCGTGCGGTGCCTCCGCCGGCTTCGCTCGAGGTGTCGATCAGGATGACCTGTTCGCCGGCAATCGTCGCCGGCATGAAGAGCAGCATTCCCAGATTCACGTCGATCCCCTATTCCGTGAGGCCTCGCGGCCCGTCTCCGCAGAGTCAACGGCGGATATTCGCAGAATGTCGCTGTCAGCGCACTCGCAAGGGCGCAAGCGGCGACACATTCTGCCCACTGTGGGTGCCTGATGACTCGCCAAGCGTCTCGTGCTGCGGCGGATTCACCTCTCGCTCCCCGCCCTCATGCCCATGTGCCATGCGAAGCGGGCTCACAGTCTCATGAGAAGCGGGCCCCCGGGCCGCTTGAGACACAGCTTCGTCTCTCGGCTCGGCCTCTTACGCTTCCTGCATGAATCGACTCGCATCGGCATTGCTGGCGCTCGGCCTGCTGGCTGCCGCCTGCAGCGGCGCCGAAGAGGCAACGCCGACCAGCACCGCCCCACCTCCGGCGACCACCGAGGCGCCAGCGCCGACGACCGCGGCCCCGGCGCCCACGACTGCGGCCCTGCCTCCAGCCGCCACCGAGGCACCGCCTGCCACCACTGCCACGCCGACCGCGACGGCTGCGTCAGCCGACGAGCCGGAGGCTGCAGCCGACGGCGAATCCGGCGCCGAGCCCGATGCCGAGCCGGCGGATCCGCTCAGCGCCGCTATTGGGGACTGGATGGAGCGCACTGGCGCCCCCGGCATCGTGCTGGCCATCACGCAAGGCGGTGCCGAGCCCAGCACCTTCGCTTGGGGTGTGAGCGACATCGCGACTGGCGCCCCCATGACCGTCGACCACCATGTGCGCATCGGCTCGGTCACCAAGTCGGTCACCGCTGCCGTCGTGCTGCAGCTCGTCTCCGAAGGCCTGCTCGGGCTCGACGCGCCCGTTGCGCAGTACTTGGGCGACGACTGGGCACCGGGCTACGAGCACGCCGCCGCAGTCACCGTGCGTGACCTACTGGGGCACACCTCGGGCTTCGTCGAGTACGCGTTCGATGTCAGCTTCTACCAACTCGCAGCGCCCCGGTTGGCCGAGCAGATCTCACCCGAGGAGATCTTGGAGTTCGCCGCCACCCACGGACCCGTGGCAGAGCTGGGCACCGAATTCCACTACAACACCACCGGCTACCTCGCCGCGGGCCTGCTCATCGAAGCGGTGACCGGCAACACGGCAGCCGCAGAACTGCGGGCTCGCGTGTTCGAGCCGCTCGGCCTCGAACACACCTACCTCACTCCGGACGAGTTCCCGCCCGAGCCCACGGCGAACGGGTACGTCGGCGGCACGATCGGCTACCTGATGGCGCCGCTGCTGGGGCTCACCACCGACAACCAGATCGCCCACAACGACGCCATCTTCGCGGACATCGGCACGTTCCCGAGCGACTTCGCCCGTTCCGCGGGATGGACCGGCGGCGGCCTCGAAGCGCAGATCGGCGATGTGGCGCTGCTGATCCGGGGCCTCTTCGCGACCGACATCCTCGATGAGGACCAGGTCGCTCTCATGACGGCGGGTCACCCGGATCCCGCCAACGACTACGGCCTCGGCATCTCGACCGACGAAATTCAGGGTCTGACCATCTACACCCATGGGGGCGGCGTGCCGGGCTTCCGCACCATCGCGGCCTATGCGCCCGCATTCGACCTCGGCATAGCGCTGACGACCAACCTGCTGGGCCTCGAGGGTGACGACGATGTCGGGGGGTTGTTCGAATCGCTGGCCCCGATCCTGGCATCCATGAACTGACGGGGCCAGCGGGCCGCATGCCGATTAGGCAGCAGTGAACCAACTGTTCGTCCGAGATTCAGGTGCCCGAACTTCCAGACAGCGTCAACGAGTGCTCGCGACATCCGCTTGCGGTTCAGTACGACCCGCGACAGATTGCCTGTTTGACAGCACCACCGCGGCCCTCATTGGCCGTGCCTACCGAGATCCCGGGAGCCGAGTACATGGTTCCTTCCTCTCGGTTGGCGCGGTGGTGCTGTCAAACACACCTTGTCTCCTGCGGGGAAGGAACCGCCATGACACTGACAGCACTTCTGCCCACGAAACCGGTCCAGGTGCCATAGCGGTCGGCGCTGCGTGCGGCACATTTTGGGCAGTCGTCGTCAATTAGGAATCGAGCCGATGCCACTGATTCACAAGGGAACCAACAACCCGGCACGGGGGTACAGGAGTTGGCGCGAATTGGCGGCAACGCTGCTGAGTATCGTCATCTTGATTCTGCCGACCGCCACACTGTCGGCGTATCATGCCCCGAAATCTGTCACGCTTGTAGTGGGGCTATCGGCGATCCTCATAGCGGCGGGCGGTAGCTGGTGGTGGCTGCACAGCGGCCGCGAGCGATTCCCGCTGAAGCAGTCCAGCACTTCGACGGCGACTTGAGTCGGCGCGGACGAGGCCGCACCCTGACTGCAGCGGTCGCCTTGGCGCTGGCGAGCGCATGTACGTCGGGCGGTGATCCGCTGTCGGATGCTTGCAGACGATCAGCCCAATTTCAGGCCGAGGCTGAACTGCGGTTGGGTGATGTCGTCGCTGCCCACTCGGCGGCGCACGAAAACGATGAGGCCCATGACGACGGCGAGGCCAAAGCGGCGCGCATCGACATGATCCTCGCCGAGGCGCAGACACGGCGTCATTGCGGTTGACTCTCGACCGCAGGACATCGCCAGTGATTCCAGGACTCACGCTGCGGCAAGACGCTCACTTGGGGCAGGCCGGCGAGCCTCTCGAGGCGATCGGCCATACTTTGCCCGTCACGACCGGTCCTCGGCACCGGGCAAGGGGGCAGCAGTGAGTCAGTTGTTGGCCGGCATCCGGGTGCTGGAACTCGCATCGGGCATCTCGGGCCCGTATCTGGGGAAGCTCTTCGCCGACCATGGCGCCGATGTCATCAAGGTGGAACCGCCCAGCGGGGACCCCGCCCGCCGTCATGGCCCGTGGGGTGAGGCCGCGACGCCGCCGAACGGTGCCGGCGGCTTGGAACTGTCGCCGCTCTTCCTTCACCTGAACACCAACAAGCGCAGCGTGATCGCCGACATCGGCAGCGATGCGCCCAGCGTCGAAGACACCGAGTTCGTCCGATCGCTCGTTGCCGAGTCCGACATCGTGATCGAGGCGTTCGCTCCCGGTCATCTCGATGCCGTCGGGCTCGGCTACGACACCTTGTGCGGTCTGCGGCCTGGCATCGTGCTCACGTCGATCACACCGTTCGGACAGACCGGTCCCTATGCCGAGGCCGGTTATCGCGGCAGCGACATCGTCACCTATGCCATGGGCGGCCCCATGTGGGGCACTGGCATCAACGAACGCGAGCCAGTCAAGCTGAGCGGCGACGTCACGACCTATCAGGTCGGCAATCTGGCGGCGGTGCCGACACTGGCGGCGCTCATGATGAGCCAGCGGACGGGACGGTCCACGCACATCGACGTCTCAGCCTTCGAAGCCCAGGCAGGCACGATTGACCGCCGCGCCTCATACCTGCTCTATGAGGCATATACCGGTTCGGATGTCGGGCGCGAGGCTCGGCAGCCTCAGCGGGCGTCTCCGGTTGGCTTCTATCCCACCGCAAACGGATGGGCGTTGGTATTCACGTTGCCGTCGTGGGCGCCGCGCATGGTGAAGACGCTCATCGATGCCGGTCTGGGAGGCGATGAAGGCGGCGGCGACTCGCTGGCCGAGCGTTTCGCCAATCCGGCATGGATCGCTGATCCGGACCTGCCCGACATCGTCGAGACCTCGCTGTTCATGTGGCTGGCGGGGCACACCCAGGACACGGTGGCAGCAGCGGCACAAGTCAACAAGTGGGGCGTCACACCCCTGAACGCACCCCTCGATCTGCTCGACGATCCGCACTTCGCAGCTCGTGGCTTCTTCGTGCCGGTCGAGCACGCGGCAGCCGGCACCGTCACCCAGCTCGACGCGCCGTTTCGGGTACATGCGGCACCCCATGCCGATCCCGCGGTGTCCGAGCGTGTCGCTCCGCGCCCGGCGCCGCTGCTGGGCGAACACGATGCCGACGTTCGGGCCGGCATCGCCGAATCGACGCCCCCCGAAACCGCCTGCGGCGACGATCGGACAGCGGACGCTGCGACGGCGAAGCCGCCGGCTCGACTGCCGCTCGAAGGCATACGCGTCCTGGACTTGACAGTGGTCTGGGCGGGGCCTGCGTGCACCATGTATTTGGGAGACCTCGGCGCACAGGTCATCAGGGTGGACAACCCCTATGTCTTCCCGACCGCCACCCGCGGGCTGATGCCGCGCCCACCCAAAGAGATCAACCCAGAGTTGGGTCCGCTGTCGGGCTATCCCGATCATGATCCGGGTCGTCGCCCCTGGAACCGCCAGAACCTGTTCAGCGCCCACGCCCGGGGCAAGCTGAGCTGCACGCTCGACCCTCGGACGGAACTCGGGCGCGACACCCTGCATCGCCTGCTGCGCGAGTGCGACGTGATCGTCGAGAACAACTCGCTCGGCGTGCTGCCGAAGCTGGGCCTCGACTGGGACACCGTGCATTCCGTCAACCCCCGGACGGTTGTGCTGCGGATGCCGCCCATGGGCCTCGAAGGGCCGTACGCCGACTGGGTCGGATTCGGCGCCAACTTCGAGGCGCTGTGCGGGCTGACCGGGCTGCGCGGCTACGCCGACGAGGATCCCACGAGCCTGACGTCTGTCTTCCATATGGACCCCGCCAGCGCCGCAACCGCAGCGTTCGCGCTGCTGGCCGTGCTGCGGCGCCGCGACGGCATTGACGGGAACGGGGGCACGGGCCTCGGCGAGCTGATCGAGTTCTCCCAATCGGAGAACGTCATGCAGCACATCGGGGAGTACTTCATCGACGCTGCGGCCACCGGCACTCGCCATCGGCCCGTCGGGAACCGCTCGTTCGCGCGCGCTCCGCAGGGCTGCTACCCATGCGCCGTCGATTCCGCTCGGCCAGACCACGACGACGAGTGGGCGGTGATCGCCTGCGAGACCGACGACGACTGGCGTGCCTTGGCGCGGCTGATCGACCAGGACATCGCCTCCGCCGATGTGCCGCTCGCCGACGACGACCGCCTCGCCACGCTCGCCGGGCGCATCGAGCACCACGACCACATCGACCAGCGCATCAGCGCCTGGACCTCGGTGCGCACCTCCGCTGAGGTCTTCCACCTGTGCCAGCAAGCAGGCATGCCCGCCGGGCCGGTGCTGCGCGAATCGCAGCTGCGAGCCGACCCGCAGATGGGCGATCGCTGCTGGTTCCGCGAGAACGGATCGGTCGAGCAGGGCTGGCACAGCTTCCCCGGACGGCAATGGCGCTGGGACGGCGCCGAGATGCCGTGGCGGCCCATCGGCATCCTCGGTGATGCGAATGAGTACGTCTACCGAGACCTCCTGGGCCTCGACGACGCCGAGTGGCAGGCCCTGTGCGACGAGGGCCACATCACCCGCGACTACCTGAACCCCGACGGCACGTCCATGTGACAGGGCGGCGGCTCCCCGGATGGGGACCGCGCTGCACAGGTAGATTGCCCGCATGGCAACTGACACGGGAACCGAAGCCGCCGAGATCGAGTTCTGGGTAGACCCCATCTGACCTTGGTGCTGGGTGACGGCCAGGTGGGTCGTCGATGACGTTGCTTCCGAACGCAACCTGAAGGTGAAGTGGCAGCCGATCAGCCTGCTCTTCAAGAATGAGCCTCCGACAGACAGCCCGTACTACGACGCGGTGGTGGGCACGCACGGCCAGCTGCGGGTCATGGAGTCGATCCGGGCCGCCGAGGGCGACGACGCCGTGTTCGGCGTCTACTGGGACTTCGCCAGCCGCATCCACCACGACGGCGATCGCGACTTCGACATCGCGAAGGCGCTCGAGGAGCTGGGGATCGATCCCGAGCACGCCAAGGCAGCCACCGACGAGAAGTGGGATGCCGAGATTCGCACCCGCATGGACGAGGGCCTGGCGCTCGTGGGCACCGACGTCGGCACGCCGATCATCGCCCTCGACCGCAGCGACGGCGAGCGGGTGGGCATCTTCGGCCCGGTCATCACCCGGGCGCCCAAGGGCGAAGACGCCCTGAAGCTGTGGGACGGCATGGTGGCCATGATGGACATCGACGGCTTCTGGGAGCTGAAGAAGACCCGTACCGAGCGGCCCGAGTTCGGCGAGCGCCCGGTAACCGTCCCGACGGCGGGCTGAGGTTTCCCGCCGACTGACACCGCATCCAGCGGAGGCCGGCACCGCATACGGCGACCTCAGCGCCATCCCGAGCAACAGGAGCACTGCGTCGATGAGCGGCACGATCCTCGACGATCTCAAGATCATCGACACCGACAGCCACTGGTCGGAGCCGTATGACCTGTGGACGTCGCGGGCACCGGCGAAGTACCGCGACCGCGTGCCGCGCATGACCGAGCGCGACGGCAAGCGCCGCTGGTGGTTCGACGACTCGATCCCGATCGGGCTGCCGATCGCCTCATCGGTGGTCGATCCTGACGGTCAGAAGGTCACCGGCACGGTGTTCTTCGACTTCGACAACGAGATGGTGCACCGGGCCAGCTACGACGCCGAGGCCAGGGTTGCCATGCTCGACGAGCTCGGCCTCGACGCGCAGATCATGTACCCGAACGTGGCCGGCTTCGGCAACCAGAACTTCCTGAAGTCGCCCGACGATGCGCTGCGGCTCATCTCGGTGGAGATCTACAACGACGCCCTCGCCGAGTTCCAGGAGGCCAGCGGTCAGCGGGTGTTCGGCATGGCGCTGCTGCCGTGGTGGGACCTCGACGCTGCGGTGCGCGAGATCGAGCGCTGCCACGCCAACGGCCTGCGGGGAATCGTGACCTGCTCCAATCCCGAGGAGGCCGGGCTGCCCGACATGGCGATGCCCCACTGGGATCCGGTATGGCAGGTGTGCTCAGACCTCGCGATGCCGGTCAACTTCCACATCGGCTCGTCCAGGGGGAACCTCGACTACTACGGCAAGGCGCCGTGGCCGTCGTTCGGGCCCGAGCGGAGGCTGGCTGTGGGCTCGGCCAACCTGTTCATGGGCAACGCCCGAATTGTCGGCAACATGATCTACTCCGGCGTGCCCGAACGCTTCCCGGACGTGAAGTTCGTCTCGGTCGAGAGCGGAGTGGGCTGGCTGCCCTTCTTCCTCGAAGTGCTCGACCACCAGATGCACGAGACGGCGCCGAACGAGCTGGCCGAACTGTCGATGCTGCCGTCGGACTACTTCCGCCGCCAGTTCTACGGTTGCTTCTGGTTCGAGCGTTCAACGGTTAGGCCCACGCTCGAGTACGTAGGCGCCCAGTCACTCATGTTCGAGACCGACTTCCCCCACCCCACCTGCCTCTACCCCCGCGACGACCACGACCTGGCCAAAGCCTTCGAAGGAATCCCCCGCGACGACGTCGAGCGCATCATGTCCCTCAACGCCGCCGAGCTCTACCGCATCGACATCTGACCCAGCTCCTCATCGTCATCGATGCCTGGTTGCTGCCGTGAGCGCAGGGCCCGTGTTCTAACTTCCGCGATCCCGCCGACGCTCCAAGCGACGTCATACCATCATGCGGCGCGTCGATTGCTGGAGTGTGCACCGCCATGAAGTGGTGCCCCAGAACCTCGCGAAGAGACTCTTGCTGAGCCTGCTTCTCGCATGCCATAGCCGAATGGCTGGAGGACGATGAACAACTCGACGCCAACAGAGACAGCGCAGTCACTTCGCCGGAGGCCCTCGGGCTATGTCCCGTGGAGTGGTGGGTTTTGGGGTTGAGCCGATGAGATCAGGCCGTGACCGTGTCGGTGAGAGTCTCCGACGAGGTGACGATCTCGGGTTCTGCACCGGCCAAGTCGGCGGCCTCTCGAATCATGGCCTCGAGTTCAGCGAGCGTGGCGGCGTTGGCGAAGCAGGCACCCTCGCCAATGCCGCCCTCGGCCAGCCAGTCCCCGCTGCCACCGTCCTCTCTCGTGATGACGACCTGCGCCACGTCATGCCCTCCATCGGAAGATTCAGAGTAATGACTCGATCTCGTCATCGGTCAGCCCCACCCTCTCGACCCGTCCCGCCACGGGCTGTCATGTCGGGACGCTTCGGCGGATGTCTTTCATCATCAGGATCAGATGCAGGGGATCAGTCGGGGACGGCTCGAACTCCGGGATCAGATGCAGGTAGAAAGCTCGGGCGTCGTCGGATTCGGCGTGAATCAGCAGGCCTCTGCAGCCGATAGTTCGTCCCGCGGCCGACGCTCGTTTCATGACGTCTGCCAAGAGTCCTGCCCCCAGTCCCTGTCCTTCGTGGCTGGTCGACACGCCGAGCCGAGCGAGCAACGCGACGGGCTGCGGATACTTGCCGGCACCTACGCGCAGCTGGTCGGGCGCGTCGCCGAGGGAAATGCTCGCCATGCACCAGGCGTAGTAGGCGACCACCTCGGCGCTGTCGTCCGGCGTGACCACGAACACCCGCGTCGTGCCGGTCGCATGGGCCTGATGGCCGAAACGTCGAAGCCAGAGCGTCTGTGCGGCAGATCGGCAGGCGAAGCCCGAGACGTCGTCGGCCTGTTCCAGCAGGCGAGGTGCCTGGTACCGGGTCGTCACTCTTCGACGAACGGCGACGGGCGGGACATGAGCGACTGCAAGCCGACGAGTTCGCGGGCAGGCCGCCGGTTCAGTTCGTCCCACGCACGGCGACCGTCGTCATCGAGCGCAAACTCGGTCCGGTCCGCCAGCGCATCATGAGCCGCCAGGCGCAGGCTGCTCAACACGAAATCGCTCAGCAGCACACCCGTGGCAGCCACCGCGTCGTCGATGAGACGACGGTCGTCTGGCGTCATGCGCACCTCGAGGCGTGCGCTGCGCACCCGGTTCACTGTGTCTGCCATGGTGCCTGCCCCCGTTCCGCTCTACCGTGCTCAGAGTGTACGGCCATATTCCGGCCACACTGAGAACGACGATACCGCCACAGATCGGAACCAGTGGCCTGATTTTCGCGGCACCGTCGGCGTGAGCACACTCACTCTCGTGTGTGTCAGCGGAACGCGAGCATCGATGTCAGTGTGCGAGGAGTTGGATGAGGTTGCCGCAGCCGTCGGCGAGAACTGCGGCGGTGACTGGTCCCATCGTCATCGGGCGCTGTGTGAACATCACTCCAGCGGCGCGTTCGCGGTGCGTGGGGCATGGGTCGATGGGATCAGGCGGTGACTGTGTCAGTGACAGCCCCTGACGCGATGACGATCTCGGGTTCTGCGCCGGCCAGGTCGGCGGCCTCTCGGATCATGGCCTCGAGTTCAGCGAGCGTGGCGGCGTTGGCGAAGTAGGCGCACTCGCCGATGTCGCCCTCGGCCAGCCAGTCCCCACTGCCGCCGTCCTCTCTGGCGATTACGACCTGTGCCATGTCATGTCCTCCGTCGGAATATTCAGAGTAACGCCTCAATCTCGTCGTCGGTCAGCCCCACCCTCTCGACCAGCATCGCCCGCAAGTGCTTGGATTTCACCGTCCTGCCTTTGTGGATCGGCACGATGATCGGTTGCCTGCCTTCAGCCCTCAGAAGCAGATGCGAGCCAGATTGACGGGCCCTGCTGTATCCGACCTGTCTAAGCAGCCGCAGCACCTGGTCAGGTTTCAGGGCGGGAAACCTCGAAATGGGCTAGGCGATCAAGTCGCGATCTCGTAGCCAACGACGCCAGCGCTCGCGGGACGGGCGCGACCGCGTCGTCCCCGAGGTCGTCGGGGATCTCCACAGGTCGGGAAAAGCGAGTCGCTGCCACAGAGTCCAAGCCTAGAGAACCTGCCGAACTGCCGGAGAGCGATTCCTCTGCTTCCGAACCAGCGAGGCCAGATCGCTCAGGGTGACGGGAGGCCCGATTGTCAGTCCGGGCGACCTGGCCGCAGCACAATGCGTGATCAGCCGGTGCCGCCGAGCCGGGCTGTCATTGCGGCTTCCGCAAGGTTGCTGACTGACGTCAAGAACATGTCCCACGGCAGCGTGCCGATGCCATCGGTTGACTCGCTGGGGTGGGTCACCGGCAGTTCCCGTCCGACGAGGTACGCATTGCCTGCGAAGCGATCGTGACGACGAATCAACGCCCGGAGCCCGGACAGGTCATGCAGAGCCGATGATGTGATCTCGAAGGCGAGCGGCGCGCGCAGATCGTCGTACACCAGGTCCACCTCGTTGCTTCGCTCGCGCCAGTGATAGAGCCGCACCCCCGCTTGGGTCGCCAGCGAATGCAACGCGGATGCGGCCATGTTCTCGACGAGATGCCCGGATTCGCTCGGGTTCCGCAGCGGCGCGAGGCCGCGCTGCAGCACTGCGCTTCGCACGGCGCTGTCCACGAAATAGACCTTGCGGCCACGCCGCTGCACCTTTGCCTCGCTGCCCGCGTAGTTGGGAAGCGTGAACACGATGAACGCCGCTTCCAAGTAAGCCAGGTACCGCTCCACGGTGGCTTCGGCCAGTCGCAGATCGGCGGCGATGTTCGACGACGACAGCAACTGCGCGACCTGACCGGCAAGCACGTACAGCAGCCGTTCGAGCATCATCGGGTTGTCGATCTGAAACGCCTGCGGGATGTCCTTGTAGACCGCTCGTTCGACCGCATCCTCGCGCAGGCTGAGCTGCGCAGCGACCAAGGCCTCGGTGAACGGGCTGTCGTCTGCGAGCGGGCCGTACTCGGGGGGCACCCGGGCCTGCCCTGCATGCAGCAGGAGTTCGGGAAAACCGCCGATGAGCATCAGCAAACGGGCGGCCTCGGAAGAGTCAAGGCTTGAGGTTGTCCCCTCTTCGAGTCGGCGCAGTTGATCGGCAAGCGAGGCGCCGAGCGGCGCCTCGTGCTGGGGCTGCGGCGGGGGCGTCGCGACGAACTGCATCGCCTCGGAGACCAGGCACGGCGCCAACGAGATCTCCCTCCAGCGTCCCACCCCGCTGTCCTGCCGTCGCTTTCGCAGCGCCGCGCTGGCGCTCGACGTGGCGGCGATGCGGACTGGCCAGCGCTCGTCGTGGAAGGTCTTCAGCCACAGGTCCCAGTCGTCGGCGTAGGTGACCTCATCGAGGAACAGGAAGATCGGGCGTTCCGGCGACACGTCTGGCACGCTCGCGATCACGCTTCTCGCGACATCTGCGAGGGCCACGTCGACGAGCAGGGGGTGGTCGAGGCGCAGCCACCAGATTCGGTGGCGTTCGATCCCTGCGTCGAGCAAGTGGGCGACTGTCTGATACAGCACGGTTGTCTTGCCGACACGGCGCGGGCCCAAGACGATGTGCCAGCGCAGCAGGCCGTCATCGAGCATCTTTTGCCAGAGGATGCGCGCAAGCGGGCGCTCCGTTGGTGGCGCCAGCGTCGTAGGCACCGAACCAGAGTGGTGCCACGGGTTCTGGTCGCTCAGCAAGCGCAGCCGTTGACTCACCGGATCCGGGCTATAGATGATTTCGCTCTGGTCGCTCCCATCGCCGAACGCCAAACCGAGGTCATCGAAGTCTCCATCGTCGTCTTGGACGGCCATGGCTACTCCTAACGGCCACAATCAGTATCACTTGATGGTTTAGAGTCTAGCAACCTTCATATACAAAGTGTTATTGATCCATAAGCCTCTTTGTCACACTGCAGCGAATGTGCCTGCACGACACGGGATTCCAGCTCGCGCGGTCAGCGAGCGCTGCCGCCGCGGTGCTGCCCAGAGCCGAGTCCTGCTCGCACGGAATCGCCTCGACCGTCATGGTTGGGCGGTGCTGGGCTAGAACAGCGCCATGAAGTTCGGGATCTTCTATGAGCTGTCGGTGCCGCGGCCGTTCAGCCGGGCGAATGAGTGGCTGACCTACCACAACGCGCTCGAACAGTGCCGCGTGGCTGACGAGCTCGGGTTCGACCACGTCTGGGCGGTGGAGCATCACTTCCTCGAGGAGTACTCGCACTGCCCCGCGCCTGAGGTGTTCCTCACGGCCGTCGCGGCGCAGACTCAGCGCATCCGGGTGGGCCACGGTGCGGTGGTGTGCGTGCCAGAGATGAACAACCCGATCCGGGTTGCCGAGCGGGCGGCCGCGCTCGACATCATCTCGAACGGCCGCCTGGAGCTGGGCACAGCCAGGTCGAGCACGTGGACCGAGCTCGGCGGATTCTGCGCCGATCCCGACGACACGAAGAAGACGTGGGACGAGTTCTGTCGGGTGATCCCGCAGATGTGGACCGACGATGACTTCGGCTGGGAGGGCGCCCGTTTCGAGATGCCGGCCCGCAACGTCATCCCCAAGCCGTTCCAGGAGCCGCACCCGCCGATGTGGGTGACGGTGACCACGCCGGGCACCGAGCTGGACGCTGCCGAGCGAGGGCTGGGGTGCCTGGGGGTGAGCGCCGCCCCGTTTGCCGAGCAGGAGCGCCGCACGAAGGAGTACTACCGCCGCGTGGCGAACTGCGATCCGGTCGGCAGCTTCGTGAACGACCAGGTCCACACGCTCAACTTCTTGTTCTGCCACGAGGACTACCGCCAGGCGGCGGCGCTGGGCCTGCCGATGGTGGGCGCCTTCAGCATGTCGAACGCGCACCTGTACTTCACCCGCGAGGCGTACCCGACCCGGGCGTACCAGACGCTCGGCAATGCCGGTGCTGCGCTGCGCAGCCGCGGAACGCCGAACGGCAGCACACCCGCTGATGACCCGAGCGTGGCCAAGGGCCTGCCCGAAGGCGTCGGCATCGGCGACCCCGACCATCTCGTGCGGACCATCCGCAAGTGGGAGGACGTCGGCGTGACCGGCATCAACTTCCTGCTCAACGCCATGGAGATGAT
>JAJEIW010000213.1 GCA_022828045.1 Acidimicrobiia bacterium | reverse complement strand
GGCGAGCTCCGCAGCGAGTTCTTCGATCTGCTCGGCGAGGTCTGCGTCGGTGGGCTGTTGATCCTCGAGTCGGGAGTGCTGCGTGACGCGGCGCACATGCTCGGTTGCTCGTCGTCTTGACTGATCGTGGACCATGTCGTCGAGGCTGGTGCGGGGGACAAGCGCGTAGACGAGCTTGCAGTCGAGTGCATGAGCCGCACGCATCAGCGTGTCGAGCTTGATGGTCATGTCCTGCTCGCCGCGTTCGATCGCCGGCACGCGCTGCTGGCTGACTCCCATGCGGCGCGCCAAGTCGGCGCCGGACATGCCGAGGGCGTCGCGCAGCGCTCGGATCCAGCCCTTGTTCGGCCGCGCCAGATCAGGCACGCCCGCGAGGCGCGCGTCGAGACGGTTGCGGGCGACAGCTCGTTGACTCTTCATCGTGATCCTCACAGGCCCTCGGCAAAAGCACATATGTCCACAATGTAAATATAGTGAGAATAGACCTCGACGACAAGTTACATATTGTTATAATGATGGGGTCTCACAACTTGTTCTTCGACTCGTGCGGCGACTGCGAGCACCGCCGGGGTGTCGCCGACGACCAGACCGCGCTCGATGCGCGACCGAGCGAAGCAACCCGCTTGTAGCTATCCGGTGCCAGCGGCGACGTTGCCGCGAGCTGCTCCATCACGCGCTCCGATACGCCTGACTCCTGCGTGCCGGTGTCGATGAGCCCTCTGAACCGCACGCCCTCCCCGCGCACAGCCGTGGCGATTTCGATCTCGGTGACGATCTGGCTCTGGTGGATCTCGACGACCCGCTCGCTCACCCCGGCTCGCCGAGGCTGAGCGCGCTGACGAACACAGGCTCCGCGCCGATCTCCTGGAAGGAGAACTCGCCTCTGCGGTACTTCTCCATGCCGGCCGCGAACGCGGACTCGCAGTCGCCGTAGATGCCGACGACCTCCTCGTCGTGCATGAGCGCGACCTTGCCGTTGTGCTCGGGTTCGAGCTCGGCGCGATGCCGAGCTTCGTACGCATCAAAGTTCTTGAGAGCCTGAGTGGCCATGGATGATCTCCGCGTCTGTGAGGACTCGACTGGCGCCCAGCCGGGCGCACGCGAAGGTAACTCCAACGATACGCGCGCCCATCCTTTTCCGACGCGGCTCGGGGCCGCCCGTGGTGCTGCTGCACGGGCTGGCCGAGGACCATCGGTCGTGGGACGGCGTCGCCGATCATCTCCGCGGGTTCACCGTCTACGCGCTCGATCTCCGCGGCCACGGCCAGACAACAGCCGGCGAGGGCACCGGCACGCTGACGCAGCTCAGCGGCGATCTCGACGCGTTCCTGCGCAACGTGACCGGCCCGGCCGCGGTGGTGGGCTACTCGCTGGGCGGCACCATCGGGCTACGGGCAGCGACCGAGCCGGGCACTCTGATCGGCCACCTGATCGCGATTGCCACCTCGTCGGTGGTCGGCTCTGCTGCGGCCGAGTTCTTCGCGGGACGCATCGCCCAGCTCGAAACCGGCGACGCGAGCGGATTCGCCGCCGGACTGCGCGACGACACGGCCGCCCAGATCGTCACCCCGTCCGACATCGACGCAGTGACCGCGAGGCGGCTCAATGCCATCGGCGACGGCAGCGGCTACATCAACGCAGCCCGGGCGATGATCGGGATCCGGTCCGAGCCGCTCAACCCCCTGCTGGAGCACGTCGAAGTGCCGGTGGACATCATCGGGGCGTCGGACGACGTCTTCTGCCCCCGCCGGGCATCGGACATCATCGTGGAGGGTGTCAGCGGCAGCCGCTACCACGAGATAGCCGGCGCCGGCCATCTGATCTCGGTGGACCAGCCCGATGCCTACGGCACGCTGATCGCCAGGCTTCTGGGCGAGAGGCAGTCAGCATGAAGCGCCGCTACGGCATCTCGATGGGCGTCAGCCCCCGCGAGCCGTTGAGTCGCACGGCCGAACTGGCCCGGGCCATCGACGAGCGAGGCTTCGAGGCGCTGTGGTTCATCGACTTCCAGCTTGGGATGAAGGACATGTACGCCGCCATGAACCTGGCAGCGCTCTCCACCGGCAGGGTGCTGATCGGGGCAGGCGTCACCAATCTCGTCACCCGTCACCCCACCGTCACTGCCAACGCCACCGCAGCCCTCGACGAGCTGTCCGGCGGCCGTGCCGTGCTGGGTCTCGGCGCGGGCTGGTCAGCGGTGCTCGGTGCCGGGGGAGCGCCGTCCAAGCTGGCCGAGCTGCGATCGGGGATCGACGAGTTCCGGCAGCTCTTCAGCGGCGAGCCCTGCGATCTCTACGGAAGCCAGGTTCGCCTGGCCGCCGCGACGCGCCAGATCCCCATCTACCTGGCCGTGTCCCAGCCCGCCATGCTGCGGCTCGCCGCGCAGACGTGCGACGGCGTCGTGCTCATGGGCGCCGCCGACCCCGAATTCTGCGAGTGGCAGCTCGAGTTCATCCACCAGGGGCTGGCGGCAGCCGGTCGTGACCGCTCGGAGCTGACCGTCGACCTGTTCGTCACCATGTCGATGGATGACGACCGCCAGGCCGCTCTCGACGACGTCAGGGCGTGGGCCGTCAGCCAAGCAGCCACCTTCCACCCATGGAAGCGCATGCCGCCTGCGTGGGAGAGATTCCGCTCCGAGTTCGAGCGCGCCGCAGACGCGTACGGCCTGGTCGACCACCTGTCGCTGCATGCCGAGCACAAGCACATCGTGTCGGACGACTTCGTCACGTCGGTGGCGCTGGCGGGCAACCGCGACACCTGCGTCGAACGGATCCGTGAGCTCTGGCAGCTCGACATCGATCGCATCACGTTCGCTCTGCTGTCGGGCGGCCGCGAGCAACGGCTCGCCCAGCTGGCCGACGATCTCATCGCCAACGTCGAAGCAGGGGGAGCAGGCTGATGACAACGGATTCGCGAGTGGCGCTGGTGACCGCAGCCGCCGGTGCCGGCATCGGGGCTGCAGCAGCGAGGCGGCTCGCCCGTGACGGCTTCGATGTGGTGGTCACCGATGCCCACGAGCGCCGGTGCCACGAATTCGCCGACGAGCTCGTCGGCGAGGTCGGGAGGCAGGTGAGCTCGTACCACCTCGATGTCACCGACCACGCCCAGGTGCAGCGCGTCATCGCGGAGGCAGCGGCGGCCAAGGGCAGGCTCGATGTGTTGGTCAACAACGCAGGCTGGTCGAAGATCGAGCCGGTGGCCGAGATGTCGGTGGAGACGTGGCAGCGCTGCCTCGACGTCGACCTGACCGGCACGTTCGTGTGCATGCGCGCTGCGCTCCCGCACATGATCGCCGCTGGGAGCGGCTCGATCATCAACATCTCGTCGATCGCGGCCTGGGAGATGTCGGCCGAGCACGGCGCGGCGTATTCCGCAGCCAAGGCCGGCGTGCTGGCGCTCACACGTGTGGCCGCCGCCGAGAACGGCACCCACGGAGTGCGGGTCAATGCGATCGCCCCGGGCCTCATCTACAACGATTTCCTGCGCAGGATCTACCCCGAAGAGTTCTTCGAGAGCTACCTGAGCGAGAAGGCATTCCTGGGTCGCATCGGCCAGCCCGACGATGTCGCGGCCATGGTGTCGCTGCTGGCGTCGGACGAGTCGAGCTACATCACCGGCGAGGTGTTCACCGTTTCGGGCGGCGTGTCGGCTCGTGGATGAGGGACCCCTGAGGCACCCGGCTAGCTGGTGCGATCCGTCAGCAGGTCTGCGACGTGGTTGGCGGTGCTCTCGCCGGTGCTCAGGGCACCGTTGACCGACGGGATGCCCATGTAGTCGCCCGCCAGGAACAGGTTGTCGATGTTGCCTGCAAGCTGCCCCGGTACTTCTGCCAAGGCGGCGAGCATCCCGGGCACACCCATGCACAGCGCCTCTTCCCAGCGGTACACGCGGAAGAACAGTCCCTCGTCGTCGCCCGGCAGGGCGGAGCCAGGCGGGGCGTTGCGGCGAGCGGCGGCGAGCAGCTCACGCTTGATCGTCTCGTCGTCGAGCGGGATCAGCTCCTTGGCATGGTCGCGCCCGACGAGCAGGTCGAGAATGCTCTTGCCCGGCGGCGCGCAGTCAGGCAGGAACTTGGACCGTTCCATCAGCAGCGGGGCGTCGTCGTCTTCGGGGTAGAGCGCGCCGTGCCAGCCCGCCGGCAGCGGCGAGCCGTCGACGCCGATCACCACCCGGCATCCGGTCGAGTAGCTGACGGTGCTGAGCGCGCTGCGCACGGCCGCCGGCAGCTCCGGCACCAGCTCGGCGACCTTGGTGCCGGGCACGGCGCAGATGACCGCGTCCGCCTCGATGGTCTCGCCGCTGGCGACCACGCCGGTCGCCTTCCCGTCGGCGACGACGATCCTGCTCACAGGCGTGGAGACCCGGATGGCGTCAGCGCACTTGGCGGCCAGCGCTGCGCTCAGCGAGCCGATGCCTCGCTCGGGCATCGACACCGCACCCCCGCTCAGCATCGTCTCGCCGATGTAGGCCCGCATCAGCGCCTGGCCGGCCGGCATGGGATCGCCCAGGATCATCTTGAGCGGACCAGTGAGCGTCACCTGCAGCTTCGCGGGCACACCGAGCCGTTGCAGGTAGTCGCCGAATGCCTCGTCGTCGTCGATCTCGGCGAGCGGGCTGTCGCCGGCGAAGCTCATGTATTCGGCCTGGCGATGGATCTGCCGCATCACCTTGGTTCCCGACAGGAACCCCTTGGGCGACCCGAAGCCCATGGCGATGGCCGCAGGAATCTGCCGCACGAAGCTCCCGATCGATCCCTCCGGCGTGGTGGTCACCCACCGGCCGCCTCGGAAGTGGCCGAACTTCATCTGAGAGCGCACCAGCGGCAGCCCCAGCTCCTCGCAGAGGCGGAAGGCGGTGTCGTAGGTGGCGGTGAAAACGAACGCGCCCATGTCCACCGAAAACCCGTCGATCTGCTCGCCCTTGCCGCGCCCGCCCGCTCAGACGACTCGAGCAGCAGGGGAGTGATGCCCCGCTTCATCAGCGTGTACGCGGCGCTGAGCCCGGCGAAACCCCCGCCGATGATGATGACCCGCCGAGTGCTCATGAGCGCAGCCTGCAGCCGAGCTTACGATGCATCCCCGCACCGTAACCGTCAGCCCCTCGGGGCCCGTCGCCCGGACCTGCATCGGGCGCACACCGGTGAAGTGTCCTGCTTATCTTGCAAAGCACTGCTTGCGGGGTGGAAATTGGCCTAAGTGGCCGCGCCAATAGGTGGCGCAGATTTCAGCGTATTTCGTGCTTGAGGCTGGCCCCGGCTTCAAACCCGCAGGTCAGAGGACCAGAGAGCATGCAGATGGACACAGCGTTTTCGCAGGTCAGCACCTATTGGCGCA
>JAJEIW010000071.1 GCA_022828045.1 Acidimicrobiia bacterium | reverse complement strand
GCCGCATACAGCTCCAGCATCGTGAACTCGGGGTTGTGGCGGGTGGACAGGCCTTCGTTGCGGAATACCCGGCCGATCTCGAACACCCGGTCCAGGCCGCCCACGATGAGACGCTTGAGGTACAGCTCGGGCTCGATGCGCAGGTACAGGTCGGCGTCGAGCGCGTTGTGGTGCGTGGTGAACGGGCGGGCCAGCGCGCCGCCCGCGATGGGGTGGAACATCGGGGTTTCGACTTCGATGTAGCCCCGGTCTTCGAGGAAGCGACGGGTCTCGGACATCATCTGGCTGCGCAGGGCGAACGTGCGCCGCGCGGCCGGCGTCACCCACAGGTCCACATAGCGCTGGCGGAAGCGGGTGTCGGGATCTGTCATGCCGTGCCACTTGTCGGGGAACGGCCGGCGAGCCCGAGCCAGCACGTCCCACTCCTCCACCCGGACGCTCAGCTCGCCCCGGCGGGTGGTCATCACGATCCCGCTGACGCCGATCCAGTCGCCCAGGTTCAGGTCGCAGAACGCGGCATGGTCGGACGTGTGCGCAGCAGGCGCGAAGAGCTGGATGCGTCCGGTGCCGTCGTCGAGCGTTCCGAAGGCCAGCTTGCCTTGGACGCGCCGCAGCATGAGACGGCCGACGATCGTGACCCGCGTGTCGGTCTCGGTGCCGGGCTCGAGATCGGACCACTGCTCGTGCAGTTCGGCCGCGACGGCGTCACGCTCGTAGCGGTACGGCGGCCCTGATTCGCCGGAATGGCGGTGGGCCGCCGCAGCGCCGCCGTCGGGCTCGCCCACAGGCGTCGACTGGGTCATCGCAAGCTCACGGTACCGACAGGGGCTCGGGCGGTTACGTATCCGGCGAGGCGGCTGCCAGGTCCCGCAGCCGGTCCGCTGCCGCGATGCGCTCGCACTCCTGATCGGCGACCGCCGTCAGATCGCCGATCGTGACCAGTTCGGGCGCCAGCTCGGCCAGCGGATCGAGCACGAACCGGCGCTCGCGCATCCGCGGGTGGGGGATGACGAGCTCGGGGTCTGCCAGCACCGCCTCGCCGTAGAGCAGCACGTCCACATCCAACGTGCGCGGTCCCCATCGCTCTCGTCGCACCCGGTGCGCGGCCGCCTCAAGCGCTCGGCAGCGCGCCAGCAGCTCATACGGTCCTTCGGTCACCACAAGCTCGGCCACGAGATTCAGGAACGGCGGCTGTTCGGGCCCGATGGGTGCGCTGCGGTAGACGCCCGAGCAGGCAGCCAGCACGCCCGCGTCGCTCAGCGCATCGAGTGCATCTGCGAGCTGCGCCGCCGGATTGCCGAGGTTGGCGCCCATGCCCACGAACGCCCGAGTGCCGGTGCCCCCCACCGCTTCAGCCCGCTGTGCGGGTGATGCGCACTGCGCTGGTGCCCAAGTCGACCGCCACCGGCGGTCGCAGTTTGGTCACCGTGACCGTCACCGCCGTCACGGGCTCCACGCTGCACAGGTCCGCCGCGATCAGCTCGGCCATCCGCTCCAGCAGCAGCGGCGCCGCATTGGCGCACAGCGCCTCGACGCGTTCGCACACCTCGCCGTAGTCGACCGTGTCGGACACGTCGTCCGATGCGCCGGCACGCCGCAAGTCCGCGTAGATGTCGAGATCGATGCTGATCGGCTGCGCCGCAGCGCGCTCGTGGGGGATCACCCCGATGATGCACACCACCCGCAGGTCGCGCAGTTCAATTCGGTCGCCGGAAGGCGACGCAATCGGCTCGGCGCTCGTGGCGATCGCATCATCGACACGGCGGTCGGTTTCGGCTCCCGGCGACGTCTCCACAGCGGGGCTCAGGTTGACGCGCCGCCGGCGCCGAGGATGCCGAGCGCCACATCGACAATACGGCGACCCTCCGGCCCGACTCGCTGGGAGAAGATCCGTTCGGTGATGGCAGTCGCCTGCGGGCCTGTGGGCACCTTGCCCGACAGCAGCAGGTACGAGGCCACGAACCCGCAGACATCCTCGCCCACCCGTTCCTTGTGCAGGATGACCCGCTTGCGTTCGGCCGCCAGCCGTTCGAGGTCGTCGTGGACCCCCTGCAGGTACTCGCCGAGATCGTCGAACGTGGGCCATGGACGGTGCAGGTACGGCAGATCCAGCTCGTCGTAGTTATGAAGGTTGTGCGGCGCCGAGATGAGCGACACGACGATGTCGAAGCCGTTGCGACGCAGCCAGATGATCTCCTCCTGCCGCCGGACGCGCCGGTGGCTGGCGCCATAGCCACCCGGACGCTCGCACACTGCGAGGCGCTCGGCGACGACCCAGTTGAAGTTGCGGGGCTGAATGCCTTCCGCCCACTTCCCTCTCATAGTGCGTCGTTTCTCGAAGCGTCTCCGCCGCCGAATTTACCGGTGCCGATCCGGCTGTGCACGGTGCTGCCGGGCGTGTTTCAGGACTCGTCACCGGCAGAAGAGTCGCAGGCGCGTATCTCGGCCAGATTGCGGTACTTCTGGGCCAGATCCAGCCCGTATCCGATCACCCACACGGGCGGCAGGCGGAAGCCGATGTAGTCAACGAGCCCGTTCAGGCTGCCGTTGTGCTCACGGGTCAGCAGCGAGCACACCGCCAGCGATGCCGGGCCGCGGGCCAGCAGGCTTCGGCGCAGGTACGACAGCGTCAGCCCGCTCTCCACGATGTCCTCCACCAGGATCACGTCGCGCCCGGCGATGTCGATGTCGAGGTCCTTGAGGATCCGCACCACGCCGCTGGACCGCGTGCTGCTGCCGTAGGACGACACGGCCATGAAGTCCATCTCGACCGGCAGGTCGATGGCGCGGCTGAGGTCGGAGGCGAACATCACGGCCCCCTTGAGCACCGCCACCAGCAACGGTTCGCGTCCCGCATAGTCAGCGGTGATCTGCGCGCCGAGCTCGGTGACCCGCTGGGCGATCTCGGGTCCCGACACCAGCACCTCGCCGACGTTGGGATCGCCGGCCAGCATCGAGTCGAGGTCGCTGAGGGGATCCGGCGAAGCCGATTCCCCTGGTGCCGGTACCCCTGCCACGTGGGCCGAACCTAGCGGACGCGTCAGCCTTCGAGCCGGAGTCGATCAGCCGAGCGGATCACACGGCGGCCGCCGCCCACATCAGTGGCCCGGTGGGTGTGACGGGCAACCTCCAGCACCCGTTCGACCGTGGCGGCATCGGGCGGGTGGGAGGTGCGCAGCCATGCGCGGATCGCCCGTCGCGCCAGCGCCAGCGGTGCCGCTCGCAGCTCGGCGGCGCTGGCGGGATCGATGCCGGCCGCGAGCTCGTCGAGCAGGTCGGCTTCGGGGGCGGCAGTTGCGGCGGCACGTGCCAGCAGCGGCACGACATCGCGGCCGGCGATGTCGCACAGCAACGGGATCGCCTCGTGGCGGACCCGGCTGCGCCAGAAGCGTGCGTCGACGTTGGAAGGATCGCGCAGTGGCTCATAGCCGACCAGTTCGCAGACCCGTTCGGTGTCCGCTCGCCGCAGCGCGAGCAGCGGCCGTCGGTCGGCGCGCATGGCGGCGAGCGCGTCGAGCGCGCCGCCCCGCAGCAGGTGCAGCAGCACCGTCTCGGCTTGATCGTCGGCAGTGTGGCCCAGCAGCGCGCCGAGGCCGAGGGCGTCATGGCGGGCCTCGCGAGCCCGCGCCTGCAGGTTGGCGCCCGGTGCGATCCCCACGCGCACGACCCGCAGCGGCACCTCAAGCCGGTCACAGAGCGCTTCGACGTGGGATGCCTCCGCGCCGCCGGTGTCTCGCAGGCCGTGATCGACATGGACTGCGGCGACCTGCGCACCGCTGAGCTGCGCGAACCGGCAAGCCAGCACCACCAAGGCAGCCGAGTCGGGGCCGCCCGACAGCGCGCAGACCAGCTCCGGCCCGGAGACATCGCCGAAGGTGCATCGCTCGAGCAGGAGATCGAGTTCGACTGCGGGGCCCGGCACCTCAGCGTGTGGGGCACCGCTGGGAACCTCAGGCGGCGGGGACACGCTCCAGCCACGCTGCGGGGTTGCGGATCTCGGTCATGGACGGCAGGTGCTCGGCGCGTTCCCAGATGCGGTCCACCGCTCGCGGGCCGCGCTCGGCCTCGATCTCGGCGATGAACTCCTCGCCGGCCTGGTACTGCGCCAGCTTGGCCTCGATGCCGAGCAGACGCTGGAGCAGCCGGTTCATGCCGCGGGCGTTGCGGCGCCGGTAGGACATGACCAGTGCGAATCGCTCCGCGTCGGGGATGTGGCCGCGGGCTGCCCTCGCCATGGTCACGTCGCCGTGGCCTTCGACAAGGCTCATCATGCCGCCGACCTGCGCGATGAGATCGCGCTGCTGCTCGGATGCGAACACTGCTGCGAGGCCCCCATCGCCGAGCAGGTCCTGCCCCTTGCGGCGCCCCGACACCAGCGTGCGCAGGCCTTCGCGCAGCCGCTCGGGATCAGGCTGCGCCTCGTCGACGAGGCCGTTCACCAGCTTCAAGAAGTGCGGTCGCAGCCACGGCACGCCGGTGAACTGCGAACGGTGCGTCAGCTCGTGCAGCGCCAGCCACAGGCGGAACTGGGCGGGGACGAACGCGTAGCGCTTCTCGGTGACCAGGATGTTCGGCCCCACGAAGTAGACGGTGTCGCCGGCGGTCTCGCCGGTTTCGCCACGGGCCCCGTTGGCGATGGCGGCACCGGGAGCCGTGTCGTCGTCGGAGGCCCACAGCAGGTCGTACTGGCCCAGCACCCGCTTGGACATCCAGCCCAGCACCCCGCCCAGCTCGACTGCACCCAGCGTGCGCGTCACGCTGGAGCTCTCCGCGGGCTCGTCGTCGGCGCCGGATGCGCCCAGCAGGGGCTGCAGCAACCGCCGGAAGGCGGCGATGTTGGCGTCGATCCAGCCCGCCCGGTCGATGACCTCGGCGTGAGCCTCGCCCGGTGTCTCCAGGCCGGTCTCGATCGCCACCAGCTCGGCGGCGACCGGCACGAACCGGGCGAAGTCAGCGCGCAGCGGCTCGGCCAGGTACGACCGGTACAGCGGCTCGGTGCCGGCAACCTTGACGGCGATCCGGCGCGCCAGATCCCAGTCGACGTGCTCGTCGGCCGGGGTGCTCACCTGCCTGCTCAGCGCTTGGGATAGCGGGGCGAGACCACCTTCTGCACGTACCCCACCACCAGCTTCGCGACCGTCGCGACCGTCGCCACGGCCAGCGGCACCGCCAACCAGTAGTGCCAGACCTGCGCACCGAGAAGCTCCATGCCGCAGATATTAGTGGTCACGCCCGCCAGAACCCCAAGCTGCCTCGAAGGCGGCACCGCCTGGCCGGCGTGTGCACTGCTCTCCGGCGCAAGTACCCACGCTGATGGTTCGACAGGCACCGATGCTTGGTGCCTGTTCTCGGCTTTGTTGTCTCCAGAACGATACGCCGTCCGGCATCGTGATGCCTGCATGATTGCTAGCATGATGTCATGCAGCAGATCACCTGGCGGGCGCCCGACGAGCTGGCCGCCAGCCTGAGAGCGCAGGCCAGCCATCTGCAGATGTCGATGAATGAGTACTTGACGCGCATCGTTCAGGCGGCAACTGATCCCGCGTTCGCTGAGTCGCTCGTTGAGGAGATCCGAGCCCGTTTGCGCCTCGCAGGTCTGCTCGCAGAATCCTCGGCGCCACCAGCGACGATTCCCGACCCGGAGACTGCTGCGGCGGCACGGCGGCGAGCCGGGAGCGGCACGCCGCTGTCAGACATCGTTCTCTCCGACAGGTGACGACCTTCTTGGACTCGTCGGCCGTGGTCAAGCGGTACGCCGACGAACCGTCCAGCCATCTGGTGAGAACCGTGGACGGTCCCGTCGTTGCAAGCGAATTGGCGCTCGTCGAGGTGCCTTCCGCTCTGTGGCGCAAGCACCGATTGGGCGAGATCTCGGCGCAGGATGCCCAAACACTGTGGGCATTGTTCCTGGCCGACGTCAGCGATCCGGCGTCGGACACCTACACGCAGCTCGTCCGTGTGAGCCGGGATGTGCTGTCCCGGGCCGCTCAGTTGACGGTTCACCATCCCCTGCACGCGCTCGACGCGCTGCAACTGGCATCTGCGTTGGCCGCTGCAGCGGCACTGGACGCATGCACGTTCGGTTGCTTCGACGATCGCCTCAACACCGCAGCAGCCTCCGAAGGCCTCCCCCTGCTCTGGTAGCCGCCGAGTTCATCGCCAGTTGACGCCGACAGGATCAAGTCGCGGCGACTGACGGTGAGGGGTCCTTGACTTTGGTGGGGACGGACTAGTCGATTCACGCTGCGGTGCCGGGGGCGCTATCGAGTTCGTGTCGGCTAAACCGAGGTGGCTTGGGCACCCCTATCGGCACCGGCTATGGCTCTGCCGTCCCGGGAGCATCCGTTATACTTAGAGGATGCGCCAATAGGTGCTGACCTGCGAAAACGCTGTGTCCATCTGCATGCTCTCTGGTCCTCTGACCTGCGGGTTTGAAGCCGGGGCCAGCCTCAAGCACGAAATACGCTGAAATCTGCGCCACCTATTGGCGCG
>JAJEIW010000061.1 GCA_022828045.1 Acidimicrobiia bacterium | reverse complement strand
ACTGGCACTACAAGACGCACCGGATGGTGGAGCGAGCCATGCAGGCTCGAGCCGCGTCACCAGCCAATCAATTCGTCGATGTCTCGTACTACGACCTGATCACCGACCCGATCAGCGAAGCTCGGCGCGTGTGCGAGGCGGCCGGCATCGGCTTCGACGGGACGGCCGAACGCCAAGCCGAGCAGTACCTGGCAGCGAACCCGCAAAACCGTTTCGGCAAGCACGATTACCAGCTCGAAGACTTCGGACTGACCGAGCAGGGCATCGACGCAGCGTTCGCTGCATACCGCGAGACCTACGCGATCCCGTTCGAAAACGACCAGCGTCAGTCGCCGAGCGCCGATCCCCCGCCGTCACTGTCAGCCGGCGGCGAGCAGCCTCCAGAGGTGGGAGAGCCTGTACGCGGGGTCGGCGACCGTGGCTTCGTCGGTGCGGTGGCAACGGCCTTCCGTGACCTCCGCAATCCCACGGCGCCGGATATCGAAGCAGTCGCCGACGACGTGAGGATCGACGGCAAGACCTGCCTGGTGACCGGGGCCAACAGCGGCCTCGGCAGGGCAGCCGCCGTAGAGCTCGCTCGGCGCGGCGGCCACATGATCCTGGCCTGCCGCCCCGGCCATCGCGGCATCTGCGAGGAGATCAAGCGCGAATCCGGTTCGGAGACCGTGGAGCTGGTCGAAGTCGACCTTGCCGATCTCCGATCGGTGCACCGCTGCTGCGACGAGTTACGGGATCGCGGGGTCCGCGTCGACATCGCGCTGATGAATGCCGGCCTCATGACGCCCGCTGCGAGGCGGACAGCGCAGGGCTACGACGAGATGTTCGCAGTCCACTTCCTGGCGAACCGGGTGATGATCGACCGCTGGCTGTCCGACGGTGTCGTTGTTCCGACAGTTCCGGGGGGTGACCCGCCGCGGATCGTGTTCGTCTCTTCGGAAGCCCATCGATCCAGCGCTGCCATCGACTTCGATCGCCTCGGCGAGTTCGCCCCCTATGGCATGAAGGACAGCATGCGGCACTACGGCTTGAGCAAGCTTGTGCTGTGCACCTACGCCACGGAGTTGTCGCGCCGGCTGCATCGCTCCAGCGAAGGCGACGATGGCGTTGGCGACGGGGTCGATGATGCCGATGGCGACGACAGCGACGGGGTCGAGGTGGCGGTGCATGCGCTGTGCCCGGGAGGTGTGGCCACGAACATCACCCGCGGAGCGCCCGCGGCGCTCCGTTCATTCGTCGATCTCGTGCTTCGACGGCTGTTCCGGTCGCCCGAAGAAGCCGTCGAGCCCGTCACCTGGTTGTGCTGCGCGCCCGAGGCCGGCAGCTCAACCGGGCTCTACCTGCACCTGATGCACCGCAAGCAGGTGTCCGAGAGCGCCGCGGACACCGCGAACGGGGCCAAGCTGTGGGAAGCCAGCCAGGCCATGGTGGAGCAATCGAGAGGTTCGCAATGAGCGCGACGCTGCCCGCCGAGCTGCGGCTGACCCACCTGCAGCAGCTCGAAGCCGAGGCGATCGGCATCATGCGCGAGGTGGTCGCCCAGTGCGAGCGGCCGGTCATGCTGTACTCGATCGGCAAGGACTCCTCGGTGCTGCTGCACCTGGCCCGCAAGGCGTTCTATCCCGGCAAGATCCCGTTCCCGCTGCTGCACGTAGACACGACGTGGAAGTTCCGTGAGATGATCTCGTTCCGCCAGCGCATGGCCGACGAGATCGGCTTCGAGCTGATCGTGCACACCAACGCTGAGGGGGTCGCGCAGGGCATCAACCCGTTCGATCACGGGTCGAAGAACTACACCGACATCATGAAGACCCAGGCGCTGCGCCAAGCGCTCGACGCCGGCCGGTTCGATGCGGCATTCGGCGGTGCCCGGCGCGACGAGGAGAAGTCACGGGCCAAGGAGCGGGTGTTCAGCTTCCGCGACGCTCATCATCGCTGGGACCCGAAGAACCAGCGGCCCGAGCTGTGGAATCTCTACAACGGCCGGGTCAACCAGGGCGAGTCGATCCGGGTGTTCCCGATGAGCAACTGGACCGAGCTCGACGTGTGGCAGTACATCCACGTCGAGCAGATCCCGATCGTGCCGCTGTACTTTGCGGCCGAACGACCGGTGGTGGAACGCGACGGCGTGCTGATCATGGTGGACGACGACCGGTTCGTGTTCGACGAGGGCGAGGTGGCTGAGCAGCGGCTGGTGCGGTTCCGCACGCTGGGCTGCTACCCGCTGTCGGGTGCCATCGAGTCCTCGGCCACCACGCTTCCGGAGATCATCGGCGAGATGCTGGTGGCCACCCGCTCCGAGCGGGAAGGCCGGGTGATCGACTTCGACCAGTCGGGTTCCATGGAGCAGAAGAAGCGCGAGGGGTACTTCTGATGGACCTGCTGCGCCTGCTGACGTGCGGCAGCGTCGACGACGGCAAGTCGACGCTGATCGGACGGCTGCTGCACGACTCGCAGTTGATCTACGAGGACGTGCTCGCCAGCCTCGAAGCCGACTCGGCGGCCCACGGCTCGGCGGGCGAGGGGGTCGACCTGGCGCTGCTCATGGACGGCCTGCGCGCCGAGCGCGAGCAGGGCATCACCATCGACGTGGCCTACCGCTACTTCTCCACGGCCCGCCGCACGTTCATCATCGCCGACACACCGGGACACCCCCAGTACACCCGCAACATGGCGACGGGCGCCTCGACGTGCGATCTGGCGGTGATCCTGATCGACGCCCGCCACGGCGTGCTGCCCCAGACCAAGCGCCACAGCTACATCGCCAGCCTGCTGGGCATCGGCCAGGTGGTGGTGGCGGTCAACAAGATGGACCTCGTCGGCTGGTCGCAGGATCGGTTCACCGAGATCTGCGAGGACTACCGCTCGTTCGCCAAGACGCTCGGCTTCGGCGAGCCGTACTTCCTGCCGATGTCCGCGCTCTTGGGCGACAACGTCGTCGACGCCAGCGGCAATCTGGGCTGGTTCGACGGTCCGCCGCTGCTGGAGCATCTTGAGACGGTGGACATCGATGCCAGCGTCGAGCTGGAGCATTTCCGCATGCCGGTGCAGCTGGTCTCCCGCCCCGATGCCGACTTCCGCGGGTACGCCGGGACCGTAGCTTCGGGCGTGCTCCGGCCCGGTGACGAGGTGGTGGCGCTGCCTTCGGGGCTCGGCTCGACGGTGGAACGGATTGCGACCTTCGATGGCGACCTTGATGTGGCCGGGCCGGGACGGGCGGTCACGGTGACACTCGTTGACGACATCGATGTCAGCCGAGGCGATCTGCTGGTGACTCCAGGAAGTGAACCCCAGCGGGCACACGACCTCGACGCCATGGTGGTGTGGATGTCTGAGGCCGGCGCCGAGTCCGGCAGCTCCTACCTGCTGCAGACGACCAACACGGTCTCCAACTGCACCATCCGCAACGTCCGGCACCGGATCGACATCAATACCGGCGCACACGAGCAGGCCCCGGGCCTTGGGCTCAATGACATCGGGCACTGCGTCATCACCTCAGACCGGGAGCTCGCCTTCGACCCCTACAGCGCCAACCGGGCGACCGGCTCGTTCGTGCTCGTCGACCGGCTCACGAACGCCACAGTGGCCGCAGGAATGATCATGGGCGCGGCGTCTGCGTGGGACCGCACGCCCGATGCGGCACTCGTTCGCCAGCGCTCGGAGATCAGCGATGCGGAGCGGGCGATCCGATTCGGCCAGCAGCCGTGCACCATCCTGCTGACGGGGCTCACCGCTGCCGGCAAGTCCACCCTCGCTACGGCGCTCGAGCGGGAGCTGTTCGACCGGGGCAAGGTGTCGATCCGCCTCGACGGCGAGAACGTCCGCATGGGCATCTCTCGTGACCTGGGCTTCAGCACCCAGGAACGCTCCGAGAACCTGCGACGGGTGTCCGAAGTGGCACGGCTCGTGAACGGCCAGGGCCTCATCGCGATCGCCGCAATGGTGGCCCCCGACCGTGACGTGCGGCAACGAGCCCGTGACCTGGTGGGCGCGGATCGCTATGTGGAGGTCTTCGTGGACACGCCCATCGAGGTGTGCCGCGAGCGCGACCCTCATGGCCTGTACACGATGGCCGACAGCGGCGAGATCCCCCGATTCCCCGGCGTCTCCGCCGATTTCGACCGACCGACTGAGGCTGACCTGCGCGTCGACACCTCGACCCAAGACGTCGACGAGTGCATCGACGCCATCGTGCGCATGCTGACCGAGCGCGGTTTTCTGAGAGGGCAGAACACGCCATGAGTGCGGGCGCCGGGAGCGAACCGGTCTCGCGCAACATCGTGCGCGCCGAAGGGCACGTCACCGGCGCCGACCGCGAAGCGCACTTCGGCCACCGTGCGGTGACGGCGTGGTTTACCGGGCTGTCTGGCAGCGGCAAGTCCACCCTTGCGTTCGCTCTCGAAGCTGCGTTGCTCGAACGCGGCGTCGCTGCCTATGTCCTCGACGGCGACAATGTCCGCTTCGGCCTCAACCGTGACCTCGGCTTCTCGCCCGAAGACCGCGCCGAGAACATCCGCCGCATCGGTGAGGTGTGCCGCCTGTTCACCGACGCCGGCATCGTCGTGCTCACAGCCTTCATCTCGCCCTACATCGCCGACCGTGACCAGGTGCGGGCCATCCACCCCGAAGGCGCCTTCATCGAGGTGTACGTTGACACGCCGCTCGAAGTCTGCGAGGCCCGCGACCCCAAGGGCCTCTACGTGAAAGCCCGCGCCGACGAGATCCCCGACTTCAGCGGCATCTCCGCCCCCTACGAACCACCACCCGCACCCGAGATCACCATCAACACCACCCAACCCCTAGAAGACTGCCTCGCCCAACTCCTCGCCACCCTCTCCCTGTCCTCGGATTGAGTTGTCCGTTCGGAGCTCGCGGGCTGGGTTAGAGCATGCGCCAATAGGTGCTGACCTGCGAAAACGCTGTGTCCATCTGCATGCTCTCTGGTCCTCTGACCTGCGGGTTTGAAGCCGGGGCCAGCCTCAAGCACGAAATACGCTGAAATCTGCGCCACCTATTGGCGCG
>JAJEIW010000310.1 GCA_022828045.1 Acidimicrobiia bacterium | reverse complement strand
GAGGCCATGCGCTGCGTGATGTACCTGAATGCGGCGGCGATCGACCGCTCCATCGTGGCGACCGATCCCGACGAGCGCGAGCGCGCCGACGAGCTCACCGCGATCCTGACGCCGATCAGCAAAGGCTGGGGCACCGATCTGGGCGTCGAGATGACCTCGCTCGGAGTGCAGGTGCACGGCGGCATGGGCTACGTGGAGGAGACCGGCGCGGCGCAGCACTGGCGTGACAGCCGGATCGCCCCGATCTACGAGGGCACCAACGGCATCCAGGCAGCGGACCTGGCCTTCCGCAAGCTGCCGCTCGGCGGCGGCGAGGCCATGGCCCGCCTGATCGGCGAGATGGGTGCGACGGCGGGGGCTTTGGCCGCCAGCGACGATGCCGATCTGGCGGCGATCGGCGCTGCGCTGGGCGATGGCGTTGCAGCGATGGGCGAAGCGGCGATGTGGCTGGGCGGTCAGCTTTCGGCAGCGCCGAATGACGTGGCTGCCGGCTCGTCGCCGTTCATGCGGCTCGCCGGCGTTGTGGTCGGCGGTTGGCTGCTGGGCCGCAGCGCGGAGGCGGCCGCCGGGCTCTTGGCGCAGCAGGGCCTGACGATTGCGGAGGCCCGCGACGGTGCCGCGGCGACGGCCGACGGCGCTGCGTCGCCGACATTCCTGGCCGACAAAGTCACCACCGCACGCTTCTATGCCGACCAGATCCTGCCGTCGGCTCGAGGCCTGGTGCCTGCGGTCACCGGCGGCGCCGAGCTGTTCTACGCCATCCCGGCCGACCGGCTCTGAGCGCCTGGGTGCCGCACGGATGACGCTCGGCGAAGGCGGGAACGGGAGCGGCGACATGACCGGCCCCGAGAGCCAGGGCGCGGCACGGATGACGCTCGCCGACGGCGGGAGCGGCGAGCTGCCCGGCTTCGAGCGCCAGGGTGCCGCATCGACGGCGTCGGCCTCGCTCGGCGCGGAACGGGTGAGCGTGCCGGATGCGTCGGTGGCCGCCGACGGGAGACTTGACCGGCTGCGAGACTTCTTTGAGCAGTCGGGCCCGGCGGTCGTGGCGTTCAGCGGCGGCGTCGACTCGTCGCTCGTGGCTTGGGCGGCCAACGACGTGCTCGGCGGCGATGCGCTCTGCGTGACGGCTGTCTCGCCCAGCCTCGCGTCCGACGAAGCGGCCGATTGCGCGGCTCTGGCAGCCGAGTGGGGACTGGCTTGGCAGACGGTCGAGACCGACGAGATGTCACGCGCTGCGTACCGGGTGAACGACACCGACCGCTGCTTCTGGTGCAAGTCGGCACTCATGGACCAGCTCGAACCGCTCGCGTCGGCCCGTGGCGCGGTGGTGGTGCTCGGCGTCAATCTCGACGACCTGGGCGATCACCGGCCGGGCCAGCACGCTGCGAGCGGGCGCGGCGCCCGCTTCCCGCTGGTGGAGGCCGGTTTCACGAAGGCCCATGTGCGGCGGGTCAGCGCTGACCTCGGTTTGCGCACCTGGGACAAGCCGGCGGCCGCATGCCTGGCCTCGCGGGTGCCCTACGGCACGCAGGTGACGGTGCCGCTGCTGGCGCGGCTCGATCGGGCCGAAGCGGCACTGCGCCGGCTGGGCTTCGGGCAGCTGCGGGTGCGCGACTACGGCGACACCGCGCGCATCGAGCTGCCGCTCGACGACCTGGCTGGGGCACTCCAGCGGCGCGAGGCCGTCGTGGATGCCATCCGCGGCGTGGGCTACCGCTACGTCACGCTCGACTTGGAGGGCTTCCGCTCGGGCAACCTCAACGGCGCGTTGGCGGACGGCAATTGTGTGAACCCCGCCCCGGAGGCCCGCCGATGAGCGCAGGTGCCGTCGGGACCGACCGGTGACGGCAACGGGCGCCGACGCACCGCAGGCGCCCGTCGTTGCGGTGCCCGGATTGGCGGACGAAGCCGACGGGCGGGGTGGTGAGAGTGCTGCCGCGCCGGTGCCGGCATCGGTGCAGGAGGCTGCTGAGCTGCTCGCCGACGGGGCGATCGCCGTGTTGCCCCGATGGGTGGAGCGTTGCGTGGCGGAGACGTGCGAGCGTGCAGGTGTCGTCGCTGCAGACCTCAGCGAGCAAGCGCGTGCAGCGGGCAGGCAGTGCGCCGCCGAGACCGGTCCGCCGCTGCGGGAACTGCTGGCGGCCGATGTCGACGCTCAGCAGACGACACCCCTGAGCGTGCTGCGCAGCGCCGTGCGATTCCCGACCCGAGTGCTGGCGGACGGCGGTGTGCCCGAACCCGAACGCGACGATTTCGAACGGTCGCGTTTCGGGGACGATCCCTACGGACTGACGCCGGCCTCATTCGCCGACATCGACCCCGAGCTGGGTCCGATCGGCATCGCCTGGGGCGCGGCGAAGGCGTTCGAGGTGCTGCGACGTCGACGTACGGCCGAGTCTGCGAGGCGCATGGACACGGCCGAGTCTGCGAGGCGCATGGACACAGAGGGCAGCGATGACGGCATTCGGTGAGCGCCGGGCGGCGCTGGTGCAGACGGCCGACGCTGCCGAACTGCCCGGGGCGCTGAGCCAGCTCACCGATTCGTGGCTGGCCGAGCGGTTCGCCGCCGAGGCTGCCGACTGGGGGCACAACGGCGACCACGGCCCAGGCAGCGGTGTGGCGCTCGTGGCCGTCGGCGGCTACGGCCGTGCCGAGCTGTGTCCCGGCAGCGACATCGACCTGTTGCTGCTGCACGACGGCCGAGAGTCGCTGCTGGCGAGCGACGGTGCGCTGGGAGACAGCCCGCAGCGGGGCAACCTGGCAGACCGCCTCTGGTACCCGATCTGGGACGAAAAGCTGAAGCTGGGCCACGCCGTGCGTTCGCTGTCGGGGACGCTGGACCTGGCAGCGTCGGACATCGACACGGCAACGGCGCTGGTCGATGCCCGCCACCTCGCTGGCGACGAAACCCTGACCGAACGGCTCATCGAGGGAGTGACGGCCGACTGGCGTGACAACGCATCGGGACGGCTCGACGAGCTGCAGCGCGCCGTGAGCCGCCGGCACAGCCAGAGCGGCGAGGTGGCATTCCTGCTGGAACCCGATCTGAAGACCGGCCGCGGCGGGCTGCGCGACGCGCACGCGATCCGCTGGGCGCGTCTGGCGGGTGCCGAACTCCCGGCCGCCGACAGCGAACGCCTCGCCGAGGCCTACCAGACGCTGCTGCGGGCACGCGTGGAGCTGCATCGCACCACCGGCCTGCGCAGCGACGTGCTGTCGGCCGACGACCAGGACGCCGTGGCCGAGCGATCAGGCGCCATCGACGCCGATGCGTTCGTGGCCGAGATCGCACAGGCCGGGCGCATCATCGCCTTCCTGTCGGACCAGCTGTGGTCGAGCGTCGCCCGCCAGCACGCTGAGCTCGCGGTCCCCGAGGTCGACATCGCCGGGCTGTCGGCGCGCGACGGCGAGCTGGTGATCGACGGCGACCCCGCCACCGATGTCGTGCTGGTACTGCACGCAGCGGTGCAGTCGGCCCGCAGCGCAATGCCGATCAGCCGGGCCAGCCTCGACAAGCTGGCCGAGCGGCAGGCGCACTTCCCAGACCCGTGGCCCCACGGAGCACGAGCGCTTTTCGTCGAGCTGCTGAGCTGCGGGCACAAGGCCATCGACGTCATCGAGACGCTCGACTACTTCGACGTGTGGACGCGGGTGCTGCCCGAGTGGGCGCCCAACCGCAATAGCCCCCAGCGCTCCCGCTACCACCGCTTCACGGTGGACCGGCACCTGCTCGAGGCCGTCGCCGAGGCGGCCCGCTTCACCCACCGCGTGGCACGCCCCGACCTGCTGGTGATGGGTGCGCTGCTGCACGACATCGGCAAGGGCTACCCGGGCGATCACACGCAGGCCGGCATGCGGCTGGCCGGTCCCATCGCCCGGCGCTGCGGCTGGAGCGCCGACGACGCCGACACGCTGGTGCGCCTCGTGCAGCACCACCTGCTGCTGACCGAC
>JAJEIW010000049.1 GCA_022828045.1 Acidimicrobiia bacterium | reverse complement strand
CAACGGGTGATCATCGGACGCTGCGGGCAGCAGCGGCTCCACCGCCGCCCAGATGTCATCCACCACAGCCTTGGTCAGAGCGCGCATGATGAAACCGGCCTCCACGGTCGTCAGGTCAAGGACGACCCCACCAATACACCGGGGAACCAGACGACCCGTGGACGGCCACCTATTGACGCGGCCTCTTATGAAGCAGGCCCCATTTCGCAAGGTTCGGGCGCAGATCTCTCGGGAGCCTCAGAGGCCTGGGTTTGCCATCGCTGACGGCCGCTTGCCCGGCGACGCCTGTGGCTGGGGTCATCAAGTTGCGTCGGGGTCTGCTGTCGGGACGACTGCCGCCACCGCGACAGTCGCATTGTCAGCCAGGCCGGTGTTGAGGGCTGCGTCCATGACCCGGTCAGCGATGATGCGCGCGTCGTTGTCATCGGCATGCACGGCGGCAGCGATCGAGTGCGCAACAGGGCGCTTGCGGTCACTCGTGAGGGGCTCCCACGCGCCGTCGGAAGTGATCACCACGGCGTAGCCGGTCAGCTCGGCCGGCACGTCGATGTCGGCATCGGTGAAGATGTCCATCGGGTCGCGATCGGTCTCGCCCATCTGGGGCCATGCCAACGGGGCTCCGAGGTAGCGAGTGAGGTAGCCGTATTCGCCGGCGCTGCGATGCACACGCCCGACCGATCGACCGTGCCAGCCTGCGTCGTCGCGCCACAGCACTACCACTCGGGTGTCGCCCGCGATGCCCAGCGTCAAGCCGGCCGCAGGCGTCCACGCAGCCATGCTCAGCGTCGTCGCCGGGCACATGCGTGCATCGCGAAGCGTTTGACGCGGATGCTTGGGTGCCAGCTTGGTCACCGCTTTGTGCGCGGCTTTGAATGCCGCCTGCATCTCGGCGGGGCCGGCGACGCGGCGCGGCAGCGTCCTGATCGCTCGGCGAGCTGCCGCACGGCCCCGCGAATGGCCGCCCAGACCGTCTGCCACCGCGATCAGCCACGACCCGTCGCCGCGGAGCCGACAGCGCGCATGATCCTGGTTCTGCTCCCGCGGGCCGACCGCCGACGTCCACGCCACGCTGACCGCTCCCGCCAACGCATATCGACCCTGTAGGCCGTCACCGTGTGATGGCGGTTGCTGTGTCTGTGATTCCATGGCGCGGCAGCCTGGCGTCGACGGCCTTCGCCGAGCAAGCAATTGCTGCACGGCGGGCCGCTTACTGCGCCGCGACGTGCGCGACGGCGACAGCAGCGTTGTCATGCAGGCCCTTCGCGCGTGATGCCTCCATGATCTGCTGTGCGATATCGCGGGCGTCGCCGGCTTCGGGGGACATGACCGAGGCGAGCTGCTGTCCGAGCGCCCGGCCGACAGGGTGGCCTCGTCTGCCCAAGCGGCCGAACCGGGTCCAAGCGCCGTCGCTGAGCACGGCGACGGTCAGCCCGTCCGCAGCGGCGGGTGCGAGGTCGGCATCGGTCCATGTCTCCATCGGGTCCGCGTCTGTGCCGAGCGGTTCGTCGAGCCAGTCGTCGAGCTGACCGAGGAATCGCGTCAAGGGCCGTTCGGGATAGAGGAGTCGGCTGCGATGCGGCTCGATGACAGCCCGCCCTGCCGGGTCGCCGTGCCATCTGACCAGCGCCAAGGTGTCGCCGGCTGCGCCGACCGTCAGGCCGCCTGTCGGCGTCCAAGCGGCCACGCACAGGGTGCTCGCCGGCGCACGCTCGACCGTCGGCGTCTCTCCCGGCTCCAGCGGCTCGAAGAACCTCGAAGGCGCCAGCAGCGCTACTCGACGGTTGGCTGCCGCGAACGCCTGCCACATCTCGTCTGGGCCGCTGAGGCGCTGCGGCAGGCCGCTGAGCGCAGCTTCGGCTGTCTCGTCGGCTCTGGGGTGGCCGCCGAGGCCGTCAGCGACGCCGAGCAGCCACGCCCCGTCATCATGCACATGCGCTACAGCGCGAACAAGATTCGACGGACGCGGCCCCGCATCGGACAGCCACGCCACCGACACCGAACCCACCGAACGGTGCCGCCCGTCAGCCGTCACCGCCGTCGCCTCGAACGCCGTCCTGTCACGGCGACGCAGCCTGGCGTCCCCGGGGATCGCGAAGCAAGGAGATCCCCGAGTCCGAATGGGGCTGTGTATGTTTCTCAGATCAATTCTGCAGAAGCGCTCGACAGCATGCCGTTCGTGTTCCGCACGGGCAAGTTCTGCTCATCTGCGGGCCTCAGCCCGTCGTCCGCTTCACGCGCCCTGCGCGGCGCCGCGGCTCAGGGCGTCGTCGCACGGGTCGGACGCGGCCTGTGGCGACGCACAGACTGCGACGCGCCCGCCGTCGAGTGCCGCACGCCTCATCCGTTCCCGCCTGCGTGGATGAACGCCAACGAACACCTTCTCGACGCGGCATTCGGCCCCGCACCGCGTCGCCTGTCGCACCTGATGGCGCTCGAAGCCGCAGGCGTGCCGCTCGTCACCGGCCAGCAGCTCTCGGTTCCGCACCACAGCACCACGACGATGCCCCTGGGCATCACCGTGTTCACAGAACGCCACGACCGCATCGCCCTGCACGCCGCACAGCTGACCGAGCGCACATGGATGTCGTCGCCCACACGCGCTGCCGTCGAAACCGCGCAACACGACGTCGCTGCTCCGGGCTGGGAGGAACGCATCGCGTGGGCATTCACCGAGGACGACGGCGTGCTCCTCGATGCTGACGAGGCCGTCGAGATCAGCGACACGCTGCAGATGCGAGCCGGACTGCGGCGGCTGTCGTCCATCGCAGACACGCTGCGCCGCTTGGGAACGGCCGGTGCTGGCGGCGACTTGAGCAACGTGCTCAATCAATGGGCGGAGACAGCGACGGCCCGACGAGGGGACACGTGGATTCGCCTGCGCCGATCCATGCCCGCACCTCGCTCACCATCGGAGGCCGCGTGGGTCGACCGCGAACGCAAAGTCCTGTGGCATTGGCACCCCGAAGCGCTCGCCGCATCCCTGACGACATAGACCGCTGCCTCAATTCCTTGCCCGAGGACGCTGCGTTAAGCGACCATCAGGTCATGGCGGTCGGCGAGCTGGGCACGAACGGCGAAGAACGGCGCCTGTCGACCGAGGTCGCGACGCGGATCGAGCAGGGCGCCCGCAAGCGCCAAGAGGACGCTGTGAGCGCCGTGGCCAACGAGGACGGATCGTGGGTGATTGCGGTCGCTGACGGCGTGGGCGGTGTGCGGCGAGGCGATGAGGCTGCCCCGGCGGCGCTCGCGGCGCTGCCGCAGCGCATCAGCGGCGACGACGAGATGACAGCCGCGTTCGCGGCGGCGAACCGGGCGGTGCGTGCGCTGGCGCCGCCCAACTCGATGTATGCGCTGGACGAGGACATGCCGGGCTACTGGGCTGTCGAGCCGGTCACCACGCTCGCGGTCGCCGCCTGGACCCCCGAGCAGGGCATGACAGCGGCGTGGGTCGGGGACTCGATCATGTGGAGCCTTCGCGTTTTCTTGGGATTCGGGCTGCTGGGCTCGGCGGGGTCAGGTTATGTGGTGAGGATGCCGCGGGCTTCGAAGTTGGTGTAGTTGGCGGAGCCGTGGGCTTTGCGGCGCAGGACCTGGAGCAGGTTGTTGGT
>JAJEIW010000088.1 GCA_022828045.1 Acidimicrobiia bacterium | reverse complement strand
ACCAGGAAGCCCCGGAATCCGTCGTCGGTGTTGGCCCACACGATGGCCAGATCGGCCAGTCCGGCGTTGGTGATCCACCGCTTGGCGCCGTTGAGGATCCACGAGTCGCCCCGCCGCACCGCCCGGGTGGTCATCGAGGCTGGGTCGGAGCCGTGGTCGGGCTCGGTCAGCCCGAAGCAGCCGATGATCTCGCCGGCCGCCATGCGCGGCAGCCAGCGCTCCTTCTGTTCGGTGGAGCCGTATCGCCAGATCGGGAACATGCACAGCGACCCCTGCACCGACACGAAGCTGCGCAGCCCGCTGTCGCCGGCTTCGAGTTCGCGGCAGGCCACGCCGTACGCCATGGCCGAAGCGCCAGCGCATCCGTAGCCGTCGAGGTGCATGCCGAGCAGGCCCATGTCGGCGATGGTCGGGATCAGCTCCATCGGGAACGTGCCTGCCTCGAAGTGGTCGCCCACGATCGGGTCCCACTCTTTGGCCACGAACGTGGCGACCGTGTCGCGGATCATCGTTTCCTCGTCGGACAGGATTTCGTCCGTCTCGTAGAAGTCCGACAGCGATGCAGGCGTTTGGCTCATGGGCGCATACTGCCGCGCTGGCGCCCGAGGGGCCAACCCACCTGCGTTGCGGGCGTGCCGTTCTGCGCAGCTGGTGAGTACTGTGCGCTGCCATGGGTGACGACACTGCCGACGATCCGCAGGCACGCCAGCCCGGCGAGAGCCGGTTGTATTTTCGCCAGCTGCTGTCGGGCCAGGACTTCGCCACCAGCGACCCGATCGCCCGCCAGATGGTGAACTTCGCCTACCTCATCGGCGACCGGGAGACCCGCGAGGCGGTCGTGGTGGACCCGGCGTATGCCGTCGACGATCTGCTCGACATCCTCGCCGAAGACGAGATGCAGCTCACCGGCGTTCTGGCCACGCACTTCCACGCCGATCACCTCGGCGGGAACATGATGGGCTACAACATCGAGGGCGTCGCCCAGCTGCTCGAGCGTCAGGGCACGAAGATCCACCTGCAGGCGCCCGAGGCCGAACTGGTGCAGAAAACCACCGGCATCTCGATGAGCGACATGGAGCTTCACGCTCCCGGCGATGTGGTGTCGGTGGGTGCGATCGACATCGAACTGCTGCACACCCCCGGGCACACGCCCGGCAGCCAGTGCTTCCTGGTAGCCGGAGCGCTGGTCGCCGGCGACACGCTGTTCCTCGACGGCTGCGGGCGGATGGACCTGCCCGGCAGCGACCCGGCTGCGATGTACCGCTCGCTCCACGACACGCTTGCCAAGGTGCCCGATTCGGCTGTGCTGTTTCCCGGCCACCGTTACTCGTTCGAACCCAGCGCCACCATGGGCCAGACGCGCCAGATGAACTACGTCTTCAAGCCGCGCAGCGAGGCGCAGTGGCTGATGATGTTCGGGCAGGGTTGAGAGCGGTGCCCTGCGCCGAGCGTGTGATGGCGGCGCAGTGGCTGATGATGTTCGGGCAGGGCTAATGGTTCCGCTGTCGCCGGTGGTGAGCGCCGCAGAGCTGTCTGGCCGCGGCGACATCGTGATGTGCGACGTGCGCTGGTATCTCGACGGCCGGTCCGGCTATGACGCCTACCTCGAAGGCCACATCGCCGGGGCCATCTGGGTGGACCTCGACGCGCATCTGTCCGCGCACGGCGCGCCCGCGCATGGCCGCCATCCGTTGCCGACCGCGCAGAGCTTCGCCGCATCCTTGGGGGTCCTGGGTATCGGCCCCGACGACCCGGTAGTGGCGTACGACGACCTGAACGGCACTGCCGCAGGCCGGATGGTGTGGATGCTGCGAGTGCTCGGCCACGATGCGGCACTGCTCGACGGCGGCCTGGGCTCGTGGACGGGCGCCATCGAGACGGCGCCGAGCACGCGGGCCGCCTGCGAGTGCCCGGTGCGAGCCTGGCCGGAAGGCGCGTTCGTCGATATCGACAGCGCGGCCAATGCCGGTGCCAGCCCCGAAATCGTGCTCATCGATGCCCGCGGGGGCGACCGTTACCGCGGTGAAACCGAACCCGTCGATCCGCGTCCCGGCCACATCCCCGGAGCGGTCAACGTGCCGATGACCGACAATCTCGGCCCCGAGGGTCGCTTTGCCGACGCTGCGACGCTTCGGTCTCGCTATGAGGCCGAAGGCGTGAAGGCGGCCGACGATGCAAACAACGCCGTCGTGTACTGCGGCTCAGGCGTCAGCGCCTGCATGGATGCCTTGGCCATGGAACGCGCCGGCCTCGGCCGCCCGCAGGTGTACATCGGCTCGTGGTCGCAGTGGAGCCATACCGACCGCCCAGCCGAGACCGTTTGAGAGGCCGCGCCGAAAGCGCCCGACGCCCGTTCCGGCGCAGTGCGCCGCAATAGGCTTCGGACCGGTGGTCCGCTGTCAGCATCGGAGTGCAGCGACGCTGTCGGCAGCACTCGCAGCGGCAGCAACGGTGCTGTTCCTTTTCGATCTGCTGGCGCTCCTCGCAGACTAGGGCCGGATCCCGCCTGCAGCGCAGTCGGGCGGGCGGTCGTTCCTTGGCGACGAGGTTCACATATGGCTGCCTCCTGAACTCTCCGACGACACGGCATCGGGTTCTGCCGTCTCGAGTTCTGAGGATGCGTTGACGTTTGCTGTCGATGACCTCGAACTGTCGGTCGTCGGCAAGTCGGCAAGTGATCCCGCCGGGACCGCCCAGGTGAGGGACTGTCAGGCTGTTCAGCGGCCTGCCAGAACGGCCGCCGTTGACGGGGCCGGGTACCGCTATGGGAGATGTGCTGCTCTGGGTCGGCGCGTGCGCTCAGCTATGCACGGTGAAACTGCTGCGACGGTCGCGGCCGAATCGGTAGATCGAGTAGTCGCGGTCGAATGCGAGGGCTTCGTGCACGCCTAGGCGCTGCATCACTGCCCAGCTCGTTCGGTCGATGAGCGAGAACGCCTGGTCCGCGAAGGCGGCGGCGATCTGCGATGCCATCTCGAGGTCGGTGAGCGTTGCCTCTTCCACTCGTGCTCGGCCGACGCGAATGGCGTTCACTAGCTGCTCGGCCGTCTGAAAGCCGAGCCGCTTTGCCGTCAACTGCCACGTCTCGATGAGAATGTGGTCGCTGGTCAGCAGTTCGCTCGCGTACTGCTCGAGCAGCACGCACGCTCGCGAGTGGCTGACCTCGTCGGCGTCTGCGGCGGCATACCACACCGACGTATCGACGAAGACGCTCATCTCGTCCGCCGGATCCAGTCGTCCTCGACAGCATCGGCGACCGCGCCTTTTCCTTCGGCGGCGATGTCGCTGCCCCCGGAGCGTCCGAGCGCAAAGATGTCGCTGATGACACCCCGCGGACCAGGCGATGCCAAGTCGCGCTCAATGAGCCGGCGGAGGTACTCGGCCATCGAGACCCCCATTTCTGCGGCCTTGCGCTTCACGCCGGCGTGTTGCTCTGGCTTCAAGGCAATCTGGGTTCGCATGCTGCGACATCATAACAGCACTGCGCTGAGAGCAGACCGGCCCGCTAGGTGGGTGAGCCGGGCGACGGGCCTGCTGAGGTGAAGCGCGTGCCGGGCGGGTCGATGGCCCATGGCGCGTCTTGGTCCCAGCGATCCTCATAGACCAGCTCGCGCAGCGGCCGTCGCCGCACCGGGCCGTGGCGTCCTGCAGGTCGGCCGAGCGGGATGGTCGCATGGATCGCCACACCATCGGGGATGCCGAGCAGCTCGCGCAGCTCGTCCTCTGCATCGCGGTGCCAACCGGTGATGACGCCGCCATAGCCGAGCGCCCGTGCCGCCAGCAACAGATTCTGCACCGCCGGGTACACCGATGCGCCCTCGGCGTAGGTGGGCTTTCGGTAGCGCACCAAGCACGCCAGGATCACCGTCGGCGTTTCCTCGAAGTGGTCCACGAAGTGCTGCATGGTGCGAGTCATGCGGGCTTTGGGCGAGTCGTCGGCAGCACCGGATCCCTGCGTGTAGCCGTCGCCGGAGCGTTTCGCATTCCAGCCATCGCGAAAGCACCGGCCGAGCAGGGCCTTCGCCTGCTGCGCTATCGGCCCGTCGCGCAGCACCACGAAGCGGAACATCTGCCGGTTGGAGCCGCTGGGCGCCCGGCTGGCGTGCCACAGGATCGACGCCAGATCCTCGTCGGGTATAGGCTCGGGCAGATAGCGGCGGATCGAGCGGGTGGTCGCCAGACCCTCGAGCAGCCCGATCGGCTCCGGCTCGGCTCCGGCCACGGACCCGGCGTCGGCTTCGCTCCTGCTGTCAGCGCCCATTCCAGCTGCGGCTTCACTCATCGTCGGCCTCGCTTGTGTGTTTCGGTGGAGAACTCAGCGGTCGCCCTGTGTCTCGTTGAGGAAGTCCACCAGCTTGACGATGGCATTCTCGGTGACGACGCCCGCGATGCGCCCGCCGCTGTCGATCACGGGGTACAGCTCGATCTCGGCGTCTGCCATTGCCTCGGTGACCTCGCGCAGTGTCCACGACGGGCGCGCCGGCTCGATGTCGGCTGTCATCACCTCGCCGCACGTCACCGACATCCAGTCGTTGCGATCCACGTCACGGGTGTCGCTCAGCCGTATCACGCCGAGGAATTCCCGTTCGGGTCCGATCACGATGGCTTCGAGCTGCTTGCGCGGCAGTGCTACTCCCCACACGAAATCGGCCAGCGCGGCATCGGCATTCACGGTCGGCACCTCGGTGGACATGGCGGAGTTGACCGGCATCTCCAGGCGCCGCTCGAGATGGCCCGTGCGGCTGTCGCGCTGGAACTGCAAGACCGAGGCATTGCCGATGAGCACCTGCGACACGGCCACCGCCACCAGGGCGGGCACGACGAACAGCGGGGCCCCGGTGGACTCGGCTACGAACATCACCGCTGCCAGGGGGGTGCGGTAGCCGGCCGCCAGGAAAGCGGCCACGCCGATGAAGGGAAAGAACGCCAGCGACTCGGGCCCCAGCTCGATCCAACCGCCCACCAGGCGACCCACGATCAGGCCGAGCACCGCAAGCGGGATGAACACGCCACCCACGCCACCGCCCGCCAGCACCGTCGAGGTCGCCATCATGCGTATGGCCAGCAACAACCCCAGCAGCCACAGTGATGCCTCGGGGTTGAGCGCCCAGTCCACCAGCTGGCCCTCGGCCGTCGGGCCCAACGACAGCGGCGCGTCAAACACCCACTCGCAGAGTGCGGCGAGGCCGATGAGGATTCCCCCGCTGCCCAGCGCAATCAGCCACCAGGGGCGTTCCGAGCCATGAATCCGCTTGGCGATCGCCAGCACCCGGCAGAACCCCGACGCTAAGAGCCCGCACAGAGCGCCGACCAGAGCGGCGCCCAGCAGCTCCTGGCGGCCGAACTGGACGCTCACCATCTCGGTGCCGATCTCGAAGGGGCGGTCGTCGAAACCGGTGACCAGCACGTACACGACGTAGCTGGCAGCGCTGGAGAGCAGGGCGGGCAGCAGCGCCCTGCGGCCTAGGTCGCTCTTGTAGGGGGCTTCGAGTGCGAACAGCACACCGGTGGCGGGTGCTTGGAAGATGGCGCTGACACCTGCGGCGGCCCCTGCCACGAGCAGCGCGTAGCCCTCGCGGCCCCGGAACAACCGACGGACCACCCGCTGCATCGCGTTTCCGGCCGTGGCGCCGGCGTAGATGGACGGACCCTCGAGGCCGACCGCGCCGCCGGAGCCCACGGTCACGATGCCGGCAACCAGCCGGGCGGGCAGGTCCCGGAACCGCATCGGGTGGTTGCGGTCGTGATACGACCGGATGTACTCCTCGGAGGTGGACGGCGAGAGCCGGCGACCCGCATCGGCCCAGCGCAGCATGATGACGGCGCCCCACAGTCCGAGCGCGGGCGCGATCACCCGCTGCCAGGGCGGCAGGTGCAGCACTCGCTCGAGCAGCACCTTCTCGGTCAGCACGGCGACTGCGGCCACGATGAAGCCGGTGACGACGCCCACGGCGACATATGTCGCGAAGCGAAGCAGCCGGTTTCTCATGCAGGT
>JAJEIW010000294.1 GCA_022828045.1 Acidimicrobiia bacterium | reverse complement strand
GTCATGACCGTCGGCATCTTGGTGAAGTCCACCGGGGTGGCCATCACCACAAGGTTGCGGACGGGATCGTTTGGGTGGCCGGCCGCGTACAGCAGCGTCAGCAGGCCGCCGTAGCAGTAGCCGAACACCGTGACGCCGTTGTGGCCGCCCATCTGGTTGACCTTGGCCACCGCCTGGGGCAGCAGCTCGTCGCAGTAGGTCTCGAGGGTGTTGTTGGCTTCTTCCTCGTCGGGCACGCCCCAGTCGAGCAGGAAGACGTCGAAGCCCTCGGCCACGAGCCGCTCGATGAAGCTGTTGCCCGGCTGCAGGTCCAAGATGAACGGGCGGCTGACCAGGCTCATCACCAGCAGGAGCGGCGGGCGCACGGTCGGGCTCTCGCTGCGGTAGCGGTACAGCACCGCCTTGCCGTTGCTCCACACGGCGTCGCGGGGCGTCTGGCCGACCGGCGCGCGGTCGATGCCCATGACGTGACGGGTGAGGTTCCACCAGCGCCGCATGCCGGTCTCCCACATCTCGGCGTAGGGGGCGAGCAGGTCGGACAGGTCGGACGAGTCGGACCTCTGGGTGTCGCGCTCGGGCGACTCGCCGTTGGCGCCAGAGGTGGACTTGGGCTTGATCATCGTGGTTGCAGACATGGATGCTCCTTCAGTGAGAGGGGGTAGATCAGGAAACTTCGACAACGGCGGCAGGCTTCTTGGCAGCCGGCTTCTTCCCATCCGTATTCGAACCGGCCGACTTCGATGCAGCCGTCTTCCGGACCGGCTGCGCTGAGCCGTTCGTGGCCGGCTCGTCGCCGGTGGGAGCAACGGCGGCCACCTCGAAGACGAGGTTCTTCAGGCCCTTCAACTCCCGATCAACCGCAGCGACCTGCTGGCGCAGCTTGCGCACATCAGTGGCCGCAGGCAGGTTCCAGAAGTGCAGCCACCGCCGGCTGGCACGCTCGAATTCGGCAGTCAGCGCGCTGGTGACCTTGGCGCTCGCCGCCATGAAGTCGCGGAAGCCGTCCGAGGCTGCGAACTGCTCGAGTCCGGGCGCTACGGCCTTCTCCCATTCGTTGTAGATCTCACGCCATTGCTTGGCCATGTGTATTTCCTCCGGAATAAGGGGGGTGTCCGGGTTGCTGTCACGGGGTCCGGGGGCGCACGAGACGCCTGCCGGTGCGAATTGACCAGCCGCTGAGACACACCAGCCACCGCTCAATTGCATGACGCTATGCAATCATATACAGGTTAGCGCCCTGCAACAAGACTATTTCACCTAGAAAAATTGTGTGACATGCTGCAATGATCCGCGGGCGGCGGACGGGCGGATCGGCTACGCTATGAAGACAGCCGATGAATATGATCGATCTGGACCAGCCGGGTGCGGGAGACCCAGCGCAGTCCCTTGACAGCGGCGCTCGTCGCACACTCGGACTGCCTCGTGTTCGCGACGCGCGACGTCACAGCGATCCGACATCCGCCGATTGGGGTGACGACTGGGATCTCGATCACAAGGTCGCGGCGCTGTGGCGCGCAGCTCGACTGGGACCCACCGTCGAACGCCTGCGCCGCCACGTCCTCGGCGGCGGATCGCAGTCCATCGAGCCAGGCCAATTCCGTGCGCTCGACGCTGTCGCCGGCAACGGGCCCGCCACCATCCGCACGCTCGCGGACATCATGGACGTGGAGCCCAGCACCGTCACCCGTGCGGTCACCAGACTCGAGACGGACGGGCTCGTCTACAAGCAACGAGCCGAACGCGACCACCGCGAGGTGCTGGTGGAGCTGACCGACCTCGGGGCAGCCCGCCATCAGTACTTCGTGGACCGCGCCTATCGCATCTACGAGGAGATCTTCACGGTCTTCGACGCCGGCGAGCGCGAGGTTCTTGCAGACTTGCTCGAACGCATGCTCGTGTCGACCGACGCCGCGCTCGCACGGCTCGACGCTCGGGCGCTGTAGCACCAGATCTCAGCACCGCATCTCCAAGGAGACCCCCACCGAATGGCCACCGCCCCCACCGACGCTCAAGCAGGCAGTCCGCCGACCTCGCGCAGGCCGAGATCGCCGCTGCGCGCCGGCTGCCGGGCGGCCGGGTCAGTAGCCGAGTGGATCCGGGGACACAACGAGGACGACCTGCCCGCGGTGTGCCAGACACCCTCCGCCGCGTGGAAGTGGATGATCGACGAGTGGGCGCTGCAGTTCGAGCTGGCGACGGCCCGCATGCGCATTCCCGACGGCCCGTTCCGGCAGCGGCTGCGCTCGGAGCTGGCCGAGGCCCACCGGCTCTATGCAGACTGCGGCTGGCTGGACGACCCCGCCGCCTACCACCGCACTCCCCCACCGCTCGACACCGGCGTGGATGTGCGCGCCACCTCTGCCGGCGACTCCGACTTCTGGCACGTCCGCTTCCGCAGCGAGTTCGAGCCGTGGCCCAACGAACCCGGCCGCGACCGCTGGATGAACTACCGGCCAGTGCGCACCACCCACGCGTGGATGCTGCAGCACGCCGACCAGGCCCGCCCGTGGGTGGTGGCCGTCAACGGCTACCGCACCGGCGAGGCTGAGCTGGACATGTGGATGCTGTACGCGCACCGCCTCCACCAGCGCTGGGGACTCAACGTGATCGCCGTCGTGCTCCCGCTGCACGGCCCCCGGGCCATCGGCATGAGCGGCTCACGGGTCATCCACGCCGGTGCCATGAACACCGTGTTCACCGTGGCACAGGGTGCGTGGGACATCCGCCGGGTGATCGGCTGGGTGCGTGACCAGCACGAAGCGCCCGCAGTCGCGGTGTCAGGCGTCTCGCTGGGCGGCTACATGGCAGCCATGACCGCCGCGCTCGAAGGCGACCTGGCGGCGGTGATCGCCGGGGTGCCCGAGAGCGACCTGGCACGCGGCACCCGACGGCAGGTCGAGCCGCTGCTGCCCCCGTTCTACGAGCAGTGGGGACTGTCGTGGGAGCCCTACGAGCAGATCCTCTCGGTGGTGTCGCCGCTGTCGCTGCCCTGCCTGGTGCCCCGTGAGCGCCGCTACATCTATGCCGGCCTGCTCGACCGCTGGGTGCGCCCCGGCAACATCAAGACGCTGTGGGAGCACTGGGAGCGTCCCGACATGCTGTGGTACCAAGGCTCGCACCTGTCTTACCCGTTCGAGCGCGACGTCACCCGCTATGTCGATCGGGCAGCACTCGAGACGTTCGGCCGGCAGCCACCGTCGCCGCCGCGCTGAGGGCTGTTAGACGCGGTCTGGCTGTCCCAGCACGGCCAGCCGGTGCCGCACGACCTTGCCGGTCGTCGTCATCGGCAGCGCATCCACGAAATGGATGTCGCGGGGAACCATGAAGCTCGGCAGCCGTTCGGCGACCCACGAACGCAGTTCGTCCGGATCGACCCGGCGACGCGGACGTTCGACGACGAAGGCCGCCACGCGCTGGCCGAACTTGGGATCGTCCACGCCCACCACGGCTGCCACCTCGACGCCGGGATGGCGGCCCAGCACCTCTTCGACACCGGAGGGGAAGACGTTCTCGCCGCCGGTGACGATCATGTCGTTGGCCCGGCCCGAGATGTGCAGCCGACCGTCGGTGTCGAGACTGCCGATGTCGCCGGTGGCCATGAGCGTGCCGACGCGGTCGCCGTCGCTGCCGTCGGTGTAGCCGAGAAACTGCGCTGTGCTGGCGAGGTGCACCCAACCCGCAGTGCCCCGCGGCGCCGGCATTTCGTCATCGTCGAGAATCGTGAGCATGACGCCGTCAGGCGGCCGACCCACGGTGCCGGGAGCGGCCCGCAGATCGGCGGGGTCGGCGATGGTGCCGATGGCGGTCTCCGTCGAGCCGTAGACGTTGTAGAGGCAGTCGCCGTAACGGTCCATCCACTGCCGGGCCAGATCTCCTGAGAGCACGTTGCCGCTGCTGAGCACCATGCGGGGGCGCTGGTGCTGCGTCGGTTCGATCGCCAGATCCAGCATGCGGCGCAGCATCGAAGGCACCACCACCAGCGCGTCGTACCGCCGCTCGCACATCAGCTGGCCGACCTCTGCGGCGTCGAAGCGCCGCCGCATCTCGATCGTGCTGGCAGTGGCCAGGCCGACGACGAGTTGGCTGAGACCCCATGCGTGGAACAGCGGCGAGGCAATGAAATAGCGATCGCCGAGGCGATAGGGAACCCGCCGCAGCATGCCGGTCCCGCCGACGCGAGTCGTCTTCAGGGGCCGAACAGCGCTCTTGGGCGCGCCGGTGGTCCCCGAGGTGAGCAGCACCAGCCTGGGTCGCCGCGTCGGCGGCGAGCACGGCAGGCCCTCGGCTGCGATGCGGGCCATGGAGCTTTTGCCGTCGCCGTCCGCCATGAAGATGGCAGCCGAAGTTCCCGCCTGCTCGATGACGTCGGCGAACTCGTTGTCGGCGACGATGGCCGCTATGCCGTCGCGGGCACATACCTCAGCGAGATTCGAGGCTGGCAGCGCGGTCGACAGCAACACGGTGTCGCAGCCAGCGCGTTCCGCCGCGACAAGCGCCATGACAAACCAGCGGTGATTGCGGCACAGGATGCCGACCGCTCCGAGGCTGCCATCGGGCCTCGTGGCCGCGGCTCGCAGCCTCGCTCCCACGCTCGTTGCAGCGCGGTCGAGCGCGCGGTAATCGACTGCGCCCGCATCGTCGACGATCGCCGTGCGGCCGCCGAACCGCAGCGCAGCGGCTGAGACTGCGGCGGCACTGCCCGTACCCCACCTGATCGACGCCCACCACCGCGCCGTGTTCAGCGCAACGTCGGCGGCCCCCATGCGCACGGCCACACTCCACAGGTGGTCGCCTGCTTCGAACACGCCATTCGAACGGGTCGCTGTGCTCACTGTGCTCAGGATTCGCCGGTGCCGAAGCTGCGGTACACGCCCAGCAGCGCTGCCTTCTGCTCGTCGGTGAGATTGGGATCGGCCTGGACGGCCTCGACGACGGTGGGCACGTCCTCGCGGTCCATCAGGCCCGCATACGACAGCAACGTGGCGGCCCGCACGTTGAGCGCCTCGGCGAGTGCCTTGAGCACCCGGACGGACGGCTCGTGCAGCCCCCGCTCGATCTGGCTGAGGTACGGATTGGACAGGCGCGCCATCTTGGCCAGCTGACGCTGGCTCAACTCCATCAGCTCGCGCTGAGCCCGGATGAAGTCGCCGAGCTGGTCAAAGCCCGGGAATGGGCTTGCCGACGGCTGATCGTCCGCGTCTGCGGCGTCAGCGTCGGAAGCGGCCATCAGGCCTGGGCGTCCTCGCTGGCCCGCTCCCACGCCGCAGCGATGCGAGCGGCGCAGTCCTTGTTGGCCTCGTGAACCCGGCCCAAGAAGCCGAAGTAGGTGTCGATCATCTCGGTCGGCTTGGGCAGGTACTCCGCGAACGGACCGGCGACCGCGGGCACGGCAGACAGCCATGCCTCGGCGACACGCTCATTCATCGAGACGAACTGCTCCTGGGCAGTCTTCATCTGTTCGAGGGTGCGATCCTGCACTTCGCGGATGGAATCGAGAACGGCCATTTGGCTTGCTCCGGTACTCAAGGGGGAAGCGCCGGAGGGGGTCACCGGCGCTGTTAGAAATAGTACCCATTTCGGGAACAACTTGCAACTTGTTGCTAGAGAGCGGCTTGGACTATGCGGGCGAATTGGGCCGGGTCCAAGGAGGCGCCGCCTACTAGGGCGCCGTCTATGTCGGGCTGTGCCAGGAGCTCTTGGGCGTTGGCGGGTTTGACGCTGCCGCCGTACTGGATGCGGACCTGTTGGCCGGTGCCTCGGCGGATGTCGTCGACGACTCGGCGGACGGTGGCGCACATGTCTTGGGCGTCCTGGGGCGATGCGTTGCGTCCGGTGCCGATGGCCCAGACAGGCTCATAGGCGACGACCAAGGTTTCGAAGTGGGCCTTGGTCAGCTTGGCGAGGCTTCCCTGCATCTGGGTGGTGACCACCTCGGCGGCCCGACCCGCTTCTCGCTCGTCGAGGGTCTCGCCGACGCAGACGATGGGGATCATGCCTGCCTTGGCGACGGCCGCGGCCTTGGCGGCGATGAACTCGTCGGTTTCGCCGAACAGCGCTCGGCGCTCGCTGTGGCCGACGATGACGTAGCTCACGTCCAGCTTGGCCAGCATCGCGGGCGACACCTCGCCGGTGAACGCGCCGTGGGACTGGTCGTGGCAGTTCTGGGCGCCGAGCTTGAACTCCAAGCGGTCTGCGTCGATGACGGTCTGGCAGCTCCGCAGGTCCACGAACGGCGGGTGCAGGCTGACCTCGACCCGGTCGTAACGGTGCCGTGCCAGCTCGTAGCTGAGCTTCTGGAAGAGCTGAATGGCCTCGAGGTGGTTGAGGTGCATTTTCCAGTTCCCTGACACCAAAGGCATTCGGCTCATCGTCGCTCTCCCCTGCTGCCTCAGCGCTGTGGCGAGTCTCGCAGCACAGCGAGCCCGGGCAGGTCGCCGTGCTCGATCAGCGCGAGCCCCGCCCCTCCCCCGGTCGAGATGTGATCCATGTAGGGCGCCAGGCCGAACTGGGCCACAGCCGCCGCGCTGTCGCCCCCGCCGACCACTGCGAACGCGCGGGAATCCGCCATCGACTGCGCAACTGCACGAGTGCCGGCGGCGAAGCGCTTGTCCTCGAACAGGCCCATCGGGCCGTTCCAGAAGACGGTGCGGGCTTCTGCGATCACATCGTCGAACTCAGCAGCCGAGCCGGGCCCGATATCGAGGCCACGGAACCCATCGGGCAGGCTGCGGCCCATCTGGCGCACAGTGCCGCCGGCATCTAGCGCGGTGATGTCGTTGGGCAGGACGATCTTGGTGCCGCCCTCCAGCAGCCGCGCGCAGGTCTCGATGAAGTCGGGCTCGCACAGCGAGTCGCCGATCTGGTGACCCATCGCCTCCAGGAATGTGAAGCACATGCCCCCGCCGATGACCAGCGTGTCGACCAGCCCTGCGAGTGCCTCGACGACGCCGAGCTTGTCGCTGATCTTCGCTCCCCCGAGCACCGCCACGAACGGCCGCCGGGCATCAGCGCGCAGGCCGCCGAGCACGGCGACCTCGCGGGCCAGCAGCCGGCCGGCTGCGCTCGGCAGATGCCGCGGCGGACCCACGATGGACGCGTGGGCCCGGTGGCTGGCACCGAAGGCGTCATTCACATAGCCGTCGAAGGGGGCACGCTGCGTCCCGTTGCCGAAGCGCACCACGATCTCACCCGCAACCAAGGCATCAGCGAACACAGCGTCGTTCGCCGTCTCGCCCGCATGGAAACGAAGGTTCTCCACCAGATCCACGCCCGGCGCGGATGCGGCCAGCCGCTCGGCCACCGGAGCGAGCGAGAAGCGCTCGTCGGGGGTGCCCGCAGGTCTGCCCAGGTGAGAGCACGCCGTGACAGCAGCACCCCGTTCGGCCAACCACGACAGCGTCGGCAGCGCCGCACGGATGCGCAGGTCGTCGGCGATCTCGCGGCGACCGTCGAGACCTTCGCGCAGCGGAACGTTGAAGTCGCAGCGCACCAGGATGCGGCGGCCGTCGAGCCCCCCGAGCTGCTGTTCGAGATCTTCCAGCGTCGGCAGGGCGCCGCCGCCGCTCGCCTGCCGGCTCATCGATTGCAGGCGATGCCCACGAGGTCGACGAGCCGGTTGGAGTAGCCCCACTCATTGTCGTACCAGCCGAGGACCTTCACCATGTTGCCCATCACCATCGTCAGCCCGGCGTCGAACACGCAGCTCGCCGGGTTGCCGACGATGTCCGCGCTGACCAGCGGATCGGTGGAGTAGTCGAGCACGCCCGCCAGCGGCCCGTCGGCAGCCGCCCCGGCGAAGGCTGCGTTGACCTCGTCGGTGCTGGGGGTGGCATCCAGTACGGCGGTGAAGTCGGTGATGGAGCCATCGGGTATCGGCACGCGCAGCGACGTGCCGTCGAGCTTGCCGGCCATGGCCTGGAGCACCAGCCCGGTTGCCCGCGCCGCGCCGGTCGAGGTGGGGATGATGTTGACCGCTGCGGCCCGGGCCCGGCGCAGGTCGCCATGGGGGCCGTCCACCAGCGATTGGTCGCCGGTGTAGGCATGGATGGTGGTCATCAGCCCCTGCTGAACGCCGAATGCCTGGTCCAGCACCTGCACCATCGGCACGAAGCAGTTCGTCGTGCAGCTCGCGTTCGAGACGACCTTGTGGTTGTCGGGGTCGAAATCGGCGTCGTTCACGCCGACGACGAACGTGGCATCCGCACCCGATGCCGGAGCGGAGACGATCACGAGCGGCGCACCGGCGTCGAGGTGCATCGCCGCCTTGTCGCGGGAGGTGAAGATGCCGGTGGATTCCACTACCACGTCGACGCCGTAGTCGGCCCAGGGCAGGTCGGCGGGGTTGCGCTCGGACAGCACTGGCAGCACCGCGCCGTCGATCGAGATGCCGCCATCGGTCGCGGCGATGTCGTGCGGCAGGTTGCCGAGCACCGAGTCGTACTTGAGCAGGTGGGCCATCGTGGCCGTGTCGCCCAGGTCGTTGACCGCCACGATCTCGATGTCGCTGCCGGGGCGATCGGCCGCCCGGTAGAAGTTGCGCCCGATCCGGCCGAAACCGTTGACGCCCACGCGCACGCTCATCTGCTGCTGTCCTCTTCGTTTCGCGAGCCCGCCGGGCTGGCAGCCCCGACTCGATCTGTCGCTAGCTGTCTAGCGGCCAAACGGCGGTTAGCGGGCGATGTCGCGGTGGCGGCAGTGAAGCTCGTGGCCCCGCTCGACGAGCAGTCGGGTCACCTGCTCGGCAATCGCCACGCTGCGGTGCCGACCGCCGGTGCAGCCCAGCGCGATCGTGAGGTACGACTTGCCTTCGGACCGGTAGGACGGCAGCAGCGATTCGAGCATCGGCATCAGGTGCTCGAGGAACGCTGCGCTCGCGTCCTGACAGAGCACCCAGTCACGCACGCCCGGGTGCAGACCGGTGTACGGGCGCAAGTCGGGCACCCAGTGCGGGTTGGGCAGGAACCGGCAGTCGAACACCAGATCGGCCTCGCGCGGCACGCCATGCTTGTAGCCGAATGACATGACCGCTGTGCGCATGCCGAACTCGTCGCCGGTCGCACCGAACTCATCATGCACCCGGTCTCGCAGCTCATGGACGTTCAGGTCGCCCGTGTCGATGACCACATCGGCCATGTCGCGTACATCGGCTAGCAGCTCGCGCTCCAGCTCGATGGCATCGATGACTGAATCCGCTACGGGCTCGGCATTCGGCGCTGCGGCATCGGCCCCCGCTTCGCCCACGGCCGGCAGATCGCCGGTGTGCAGCGGGTGCCGCCGGCGTGTGTCGTCGTAACGCCGCACGAGCACCTCAGTAGGGGCATCGAGATACATGACACGCACGACGGCGTTGCGCTCGCGTAGCTGCTCGATCGCGGTCACCAGATCCTCCCGGTACTCCCGGGTCCCGGCCACCAGAGCCACGCGACGCAGCCGCGCTCGGGGCGAAGCAACCATGTCGGCCACGTCACCGATCAGGTGCGGCGGCAGGTTGTCGATGACGAACCAGCCCAGATCTTCAAGCGCGTTCGCAGCCGTCGAGCGGCCGGCACCAGACAGGCCCGCAACAATCGCGAATTCTGGCCCCCCAGCCACGCGACCGAGGGTACGGGCGAGGCGCCCGACTCAGGAGCCGGTCGCGACCTCACCCGGGTGGGTGGCGGCGAACACCGCCTCGGCCACCGCATCGGGCAGCCAGCTCAGTGCTCGCAGGTCCTCGAGCGTCGCCGACTTGACTGCGCTGACACTGCCGAGCTCCCGCACCAGCCGGGCCCGCCGCTTGTCCCCGAGACCCGAGATCCCGTCGAGCACACCGCGCTTGAGGGCCTTGCTGCGCAGCTTGCGGTGGTACGACACGGCAAAGCGGTGGCTCTCGTCGCGTGCCCGCTGCAGCAGGTACAGCGCTTCGGACTGCCGGGGAATGCGCACCGGGTCCGAGCGCCCGGGCACGAACACCTCCTCGAACTGCTTCGCCAGCGCGCACACCGGTATCTGCGAGCGTAGCCCCAGCTCTTCCAGCACGCCCGCTGCGACGCCCAACTGCCCCTTGCCGCCGTCCACCACCAGCAGCTGGGGCGGGTAGGCGAAGCGGCCCTGCTCGGAGGTCGGCAGATCGCGCTCGGCGAGGTAGTTGCGCAGCCGCCGCCGCAGCACCTCGCCCATCGCCGCATAGTCGTCGTTGCCCTCGACGTTGCGGACCCGGAAGTGCCGGTACTCGCTGCGACGCGGCAGACCGTCCTCGAGCACCACCATCGAGCCGACGTAGTTGGTGCCCTGGAGGTGGCTCATGTCGTAGCACTCGATGCGCAGGGGTGGCGTTGCCAGATCCAGGTGCTCAGCCAGCTCGTTCAGCGCACGGGCCCGGCTGTTGTGATCTGCCCCCCGGCGCAGTCGATGCCGTGCCAGCGATTCCCGCGCGTTGTGGCTCGCAGTCTCCATCAGCGCCCGCTTGTCGCCGCGCTGCGGGACCCGCAGCGTCACACGCGAGCCCCGCTGAGAGCTCAGCCATTCCTCGTACACCCCCACCTCTGGCGGGAGCGTCGGCACGAGCACCGCCTTGGGCCAGCCCAGCGGGTTCTCATCGTGATACAGCTCCGAGAGCACACGGGCAACGAGCTGCGGCCCGTCCAGCTCCTCCACCTTGTCCACGACGAAGCCACGCTGGCCCATCACCCGCCCCTTGCGCACGAAGAACAGCTGCACGGCGGCTTCGAGTTCGTCGTCGCCGATGCCGATGACATCGAAATCCTCGTTGCGAGTCCCGGCGATCTGCTGCTTCTCGATCGCCCGCTTGACGCTGGCAAGCCGGTCGCGCAACCGGGCAGCCAGCTCGAACTCGAGCTCGGTCGACGCATCGGCCATGCGCTGGGCGAGATCGTTCACCACCTCGTCGGTATGGCCTTCGAGGAATCGCACCAGCTCGCGTACCAGGCGGTCGTAGTCGTCCCGGCTGATCTCCCCCACGCACGGGCCTGCGCACTGCTCGATGTGGTACAGCAGGCACGGTCGGCCGAGCCGCTCGTGCGTCGCGAGCTTGCTGTCGCTGCACGTGCGGATCGGAAAGGTTCGCAGCAGCAGGTCGAGCGTCTCACGGATCGCATAGGCATGCCCGTAGGGCCCGAAGTACCGGTTGCCACGCTTGCGCCGCCCCCGCATCACCATCGCCCGCGGCCATTCGTCTGCGAGCGTCACGGCCAAGAACGGGTACGACTTGTCGTCACGCAGCCGCACATTGAATCTGGGTTGATGCCGCTGTATGAGGCTGTACTCGAGCATCAACGCTTCGACCTCGGTGGACACCTCGATCCACTCCACCGAGGCGGCCGTGGCCATCATCTGCGCTGTGCGATGGTGCAGCCCAGCGGGGTCGCCGAAATAGCTGTTCAGCCGAGACCTCAGGCTCTTGGCCTTGCCCACATAGATGATGCGGCCGTCCGAGTCCAGGAACTGGTAGCTCCCCGGTGCATCCGGTACCGATCCCCCCTCAGGACGCAGGCCCACACTCGCAGACTAAGGAGCTGAACTCGATAGGTGGGCCCGATAGGTGGATACGGCGAGGGCGTGTAGTAAGTTTCGCCGTCGAAAGGTCTGATCTTGAGCTGTCCGTTCTGGCATGCCTCGGGATCGGCATGATGCGGCCAGTCCGCATCTCGTAGCTGCGCAGGAGGCTGCACAATATGGAACTCGCACAGGAGCGGGACTCAGGCACCAACGTCATCAGTCCCGCGGGCCGGGTTGATGGATCGAATTCCGCCGACTTCCACGAAGCGCTCGCCGCAGCCATAGCTGACGACGACAGCCGTGTCATCCTCGACATGGGCGGGATCGATTACATCAGCAGCGCCGGGCTGCGCGTCTTGCTGCTGGTCGCCCAGCGCCTCGGCGGCAGCTCGACACCCTTCGCCGTCTGCTCCCTTGCCGCATCGGTCGACGAAGTGTTCCGCATCAGCGGTTTCAATCAGATCATCACGGTGTACGGGACGCTCGACGAGGCGAAGGCGCAACTGGCCTAGCCGCGCCGATGTCCGAACCTTGGCGCATCCTCGTCGTCGACGACGAGCCCGACCTCGAACCGCTCGTCCTGCAGCGGATGAGGCGTGAGATCCGTGGCGGCAAGTACCAGTTCGAGTTCGCCGGCAACGGCTTGGAAGCACTCGAGAAGCTGCGTGCTGACGACACGATCGACTTGGTCCTGTCTGACATCAACATGCCCCAGATGGACGGGCTCACGCTGCTGTCGCAGCTCAGCTCGCTGGATCAGGACTTGCGAGCGGTGATCATCTCGGCGTACGGCGACATGGGCAACATCCGCACGGCGATGAACCGCGGTGCGTTCGACTTCGTCACCAAGCCGGTCGATTTCGACGATCTGCAGATCACGATCGACCGCACCGTCGAGCATCTCCGGCAGTGGCGGGAGGCGACAGCCTCGCGGGACAAGCTGGTCACGCTCCAGAACGAGCTCGACATCGCCACCAACGTCCAGCAGTCGATCCTGCCGTCGGATTTCCCGGCAACGGCGAAGTACGAGATCAACGCCAACATGGTGCCGGCGCGCAATGTAGGCGGCGACTTCTACGACTATGTCGGCGTTCCCGACGATCGGATGTTCGCGACCGTCGCAGACGTATCGGACAAGGGCATTCCGGCGGCACTGTTCATGATGTCGAGCCGGACTGCGCTCAAGGGTGCGGCGATCGGCACTGGCTCTCCCCGCGAAGCCCTCATCGAGGCAAACCGGGTCTTGCAGGCCGACAAC
>JAJEIW010000179.1 GCA_022828045.1 Acidimicrobiia bacterium | reverse complement strand
ATCCGCCCCGATCAGATCCTCCGCCGACAGAGTCGACAGCATCGCCATCTGGTCATCAACAGTTCCCCGCATCCCGCCAGTGTCCCGCACCCGCACACCCAACGCGAGCACCAAACCGGCCCTTTTTCAGCACCCTGCTAGGCGGCGCGCGGCGGCGCCGGACGCTTGCGCATTAGTGCACGCATCAAATCGTCGTCGGGTACCCAAGCGTGGTAGTTTCCGCGTATGAGCACAGCCGCAATGGAAGAGGTCGCCAGTCGCCGCTGGCCCGGCGGCGTCGAATGCCCCAAATGCGGCAGCCGGGACGTCGCCCGACGCAAACCGCAGAAACGTCGCCGCTGGCCGCAATGGCGATGCCGTGCATGCCGCCGAGATTTCACAGCTCTCACAGGGCACCCTCAGCGCGCCCGCAGCCGCCGCCCGGCAGCGGGCATCGCCGCGGACGACGTCAGGGTCCGCCCTGCAGCCCAGCGCCCCACCGCCGCAGGACTGTCGGCAGGGGCACGCCGCACGCTTGCTGTGCTGCGACGACGCCCGGACGGCGCCACAGCAGCCAAGATCAGCGAACTCAGCGGGCTGTCGCTCTCGCAGACGCACAGAACGCTGCGAAATTTCGCGGAACGCGGCTGGGCATGCCGACGCGACGGCACTGTCCGCGACGGGCATCAGCTCCGGGGAACGAACCTGTGGCAGATCGTCCACTCCGACGAATGCCTCGCAGCGCTCGCTTCGCTTCCTGCCGAGAGCTTCCCGATGCCGCCGCTTCCTCAGCCGGACATGGTCCCGCCCGAATTCTGGCATCTGTTCTGGTCCGGGCTGCAAGGCTCCGATCTGCGCATCGGCGAACACGCCGAGCACATCGGAGGCGTCATGATCGGCAGCAACGATCTCAGCGCCGAAGCGTGGGCGCTGCGTCATCTCCCGACAGACGCACTCATGACGCTGCACCGCGCGCGGACCCGGACCGGCAGCCCGTCGGGGCGGCTGCTTGCAGCCACGATCCGGCACAGGGCCGGTCCCGATGCTTGAAGGCCACGCGCATCTCTTCGCTCCGCAGCTGCGAGGACTCTGGCCGCTCGCCGCGGAAATCGCTGCCGAAGTGAACGGGCGGCTGATGGGCGGCACCGCGCTCGCAGTCCACCTCAAGCACCGAACCAGCGAAGACCTCGACATCATGACCATGGACGGCTTCGACGGACGCGAGCTTCGCGCGTCGATCGAGAGACGCATGCGGCAGGCCAGACCGGACGACTGCTGGCGTGCCGTCGAGATCATCGAAGCACGCAACGACAGCTACTGCGCCGTCATCGACGGCATCCGTGTCGAAGTTTTCACCGCTCTCGGCAGCGGGTCAGCGAAATCGTCTGACATGCGATGGGCGCAAGCCGCGCAGGTCGTAGAAGGAACCCCCGTCGGCACCGTCCCCGACATCTTGGCGTCGAAGCTCGCTGTCATCGAACGCCGCCAGAAGCTCCGCGACTACATCGACCTCGCTGCCATCGACCGGAGCACCCCGTGGAAGCTCGAAGACGGACTCGACTTCTACCGTCGCGTGCACGGCTTCGACGTCAACCCCGACCCGCATCAGATGCGCCGGATCGTCACAGCGCTGAGCGCGCCCGGCTACATCGAACCGGATCCCGGATTCGACTCGCAGCGCGACGACACGCTCGAATACCTCGAGCATCGTTCCGGCGAGCTGCTCGACTACATGACCGAAATCGCGGACCGGGACGTCGCCCGCGCCTCCGAGAAGCACGCATCCGGGCTCGGCGCTTCGCGTGCATCAGCGAGCTCGTCGCAATGCGGGGCGTGGATGCCGCGCGCTCGCACCACATGCCGACTGCCGCCCGACCACAAAGGCCCTCACCGTCGCAGACGCAGGTGAACGCGCTGCCCTGTCGGCACGGTCGACGGACTGCCGAGTTCGGTGACGCCTGGCGTGCCTGCCGACGGGCGCTGACAGGTCGGTCGGTAGCGTCGCTGTTGTGAGCCGTCGCGGCAGTTTCGAGTTCAGTGTCGAGAGTGTCTGGGACCGTGACCCGCGGGTCGCGGAGGGAGCCGTGTCGCGGGTGCTGGCCGTCGGCGATCTTCACGGCATCATGACTGCTTTGCAGTCGGCGATAGCTGTCGCTGTGGACGTCGAAGCCGACGCGATCTCCCAGGTCGGAGATTTCTGGCTCGCTGACAGGCACTGGTCGAAGTTCACTGCACGCCACTCCGCCTACATGGAGACCGCGGCGGCGTCGCCGGTGCCGATAGTTGCCATCGACGGCAACCACGAAATCTGGCCGACGCTCACGAGGTTCGCGGCTACCCCCGAAGCACTGCAGGCCGCGGCGGCACGCCGCCCTGTCAGTCTCGGCGGCAGCCTGTGGTGGGCGCAGCGAGGCAGCGTCTGGGCATGGAACGGCTGCCGCGTCGGCGCGCTCGGCGGAGCGGTGTCACCTGACAAGCACATCGAGGACGTCCGCCGGTGCCGATGGCCCGAGGAGACCGTCACCGACGCTGACCTGGGCCGGCTCGTCGAGAACGCTGACGTCGAGCACGATGGCAAGCTCGACCTGCTGTTCACCCACGACGCGCCCGCTCAGATTCGAGGGCTCCGCGGGGGCGTCGACTACCTGTGGCGGTTCCCCGAGGTCGAAGCCGAGATGAACCAGACCCGCAAGCTGCTCGCCGAAGCCGTCGTCCGGCTCGAACCCGGCACGCTGCTGCACGGGCACTGGCATCAGCACAACCGCGAGACCATCAACGAAACCACCGACGCAGTCAGCCTCGCAGCCAACATGGAACCCGGAACCGCTGCCGCTGCCGTGCTTGACCTTCACGGACCCGGCGTCGACGTCGAAACAACAGGAATCGGGTACCGGACCGACACAGCCAGATGGGCCGCCAGCGCACGCGACATCACGCGACTCGCTGAACTGTGACGAGCTGTCCCCCGCTCGCCGGGGAACTCACCGCCGCCGGTAGCGGTGCTGGCCGCCGTGGCCTCGTGGCAGGACACACGGCTTGCGGGATCGCGGCCCGCGGTGCCCGCAAGGAGGCTGCCCGGGGCGATTCGGAACAACCGAGGCCGGAGTGTTGCCTCGTGGCGGGGGGCGCGCTCCAAGGCTGTGCGTCATCACACCGTCGGGCTGCATCTGACGCATTGGGCCTACCAGGCCGGCGACCGTGTAGCGGACGTCGCGCTCTCCGCCAGCCGTGTCCAGGATGCCGGCTGACGCGAGCGCTTTCACGGCGTTGCGTGCGACCCGCTCGGACACCCCGAGACGAACGCTGACCATCCCTGTGTCGAGCACCGGCATGGACGGCAGATGCGTCAGCAGACGCGCGGAAGCGCTGCCGGCTCGGAAGCGCTCAGTTGCGGTTCCCAGTCGCGCAGCGGATGCGGCACGTAGGCTCGGTAGGAGCGGTGCCCGTACCCGACTCGACTCGCGAGCCAGCCCTTCGCCGCCACATATCTGCCCATAGCCCCCACGATAACGTTCCGCATGGGCTATTCCGGCGTTCGGAACGGAACTTCACGGGCACAACGTTCCGCATGAGCTACCCGGAAGCGTCTGGGGTGCGCAGCGCGCTCTACGAGGCAGCGCCAAGCATTCGTCGTTCTCAGGGCAACGAGACTCGGTCTGTGTGGTCTTCGATGAACGGCTTCACCGCTGCGGACGGCATTTGCTCGTAGCCGACGGTCTGCCATTGGTGGCTCTGGGTCGGATGGTCGACGACGGTGCGGCAGCAGACGAGCATGATGCCGTCGTGCATGTTGTCGCCGACGACGTGGCAGATGACGTCGCCGACTCTGCGTGTGTGAGCGGACGTCAGGTCACCGCCGAGCGGTCCGGCCGGTTCCTTTGAGTCGGCGGCGAACGAGTCGAACTGTTCGTTGGCTTCGACAGCAGCATCAGCGCCTACGACGTCGAGGTGACGGTCGCGGGTTTGCATGGCGACCGCTCGCAGCAGCATCCGGTCCGGCATGATCTGCCCTTTGGCGCCGTTCGGGGTCGCTGCCGAGACAGACTCGTATTCGGCGAACGGATACGTGTCGACCGGTGTCTCGCTGGCTTCGCAGCGATATCTGTATTCGACGCCGATGGGCGAGTCGGAGCTGTCCTCAGCCCATTTGCCGAAAACCCGGCAGCTATAAGGGTTTCCGACCATCCCCCGACGTTCCAGGCAGTCTCCAAGGGAGAAGGCCGACCGGTCGAGTATGACGACCTTGGCGGCGAGACGCCCGCTATGGAGCAGCTTTCAGGCAACTGCCCGACGGCAGACGCCGCGCGGTGCTCGCAGCCCCCTGACGATCCGCGCTGCGCGACCTGCCGACAGATGCTCACCGTCGACGAGACCCGGCACTGCGCTGACTGCTTCGAGAGCTGGCAACAGCCCAGCCCGCCGGCCCGGGCAGCAGGGTCAGCTGCCGTCCACGCAGTCCATCGCTGCGACTATCGGAATCCAGCCCGGCCACGATTTGCCGACGGCAGACTGTCTCACTTCGGCAGCGGAGATCGTGTCCTCTGTCACCCCGTCCGGCGGTATCGGCACGCCGCCCGGGCCGTCGCGGAGCGTGTTGATGATCCGCCAGAACAGCGGAGCCTCCGTTCCGTGGGCCTTGTGCCAGAAGAACGCTGCTCGCGCTTTGCGGTAGGCGTCGTCGACGTTGCATGGTCCCGATCTCACATCGAGCGCAGGCCGCGGCGTCGTGGCGATGGCCACGGCGGCTGTCGCGTCGTCGTACACGCCGTCGTCGTCGCTGTCGACCGCGACCGTCAGCGTGTCCGCGGTCAGCCACGGCGAGTCGGAGTGATGCCGGGTCGGCGCCGGGCGCAACGTCACTGTGTGCCCTGTCGCCCAGTTGCGGCGCTCTATCAGCATCAGGTAGCCGTCGCGGGCTGCGTCGTTGCCGGACACGACAGGGCCGACTTGTTCGCCGTGATGCTGCCGATACCAGCACGGCGTCGACAGTCCGCTGCGGGTGGTGCACAGCACGGTGGGGTCCCAGTTCCAGCGGGTCGGCTCGTTGCCGCGCCAGAACCGGTACCGGCCCTCGGCTGTGCCGAGCTTCACGTACACGTCGCGGCCGGGGTCAGCCGTCAGAGCGACCGTCACAGTGCGGGCGTCGCTCGTGGAGCGCAACGGCGTCTCCAGTCCCGTCACCGACACCGACAGGGGGGTCTGGGCGGACACAGGCTGCGCGGGCACAGCGAACAGCATCGCCGCGGCCGCCAGGACAGACAAGAACACACGCAATCTCATAGCCCCCAGTATGCCGCCCGTCCCTGCGTCTGTCAGCTACGCCTCCGAGACGTCCGAGACGTCGGCGGCGGGTTTGTCACGCCTGTCGGTGCCGGGCGATCAGCTTGCTCACGTGGTTCTTGTGCATTCCGCTGCGTCTGTGCGGGCTGCTGGGGGTCGCGTCGTAGCTGACCCCGCCGCTGCCGCCGTGCCCGCTCATGGACACGAACGGATGGCTTGCGCTCCGGGTGCTGTGCCTGCCGTGTCGGACTCGTTGACCCATCTGAGCCGCACGGAGTGCTCCCAGTGCCCGTCGTCGTAGGCGGCGTCTGTGTCGCCCATCCAGCCGAGATCAGGCAGCGCTCGGACAGCGGTCACAGCGGCAGCCGCGTCACGCCGTGCTCGGCGTCAAGGCTGTCGCTGTCATCGGGCGTCCTCCCGGCGGCGGTCGGGCACATGCAGCGGGCATTCGCCGGGACACGAGCACGGCGGCACGATCAGCGGTGGCTGCGCAGCCCACTCCGGCGGCGTCGGTCGCGACCGTAGTGGGCAGCAGCGCGTTGGCGGGAGAGGTCTGCGTCGACTGCGGGCCTCGGCTGTCGGGTCCGCGTTTGGCGTCAGCGGCTGTGGTGGTGGGCAGCAGGCTTCCGAGTCGGCTGTCATGAACAGCGACGCTGCTGTCCGCTGCGGCGGCGACCATCGCTGCGAGCCGGTCGAGGCCGCTGTCTGGGTGGACGGCGAGAGCGAACCAGCGCAAGCGTCGATGCGCTGCTCCGGCGCTGCTGGCGGCCGTTACCCGCTCGGTGAGCGTGTACCCGAGGTGACGCATCGCTGTCCGCCATCTGGTCATCGCAGCTCGGAGCGGACGGTCGGTGATGGCTCGCACGTTCTCGAGCAGCAGCGTCGGACGTTCGTCGCTGCGAGCGAGCAGGCCCGTGAGCGCGTCGAACAGCCACCGCTCGTCGCTGTCTCCGCGGCGTTCGCCGGCGGAGGCCATCAGCACCTCCCCGCAGAAGGCCGGGTAGCTGTGACACCCCTGTCCTAGCTTTCGTGCCGTGGCCACCGACACCATGACGGACGAGGCTCCCCGCAGCGGCAGCGCTTCGGAGAGCGAAGGGGTGCGGGTTGTTCCCGTGGCGTTCGGAATGCCGGCACGACAGGCGCTGGCTGCGTTGGCGGCCGAAGCCAAGTCGGGCGACCCGCTGAGACCTGTCACTGTCGTGGTGCCGTCCAACTACACCGGGCTGGCGCTGCGTCGTGCCTTCGCCTTGGGGGTCACCGATGAGGGAGACGAGGCACCGGACGGCACGGCACGGGCGGCCGGCGGCGGCATCGCGGCACTTGACACGCTGACATTCGGGGCACTCGCCGATCGACTGGCCGGGCCGTCCCTGCAAGCCGCCGGCCGTCGGCCGCACGGCGCCATGGTGCTGACGGCAGCCGTACGCGAGGCGCTTCGCCACGATGCTGCGCTCTTCGGGCCGGTGGCCGATCACCACCGCACCGCGGAGGCGCTGGCGGGGACCTACAGCGAACTGCGCGATCTCTCGGCACGCCAACTGAAGCAGGTCGCCGCGACATCCACGCGGGCAGCGGCCGTCGTCGCCATCTGCGAGCGCATCAGGTCGTTGCTGGCACCGGAGTGGTACGACACGAGCGAACTCCTGCAGGCCGCCGCTGCACACGCGGAATCTGCACGGCCGGGCGCCCTCGCGTTCGACCCGGGAGAGTTCGTGCTGTACCTGCCGCGACGGCTCAGCGTGCCCGAGGCCCGGCTGGTGCGCGCACTCGGCCTGTGGACGCTGGCCGCGCGCCGCGCGCCGCTGCATGTGTTGGTGGGCGTCACCGGCGATCATGCGGCCGACGCGTCGGCGCGAGCGGTCTGCGAGCGACTGGGAGTCGGGCTGCCGGCCCATGAGGCGATGCCGCCGACCGGCACGCGGATCATGAGCGTCACCGACCCCGACGAAGAAGCGCGCACTGTGGTGCGCGCCGTACTGGCCGATCTCGACGACGGTGTGGCCCCGGGGCGCACTGCGGTGTTCCACGCGGCGGACGAACCGTACGGACGCATGCTTGAAGAGCAGTTCGAGGCTGCGGGCGTGCTCACGTACGGCAGCACCGCACGCACGCTGGGCGAATCGATCTACGGCCGATTTGCCTTGGGCTTGAGCGCTCTGGCCGACGACGGCGGCGGCACTCCCTTCCTCGGACGTCGCGAAGTGTTCGATCTGCTTGCCGGCGCCAAGATCCCGCGCCGGCAGCCCCGCCAGCGAATCGCTGACGAGCACTTCTTCGTGCCCGATTCGGCGTGGGAGCGCTTGGCTCGCGCAGCCCATGTGGTCAGCGGCGACGACTGGGAGGTCCGGCTGTCGGCTCACGCCGAGTTGCTGGAAGACCAAGCACGGCCCAGAGCCCACGGCGAAGCATCGGCAGACGCCCAAGTCGCATGGCTCCGTCGGCAGGCCAGCGAGTGCCGTGCCGCAGCAGAGTTCGCAGCAGAACTGCGCGATCATGTGCAGCAGGGCAGGCAGCACCGGACGTGGCGCAGCCTGTGCGACTGGATGCGCGCCTCGCTGCGGCGCTACTTGGGAGCAGTGGGGCGCGACGGCTGGACGCAGGATTGGCCGCCGTGGGAGCGCAGTGCCGCGGAGCGCGTGGAAGGCGTGCTCGACCGGCTGGCCGACCTCGGCACGGTGGAGAGGCGGGTCACGCTGGGTGTGATGCGCCGCGCGCTCGAAGTCGAACTCGGCCAACCGCACGGCCGCAGCGGCACCGAGGGCACCGGCGTGTACGTCGGTCATGTCAATGGCGCAATCGACATCGTTGTCGATCGCACGTACGTCGTGGGCCTGGCCGAGGGCATCTTCCCCTCGCGCCCCGTGCCCGACAGCCTCATCAACGAGGACGAGCGCCGTGCACTGGGCGGCGCACTGGCACTGCAGACCGACGCGACCGCCGAGCAGCATCGAGCGCTGCTGGCCGCGATGGCCGGCGCCCGCCACGCCTGCACCCTGCTGCTGCCACGCGGCGACTTGCGTCGCAACTGCGAGTACGTGCCGTCACGCCTGCTCACCGACACCGCTCGCCGACTCGAGCGTGATGCTTGTCGCGGCGATGCTGCGGCGAACCCGGTGGGCCGCTCGGAAAGCGGTCAGGAGTACTTCGCCGACGGCCTTGTGGACGGCGACAGCCTCAGCGCCGCGGCGCTCGACAGCGCGGTGGACGGCATCGTCGAGGCCCCCTCGTATCTCGCCGGGATTCGCTCGGCCGGCTTTCCGGCCACGGTCACCGAGTACGACGCGGCGAGCCTGCTTGCGCATCGTGCGAGCGGGAACCCGGTCGCGAGCCATGCACTGTGGCGCGATCCCGCACTGCGCAGGGGCGCCTCGCTGATCGACGCCCGCGCCAGCAGCGAGTTCACCCGCTTCGACGGGAACCTGGCCCACGTCATCGATGCCGACGGCGCGCTGGCCAAGGTCATGTCCGCCACCCGTCTCGAGCACTGGGCCACCTGCCCGCGGCGCTACCTGTTCGAGGATCTGCTCGGCATCGAGGCTGTCGAAGAACCCGAGGACATCCTGCGGCTCAGCCCGCTCGAACGAGGTCATCTCATGCACGAGGCCATCGATCGCTTCTTGCATCCGCTGATAGCGAATCGACAGTCGGCAGGCAGGGGCGCGCCCGTGGCCCACAGCGGTCCGGGCCGCATGCCTCCAGGACCGCAGCGTCCGCCTTCCGACGAAGACCGCGACGAGCTTGTCGCTATCGGCCGCGAGCTGGCAGACCAGCGAGAAGCGCAAGGCCTGACCGGTTCGCCGCTGCTGTGGCAGCGCGACCGAGCCGCAATCTTGAGTGACCTGGCCGAAATGCTGGAGCGAGACGGCGACAAGCACCGGCCGCCCCGCGGCGAGATCGAAGGTTCGGAGTTCCGGTTCGGCTTTGCCGATTCCGCGGCCGGGGCCGTGGCATTCGACCTCGCCGACGGGCGCACGGTGCGCTTTCGAGGCGTCATCGACCGGGTGGAGCGCATGGAGGACGGCGCGTTGGTGGTCATCGACTACAAGACCGGTTCGCCGCGCAGCTACCGGGGCCTGACGCCCGCTACTGCGCCGCGGACGGCCGAGCCAGATCCCACGCTGCGAGGCACGAAACTGCAGCTTCCCGTCTATGCGCTCGCTGCGGCTGAGCACTTTCGCGGCGCCGCGACCGTCGGCGCAGCAGATCACGCCGCCTACTGGTTCATCTCGAGCCGGCCCGGTTACTGGACTTGGATCGATCTCGCTGTCGACGACGAGGTGATGCGGCGGTTCGCCCAGGTGGTCGAAGTCATCGTGGCGGGCATCCGCGGCGGTGTGTTCCCCGGCTATGCCCGCCCCGGCGACGATCGCCTGTCCTTCGTGGCATGCCCGTACTGCGATCCCGACGGCATCAGTTCGGGCGATGTCCGCGACGACTGGATGCGCAAGCGGCACCAGCCGCTGCTCGAGGGCTTCAGCCGCCTGGCCGAGCTTGACGAACACGACGCACTTGGCGCAGCGGCCGAGGCCGCCCCTGACGCGGCGTCACCGCGCGGGCGCTGCGTGGGCGGGCCGCGGTGAGTGCGGCGACCGGCGACGGGCCGGCAGCGTCGGCAGCGGTGGCCGATCATTCCGCACGCGAGCGCGTCGTGCACGACGTCGGCTCGACGATGTTCGTGGAGGCCGGCGCGGGCACCGGCAAGACCACCGCGCTGGTCGGTCGCATCGTCGAGCTGGTGTCGGGCGAGTATGCCGTGCCGATCAGCGCGATTGCGGCCATCACGTTCACCGAGAAGGCCGCCGCCGAATTGCGCAACCGCATCCGTGCGGAGCTGAACGCCCGATTGGCAGGGTCGCAGGATGCCCGGACGTGCCAGCAGTTGCGTGACGCGCTCGACGGGCTCGACAGTGCAGCCATCTCGACGCTGCACAGCTTCGCTCGCCGCATCCTCAGCGAGCATCCCATCGAGGCCGGACTGCCGCCGCTGTTCGAGACGCTTGATCAGATCACGAGCGACGTCGAGTTCGATGATCGCTGGCGCAGTTTCGTCAACGAACTCCTGGCCGACGACGATGCGCTCTGGCTCGTGCAGATGCTCGACGCGGCCGGCGTGACGCCCGCCGATCTGCGCGAGATGGGCGCTGCCTTCGGCGCCAACTGGGACCGCATCAGGCCGCCGGACCGGCCATTCGAGCCGGCGCCGCTGCAGATCGACGGTCTGGTGGCCCGCGGCAGCGCGCTGTGCGCGCGCGGGCGCGAGTGCAGCGATCCCGCCGACAAGGCGCTGGCCCGCTTCGGGCAGCTCGAAGAGTTCGTGGCTCGTCTGCGATGGGCGCGCAGCGACGCCGAGGCGCTGGGGGTGCTGCTCGATGCCGAAGACTCCCGCCACGGCGTCCCCAAAATCGGCACCCGTCGCAGGGGAACAGGGCAGGCCCAGAACTGGAAGGACATCGCGTCGGTGCGCGAGGACTTCACTGCATTGCGCGTGCTCTGCACCGAGACGGCAGCCGAAGCGCTGCGGCAGGTGATCTCTGCGTGGTGCAGCCACGTCGCCTGCTTCACAATCGAAGCCGCAGAGCAGCGGCGTGCCAGCGGGCGGCTGGAGTTCCACGACCTGCTGGTTCGCGCCCGCGACCTGCTGAAGTCATCGGATGATGCCCGCGACTCGCTGCACCGGCGGTACCGGCACCTGCTGCTCGACGAGTTCCAGGACACCGACCCGATCCAGATCGAGATCGCGGCGCGCATAGCGGCCGTGGTCGATGTTGACGAAACCGTGCCCGACGGCTGGCAGCACATCGACATCGTGGACGGGCAGCTGTTCTTCGTCGGCGATCCCAAACAGTCGATCTACCGGTTCCGTCGGGCCGACATCAGCCTGTATCTCGATGCCCGGGACCGCTTCGCGAACTCGCAGCCAGCAGCGGCACTGGTCACGAACTTCCGCACGACGGAACCGATCATCGACTGGGTCAATCACACCTTCGATCGACTGATGGCTGCCCGCGGCACCGATCCGGCCGATCAGCTCGCACCTGCGGCGCACGACGGCGGCGCCGAACCGCCCACGGCAGCCGGCACAGCTCCGGAGCGTTCGGAGCGGCTGCACCCCGAATATGCACCCCTGCACGCATCGAGATCGGCTGTGGGCCAAGGGCCCGCAGTCGTGGCGCTGAGCTTGAGCGGGCATGGCGACCTCAGTGCTCAAGGCATCCGCGACGCCGAGGCCGCCGACATCGCCGGCGTCATCACCGAGATACTCGCGAATCAATGGTCTGTCGAAGACCGCCACCGCGGCGGCGAGCGACCAGCCCGCCTCGGCGACATCGCCATCCTCATCCCGACGCGGACGTGCCTGCCGCAGCTCGAAGCGGGGCTGACCGCAGCGCAGGTGCCGTATCGCCTCGACGCATCGGAGTTCGTGTGGCGCTCCCGGACGGTGCGTGACCTGCTGATGTGCCTGCGGGCCGTTGCCGACCCCGACGACGCGCTCGCTGTAGTGAGCGCTCTGCGCACACCGCTGTACGGGTGCGGCGACGACGATCTGTACACGTACTACCGCGCGGCCGGGTCGTGGAGCATCTTCGCTTCCGATTTCTCTGCCGTGCCGGACGGTGCCGAGCACCCAGTGGCCGCAGGGATGCAGCACCTGCGGCGTCTCTACGACGAGCACGCCGTTGTCGCCCCGTCGGTGCTGCTCGACCGTCTGGTACGCCAGCGGCGCGTGCTCGAGCAGGCCGCAGCCGGGCAGCGAACCCGCGAGGTCTGGCGACATGTGCGCTACGTCATCGATCAGGCGCGGGCATGGTCGCACAGCCAGCACGGAGGCTTGCGGCAGTTCCTCCGCTGGGCCGCGATGCAGGCATCCGAACGCGCCAAAGTCACCGAGGCAATACTTCCCGAATCTGACGACGACTCGGTCAGGGTGATGACGGTTCACGCAGCGAAAGGACTCGAGTTCCCGATCGTGATCGTGGCGGGCCTCCAAGGCGGCAACCGGTCGCGGCCGTCGCTCGTGGGCTTCACCGGCGCTGACCACGACGGCCCCGAACACTGCTGCGGCGCTGCTGCAGTGCGCCTGCGCGCCGGCGCCGAGACAGCCGGCTACGCACTCTGGGCCGAACGCGAGAAGGCAGCGGATCACTTCGAGCGCATCCGGCTGCTGTACGTGGCCTGCACCCGCGCACGCGACCACCTGATCGTGTCGTTGCATCGCCCGCTGCCGCCCGCGAACGCGGACACCGCGCAGCAGCCGCGCAGCAAACCCAGTTCGCAGCTGCTCTTCGAGGCGATGCCGAAGCTCGACGCCGGGACAGTGGCGAGCGCTCGCGGCTGGGACTACCGAGAGGCCCCCGGCGATGCAACGGTTGCCCGGCAGGCCGCCGACACCGCGGCCTCGCGCAGCGGGCTTCCCGAGCGCGGCGACTGGCTTGCGCGACGGGAGCGAGCTGTGCGATCGACCCAGACTCGTTCGGCGCTCAGCGCCACGTTCATCGCTCATCGCGGTGCCGCTGCGGTCGGCGACGCAGAACATCACCAAGTCGGTTCGCGCGCGAGCCCTCGCGGCGGCAGTCCGCCGGCCCGCGGCCCGGGCGACATCGGCCCGATCGACGACGGACTCAACACAGATTCAGTCGATGCACGCCATGCCGGCAAGGACGCGCCCGACGAACATCTCGGCGACGAGGGGCCTCCTGCACGCCGCGGGCGTGGCGCGACGGCAGTGGGCAAGGCAGTGCACGGTGTGCTCCAAGCCGTCGATCTGGCCGACGGCGAAGCGCTCGACGAGTTGGCCGCTGCACAAGCCGTTGTCGAAGGCGTGGCAAACCGAGCCGACGAGGTCGCCGACTATGTCCGCTCTGCTCTGGCCAGCGACGAGGTGCAGTGTGCCGCTGCGGGGCGATGCTGGCGCGAGGTGTACGTGGCCGCTCCGGCAACGCCGACTGCGTCATCGTCGGGTGCTGCCTCAGGTCCGGTTGTGGAGGGCTACATCGACCTGCTGTTCGAGGACGACCAGTCCGACGGGCTCGTCGTTGTCGACTACAAGACCGATGCGCTCGGCGCGATGCCCGGTGCCGACCACGAGCGTGCCGAGCAGTATCGGCGGCAGGTCACCGTCTACGCATGGTGCCTCGAACGGGCGACCGGCCTTCCGGTCGCCCGTGTGGTGCTGCTGTACCTGCGCGCCGACGGCACGCCGGCTCACGCTGATGCGCTGGGGGGCGAAGCGCTGCGCCAAGCGATCGACGATGTGGCCGGGCTCGCAGCCGATCTCGCCCAAGCACCCGAAGAACCGACGTCGTAAAGACCGCTGCCCCGACGCCCCCTGCGCTACAGGGCGCGGGGTGGGGGCTGGTAGCCGCCGGTGAGCTCGCCGATGCGGCGGGCCAGCGCCATGGTGGTGCGGTCGCCGCCGTAGGGGCCGACCACCTGGAACCCCACGGGCAGGCCCTGGGTGGTGAGGCCCAGCGGCGGCACGGTGGCGGGCAGGTACGACATGCCGGTCAGGATCGTCCAGCGGGTCATCTCGATGTACGGCCGCTCGACGCCGTTCGCGAGGATGCGGCGCTCGGCGAAGGTTCCCTCCTGCATGTGGTCGAAGGGTGGGTGAAAGCTCACCGGCATGAGGATCGCGTCGTAGCCAGTGAAGAAATCGGCCCACTTGCGGCGGCACGCCTCGCGCGCCATGTGACGCTCGAGCCATTCACGATGGCCAGGGCCTTCGCCGCGGCCCGCAAGCGTCATGGCGGCCCGCACCAACCACAGCCCCGTCTCCCACGCCGGCATCGGATCGATGTCCGGACGGGCCGCGTGGTCGACGCTCACGCCGCTGGCCTCGAGGGCCGCGACAGCCGCATTCATGACCTCGAGCACGTCCCCGCCGACCGGGCAGTAGTCGTCGTCGAGCCATGCGGCGACACGCAAACCGCCGATGTCATCCGGCGCAGGCGGCAGCTGCGGCACCCACGGCTCCTCGGTGCGCAGCAGCACGTCGAACAGCAACTCCAGGTCGTCGCAGCTGCGCGTCAGCGGGCCGAAGACGTTGATGTCTGGCTCGGTGGTGCCGCCGCGCAGGTGATCGAGGTAACCCGTGGTCGGGATCACCCCGAAGCTCGGCTTGTGGCCCCAGATGCCGTTGTACGAAGCCGGGAATCGAATCGAGCCGCCGATGTCGGTGCCGATCTCGAAGCTTGTGAAGCCCATGGCGGTCGCCGCTGCCGCACCGCCCGAAGAGCCGCCGGGCACCTTCGTCAGGTCCCACGGGTTGCTGGTGGTGCCGAACAGGTCATTGAACGATTGGTTGTCGGCCGACCAGCGCGGCAGGTTGGTCTTGCCGATCACGATCGCTCCCGCAGCACGGCAGGCCGCCACCACGGCCGCATCGGTGTCGGGAATGTTGTCGGTCAGCTCCCGCGCCCCGCCGGTCGAGCGGATGCCCTCGGTCATCAGGGCGTCCTTGGCGGTGAACGGAACGCCGTGCAGCGGTCCGAGTGTGCCACCGCCCGCCTGCGCAGCATCGGCAGCAGCGGCGCGCTCGAGCGCCGCTTCGAATTCGCGGGTGACCACTGCGTTGATGTCGCCGTCGAGCCGCTCGATGCGGTCGATGACATGGGCAGTCAGCTCGCGGCTCGACAGCTCCCCCGCGGCGATGGCTCTCGCCTGCTCGCTCGCACTCCACAGTCCCGGGTCATCGCTCGCCATCTTGTCCCCTGATCCCCACGCGCCGATCTCGCCCCGGCGCTGCGCCGACGTTAGTTCTGACGTCGCAGGCAGGTTCTGGGTGCAGTGCCGTCGCGGCTGAGGCAGCCGCCGCGTTCACGCGCCGATCTGCCGGTAGGCGTCGATCACCGTTGCCAGCTCGGCAGGTGTGGCGCCGTGCATGAGCACCGCATCGCAGCCGAGGTCGATCTGGCGTCTCACGGCCGCGGCGCACTCGGCAGGCGTGCCTGCCCCCATCGGGGCCAGCCATTCATCCGGCAAGAGCGTGCCGATGTGCTCGAGCTCCGAGACCGTGGCCGTGCCGTCGATCGGGGCGAGGAACTTGGCCACCACTGCGTCCGCACGGAACCGCGCCAGCACCTCGGGATCCCAGCGGTTCACCCGCACCAGCACGTCGCCGTAGTACTGCAGGTAGGTGGCCAGCCGTCCGACCGTCTTGCGCAGCCGCAACTCATGCGGCACCTCGTCGCTGACCACGACGAAGCACGACCACACGTTCACCTCAGCCGGATCGCGCCCGGCCTGCTCGGCCGCCGCCGACACTGCATCCACCGAGCGCACGACGGTCTCGTCGGAATAGAACGGGTGCAGGATCACGTCGTCGAAGCAGCGCCCGCCGAGGGCCAGCGTGTTCGGCCCCATCGCCCCCAGTGCCAGGGGCAGGTGCTCGTCCAGCGTCATGTCGAGCAGCAGGATCGGAACGCGACCGGTCGGTCCGTCGTAGTCGCCGACGATCTCGCCCCGGAACAACCGGCGCATGACCAAGGCGAAGTCCTCCAGCTCGGCCGTCGTGACGGGCTCCAAGCCCATGATCTGCTGCGCCACGGCGACGCCGCGCCCGAAGCCCATCGTGAACCGACCGCGGGCCAGGCTCTGCACCGTGAGCGCGAGGCCCGCAGTGAGCGTCGGGTGGCGAGTGTTGATGTTGGTCACGCCCAGCGTGATGCCAATGGAGCTCGTGACCGCGGCGGCAGCGCCGCAGATGGCGCCGGCCTCCTTGCGATTAGGTCGTTCTCCGAGAAACGCCCTGCCGAGCCCCATCGCTTCGGCAGCTTGAATCTCGGTGAGGGCCTCCGCAGAGTCGTCGGCATCGCCAGGCAGCATGTAGAAGCCCAGCTCGGGAAACTCTTGCGTTGCCACTGCTCTGTCTGACATCTGCGAGACACTAGGACACTGTCTGCGCGTGAAATCGGTTCATCGGCTGCATGCCACGCGCAACAGGTGCACGGCCGCCTGACCGCTCGCCGCTACTCGGTGCGCTCGACGATGAACAGCGTCTGTTCCGGCTTGCCGACGACCACCGCGAGATGCTCGCCCGCCCTGCCGACCTCCCCGTTGACCTGGTCCAGCTCCTCATCGGCGATCGGGCAGACCTCCCACGTCTGTCTGCCCCGCCGCAGCATCGCCATGCCATGGCTGACGTGCACCGTCGTGGCGACATCCATGACGGTGGTCTCGTGCAGGGCCACGTCTGCGGCACCCGCGTCGGCCGATCGACTGGGCGTCAGCGGCAATGCGGCCACCGTGTACTTGGGGGGACTCATCGTCGTCCAGTCCAGATCGGCGGCCGATGCCGCGGCGGCATGTGCGTCGGAGCGAGCCACGTGCGGCCAGCGATCCGCGAACCCCCCGTCCAACCGTGCGAGCGGCCAGCTGTCACGCTGGATTTCGCCGAGCTCCTCCAGCTCGGCGAGGAGTTCTGCTGCCGCACCGGTCGGCGCTTCGTACTCCGCTGAGCCTGTGCATTGCTCGTCCAGCCACAGGCGCTCGACGCGCTCGAGTTCGATGGCGGTGTCGGTGACGCGAATCCGGGCATCGAGCAGCTCCCACCCCACCGTCGGCGGTGTGTCGTCATCGACGCGCACGTAGCTCCACTGCTCGCCTGTGCGGACCGCCACCACCTGCTCACGTGCGCAGTCGAGCGGTCGAACCACACCGAGCACGGCAATGCGCCCCGATCCGGAGAGATCGACCGCCACGACGTCCATGTCATCGGGCCGGCCCACGGACTGCCAGTCCGCGCCGTCGTACGCGTACCAGTTGCCGGCAGCGCGGGCGACGGCGTGCGCGCCGCTGAACGAGTAGCGCATGTCTGCGCCCTCGGCCGCTGGCGGCGGATTCACGATCGACACGGTCGTGGCGAACACAGCCGCTTCGGAGTCGCTGCTGGCCGGCGGCTTGCTGTCCCAATTCTCCGATTCGCCAGCTATCGCCGGTTCGAGCGTCTCGCCGACGGGCGGCGTGGCGGCGCCAGCAGCTGCGTCCTCCAACAGCTCCGCTGCGTCCTGCTGGGAATCGTCATCGCTCGCCGCCGCCGCGGTCACGATCTCAGCGGCAGCCTCGTCGGCCATTTCCTCCTCGGCCATGTCCTCTTCAGCGACGCTGAATGCGACAGCAGCAGTCGTCGCCGACATGGGCTCGGCCGCCTCCTGCTGCTCGGCGGAAACCACGGAGTCGCTGAGTTCATCAAGCCCGCCGCCGCGCAGCGACACCACGCCGACAAGCGCAACCGCCACGAGCGCAAAGGCGCCCATGCCGCCACGCACCGCGTTGCGTCGACGCTGCAGTTGGGCTGCGCGCGCCTGGACGCCCGCGAGCGAGCCGGAGCCCACCGGCATATCCGATGCTGCGCTGCGCAGCCGCCCGCGGAGGAGATCCTCGTCGGTCACGACCCGTCCTCTTCGTCGGCTGCCGTTCCCAGCACCTCGCGCAGCTGTTCCAGACCGCGGCTGAGACGGCTCTTGACGGTGCCCGTCGCGATGCCGAGCGCATCGGCAGTCTCGGCCACCGACCAGTCCAGGTAGAAGCGGGCCACAATCACCGCGCGATGCGAATCATTGAGCGTCGCCAACGCCCGCTCGAGGTCCACGTCGCGCGTCCGGTCCTCGGTGGCGTGCGGCTGGGCCAGCAGAGGTCGCCGTTCTCGTTCCCGGCGAACCCGTCGCAGCCACGACCGCGCCCAATTCAGCCCGACGCGGAATACCCAACCCTGCGGATTCGCGTAGGCGCTGACCTGTCCCCAGCGCTGGCACGCGCGTGCAAATGCCTCGTCAGCTGCTTCGGCGCCGAGCGCGCTGTCGCGCAGTGCCATCCCGAGCGCCCGCGCCAACTCGTCGCGATGGGCCGCATAGAAGTCCTCGAAGCGGACTGCCACCGCATCGACGGGGCCGGCCCCGGTCGACGGGCCGCCCTCAGCCGCGCTCACCGTCGGTCCTGGGCGGATGGCGGCCGAGCCGATCGTGCTCGGTTCCGTCATCGGGGCAGCCATCAGCGAAGCATCGGGACGCAGACCCCAGTTCATCACTGCCGGAATCGTCAATGCAACGGGCGCGCCAGCCATGCCAAGTCCCCACGAAGACTGCCTATCCCTTCAGACTCCTGCCGGACTGTTTCGGTTCCATGAAGATCGTTGCATGAACGTCATGGTCGACGGTCACGGCCGCCCGTGCGCGCGCCGCTCGGCCGCGAAGTCGTCCTCGACGAGCACGCCTGCTTCGCGCAATGCGTCGATTTCTGTGCGGCCGGCGCCCAGCCACTCCGCCAGCACCTCGCCGTTGTGCTCGCCGAGGTACGGCGCCAGAGAGTCCGATGTCACCCCCGAGACCGCCGCCGAATCCGCAGTAGCACCGGCAAATCTGTACGGCGTCTGGGTCACGCGGCGCGTGCCGCCGTCGCGAGCACTGATCTCCACCGAGGAACCCCGATGGGTCGCAGTGGGCGATTCGTGCGCCTCCGCCGTCGTGCGGATGTCACCCCATGCCAGGTTGGCTTCGTCGAGAGCCGACAGCATCTCCGCACGGGTCGTGAACGAGCTCAGGAACGCGTTGATCGCCTCGGCGCGGTGCGCCCGCTTAGTCGGGATGTCGGCATCTGGCGGCGACGGGTCCGCGAGCCCATGGGTCTCGCTCAGCTGCCGCCAGATCCATCGGAAATCGCCTGCGGTCAGAACTGGCCCGTCCACACCGTCCCATACGAGCCCGCCCTGGGATGTGTAGTTCCCGCCGTCGAGTCCGGCCTGGCTCCCCTCATCGGTCGCCAAGAAAGACTCAAGCATCGCGATGTCGATGTGCTGGCCGTGCCCGGTCGTCTCGGCGACGCGCAGCGCGGCCAGGACGCCGATGGATCCATGGAGCGCCGCGTTGGTATCGGCGACGGCCAAGTACGGCTCTTGGAGCGGCTGCTGGTGGATCTTGGCGGCGCGAGCCATCCAGCCCGACTCGCCGTGCAGCACCGCCGCATAGGCCGCTCGCTGCGAATCGGGACCTTCCTGCCCGAAACCGCTGATCGACAGCATCACCAGTGCCGGATTGACCTGGCACAGCTCGGCAAACGACAGGCCATGGCGCGCCATGACGCCCGGTCGGAAGTTCTCGACGAGCACATGGGCCTCCGCCACAAGCCGCTTCACCGTCTCGGCTCCGCCCTCGGCACGCAGGTCGATGCAGACGTTTCGCTTGCCCACGTTCTGCTGGGTATAGAAGCCGGCGAGCCCCGCTCGATTGACGCCCCACAGGCGCGAGATGTCGCCCTCGGGGGGTTCCACCTTCACGACGTCTGCTCCGAGGTCGCTGAGAATCCGTCCGGCGAAGGGCCCGGCCAGAACGCGGCTCATGTCGACCACGCGGATGCCTGCCAGCGGTCTCATCGACTCAGCCTCCCGCGCAGTGACTCAGCGAGGCCGGTCGCCGGCGATCGTCACCCGGAGCATGTGCCGGCGTTGCCCGTGGTAATCGTTCAGCGCGTAGTGCTGGACGCTGCGGTTGTCCCACATGGTCAACGTTCCCGGTTCCCACCGCACCCGGCACGTAAACTGCTCGCCGACCGCATGGCTCCACAGCATGTCGAGCAGCGCCTTCGACTCGTGCCGGCGCATGCCCGAGATGGCCTCGGTGAACGCCCGATTCACATACAGCGCCTTCGCGCCGGTCTCAGGATGGGTCCGCACGACCGGATGTGTCAGCTGTGCGTGCGCCTCGTCGGACACCTCTACCTTCATCGAGCTGCGCTGGCCGGCGTACCGGTATGAATCGCCTCGCCGCCCGTACTGGCGGGCTGCGGAGTGCACCGCGCTGAGGCTCTCGGCGAAGCGCTTCATCGTGTCGGACAGCCCCGTATAGGCCGCCTGCTGGTTCGCGAACAGCGTGTCACCGCCGAAGCTCGGCACCTCCACCGCATACAGCGCTGTCGCCATCGGGGGGCATTCCAGGAACGACATCTCCGAATGCCACCCGCCGCCGAAGTTGACCGTCTCGTGGGGCTCTTTGATGACCGGCACCACCTCGGGTTCATCCGAGGTGCCGCCGAGATACGGGTGACGCTCCAGCTCGCCGAAGCGACGGCCGAAACGTGCGAGCGCTGCTGCATCCATCTGCTGGTCTCGGATCACCACGACGTGGTGCGTGCACAGTGCCTCCCGGATCGCTGCGCACCCGGGGTCGTCAATCGTGGTGACATCGAGCGGCTCGCCGTCGGGTGCCCAGAGCTCGGCACCGAGTGCGCCGGCGAGGGGCTTGGCCGTGATGCTCATGACGGCCCTGTCGCGTTCGTTGCTGTCGCGTTCATTGCGGCGTCCTTGCCTCGACCAGCTCACTTCGGCGTCATGACGGCATCGACAGATCGGGCGCTGACGCCGAACGGGTCTGCCTGCTTCAGCCGCCGTGCCACTTCCCCCGCTGCAAGTATCGCCTCATCGGGGTTCCCTCCACACAGCGTCATGTTGATATGGCGGCAGCCGGCGTCGAGGTACGGCATGAAGAACTCGACGATGTCGTCGACCGTGCCGCAGGGCGTGTACTTCTCGAACGCCTTGAACGGCACCCGGTAGAAGCGTTCCAGCTCGGGGCCGACCCAGCCGGCCGCTTCTTCACGGCTGTCGCCCAAGCCGATCCACAGCTGTATGCCGTGATCAGGTGCTTGGGGCGCCGGAGCGTCGATCGCCCGCTCGGCAGCAGCCGTCTCGGCGTACAGGCGCAGCGCCGCGCGGTAGTGCTCGACCGTGCACCAGATGCCCAGCCAGCCGTCCGCGAAACGACCGGCCCTGCGGATGGCGGCGTCGGAGCGGCCGCCGACATAGGTCGGGATGGGCGGGTCGGGCCGCGGGACGATGCGGGCCTGCTCGAACGAGAAGAAATCGCCTGCGTGATCGACGGTCTCGCCGGCCAGCAACCGCAGCACAATGCCGAGCGATTCGTCGGTTCGGCGCCCCCGGGTTCGTGGATCGACGCCGCACACTTCGACCTCGTGGCGGTCGTCGCCGCCGATGCCCACGCCGAAGCTGATCCGTCCCGGTGCCATCTCCGCCAGGTTCGCGAGCTGGCGGGCGACGGGAATCGGGTGGCGCAGTGGCAGCAGGTACACGCCGAGATAGACGCCCAAGGTGGGATGCAGGTTGGCCAGCGCAGCCGCGGTGACCATGCCGTCATTGCCGTGCCCGATCCGGAAGCTGACGTGATCGGCAAAGAACACATGGTCGATGCCCGCGTCCGCGACGAGTTCGAGCATGCGACGGCGCTCGGCCCATGGTCGTGACCAGAGCTTGACGTCGGGTGTGACGCCGACCCGGATGGGCGGCGCAGCGAGGCGCACGGTCACGGCGCAGTCGCCTCGCTGCGGGCTGCCGCTTCGTCGCCGGCAGGCACATCCCAGAGCACTGGCAGGTGCTTGAAGCCGTGCTGGAAGTTGGACAGCAGACGCTCGGGCCTGCGGGCCGGGTCGAGGCGCAGGTTCGGCATTCTCCACAACGACTCAGCGAACATCGCGGACATCTGGCGACGTGCCAGGTGAGCGCCCAAGCAGAAGTGCGGACCTGCCCCAAACGTGAGGTGGTCGTTCGGACTGCGCTCGATGTCGAACAGGTCGGGCTCAGCAAACACGGCCGGGTCGCGATTGGCCGCCACATGGAAGACCACCACCTTGTCGCCCGAACGCACGGAGCGGCCGCCGAGTTCGACATCGCGCGAGGCCGTGCGGCGGAAGTGCACCACCGGCGGTATGAACCGCAGCATCTCCTCGATGGCACTGGGCAATAGCCCAGGGTCGGCGAGCAGCTTGTCGAGCTGTTCGGGATGCTGCAGCAGCGCCCAGAGCCCGCCGGGTATGCCGTTTCGCAGTGTCTCGTTGCCGGCTACGGCAAACAGGAAGAACATGGTCTCGAACTCTTCGTTGGTGATGCCGCCCTCGGCGTCGTCGGCAGCCAGCAAAATCGACACCACGTCAGAGCCCGGATTCGCCCGCTTGTAGGTCGCAAGGTCGTGCGCGTACCCATACATGTCTGCGAGGCCCTCGCGCGAGCGCGGGTCGGGCATGCGACCGTCAGGACCGGGGCGGATCTGGGCTCGCACCTCGCAGGCGCGGCGTGCCATCTCGGTTCCTGTCGCCGGATCGAATGCGTCGGACACGGAGTACTCGGAGTCCTGGTAGCCGATGACCCGGTTGGACCAGTCGAACAGCAGCATCCGGTCCTCGGACGGCACGCCCATGATGTCGGCGAGCGTCAGCAGCGGCAGCTCGGCTGAGACCTCCTTGGCGAAGTCGGCCTGCCCGCGTTGGGCCACCGCGCTCACCAGCCGCTCGGCCAGAGCAGAGATGGTGGCCTCGAGCTCAGCCACGGCGCTCGGCGTGAACGAGCGCATGAGCAGGCGCCGCAGCCGCGTGTGCTGTGGCGGATCCTGATTGAGCATCATCCGCTGGACGAATTCAAGCATCGCAGCGGTCTGAGGGTCGCGGATCTGCGTGCCGCCGAGGTGGGACGAGAACGTCCCCGGATCGCGCAGCACCCGGTTCATGAGCTCGTGTGTGAGCATCGCCCAGAAGCCAGGTCCGGCCTCCCAGCCCATGAGCTCCGGCTCGGCCACCCAGTGAACCGGGGCGCACGAACGCAGCTCGGCAATCAGATCGTGCGGCACACCGTCCAGATACGTACGCGGGTCGAACAACTTCGTCGGATCCGGTCCAGTGCTGTTCGAGCCGCTCGCGGCACAAACTGTGCTCACGCCGCTCAGCCTGCCACTTGACGCTGCAAGGAACCCACGTCCGAGCCGTCGCTCGGACCCTCTGCGACGCCGGGAGTATCGACATCTTCGCTATGCGGCTTGGCCGCAGGCCTGCGAGGGCTGCTGCCGCCTCGCTCCGGCGGCGCCGGCGGTTTCGTGACGACGAAAAACAGCATGCCCAACGCCGTGAGCACCGCAAGCGCCACAAAGCCAGTCACGTAGCTGCCGGTGGTGTCAGCCAGCCACCCTGCGACGAGCGGGCCGACGATCGGCCCGATCATCACGATGAGCGAGCTCACGCCCATGATCGCAGCGAACGCAGAGGAACCGAAGTAATCGGCTCGCAAGGCTTGCATGAGCGGGCCACGCGCTCCCCACGCGAGCCCGTGGAAGATCACGAACAGCACCACCACGAACGCGTTGGGCGCCCACGCCAGCAACAAGATGCCGCCGGCGTGCCCGAACATGGCGACCGATGCAATGAGCCGCTTGTTGATTCGATCGCCGAGCCAACCGCCCACGGCCATGCCGGCGAGCTGCATGAGCGGCAGCGCTGCAGCGAACAGGCTGGCCTGCTGCAGCGAGTAGCCCCGTTCTGATGTCAGATAGAGCTGCAGGTGCGCCATCACTGCGCCGACCACGAACAGGGCACTCAGGTGACCGAACGAGAT
>JAJEIW010000060.1 GCA_022828045.1 Acidimicrobiia bacterium | reverse complement strand
CCTCGCCCCCGCCTGACACCCACTGCGCCCGCCCGACACCGCCCACAAAACAACAAAACGCGCACAGGCAACGAACCATCAACGTCGAACTCGCCGCAAAACCACCCCCGCACACCAATAATTCAGCAGTCTCCTAGGGCGTGAGGGTCGACCACCACATAGCGGGCGCTTGTCGCGACGGCGCGAATTCTCTCGCTCGCATGCGTCGCGTCGGCCATCCCGAACACCCCGTCGAGCAACTCCTCCCACCCCTGTACCGGAACCGCTTCTATCGACACCGGAGCACGAGCCCGGTCGAGCAACGCCTGGGTCTCGGCAGTCGTCGCCGAGGAAGCATCAGCACCAGAAGCCAGGTCTCGAACGAGCGGCTCCGTCCATGGCGCAATCGCGACGGTGTCCGCGATGTAGTCGTCGAGCCGCGACGCTGCGTCGGCGGCGTCGTCATCGCGATCGAGCACACTGCTGATCGTCTCGGCCGCGAGACGGCGGACGTGCACCTCGGCCGAGAGCGGGATCAAGCCGCGCAGCATGCTGAGCGGCACGTCGCCGCCATGTTCGGACCGGGTGCCGTCGCCGATGTCGTCCTGCGTGCGCGTCAGCACACGGAACGTCGACGGGTAGATGTGCGGTGCGGCGGCCTTGACCATGAACACGTCGTCAGGGGCCGGCAGCAGGCCTGGCGTCAACGGCAGCAAGCCCGTTCCGTCGAGCGACTGCTCCGGCAACGGGGTACGGATACGAGCGGCGCGGCACATCGAGCGCACCAGGCGCACCAGCGGTCGGCCCACGCCGCTCGCTGCCGTCTCGACGAACTCAAGCGGGCTGCCGTCCATCGTCGACCACAGGCCCGCAATGGATGCGACCTCGACCGCCACATGCCAGGCGTACACGTCTTCAGGGCCGATGGCGCTCACGGGCATGGCCGCGGCCCGCTCGAACTGCCGGTCGACCGGCAGCACCACGAGCGCGCTGTTTGCCTCGGGACTCGCAAATGCGGCATCGGGTGCCATCACCGCGTCGCCGTAGTGGGGGGCCCAAACCCGGTGAGACGCCACGGGGGTGGTCTCAGGCATGACCCGTCGCAGGTCATGGCGCAGCATGACGTCCGCTTGAGCTAACTCAGCCCGCTGAGCTTGGTCGAGCGACGCGGTGCACACAGTCACGATGTCGACCCGGCTGAGTTCACCGAGGCCGTGCAGTGTGTACATCAACGCGACCGGTGTCCACGCACCGTCCGCCAGCAACCGGGTCGAGCGGCCCGAGTCCAGCGGCGCCGGATCGTCGTCTGCAATGGGGCGATGTTCAACGCACATGAACGGCGACATCTGAGATGCCCCCGACAGTTCCGCCCACACGTCGAGTGCGTGCGCGACGGTTGCGTCGTCGGCGTGATGCAGCATGAGGGCGATGCGATTCGTTCCGTCTGTCGAGCGCAGCGCGAGCGGGCCGGTGATGTCGGCGTGGTCCATGCTCGACGGAGTCGCCGCTTTCTCGCCGCTCACATCAACGGACCCGTGCCATCGGCGATCTGCTGTGCCTGGCGCTCCGCAGCTTGAGCGATGTCGTTGAGGGCCGGACTCATGTGGCGCTCCCACAGGCCGGTCCAGTGCGGGGCCGTGGACAGCAGAGCCGGCTGAGACCGCCATTGGGCCTGCGATTCAGAATAGAGCTTCTCGTAACCCGAAATGACCTCACGGCAGACCGTCGCGATACGCGACAACCGTTCTGCGGGTGTCGAACCGCCTTCGGAGAACCTCTCAGAGTTGAGCACTGCCGCAGCTTCAGTCTCAGGGTTGATCAGACCGTCGGTCACCCACCGACCGAGCACCGGTGCCAGCGACTCGTAGCCGAGCAGCCCGCCGTCAGGCTTGGAACGCCCCAGTTCCCGCAGTTCGATGTAGGGCAACAGCGGTTGCAGCGTGCCGTTCACGCTGACTTCCACATACGCCAGCGCCAGAGACTCGAGCACCAGTGCAAGCGCATCTTGATCTCCGCTGGCCCGCGGCGTCGACAGCCAGTCCCGCGAGAAGCTCATGCAGCTCTCATCGCGGGGAATCCAGATCGCCCACGAGCCATCGACGGGTCTGACGAGCCCGAGCAGGCGGCCGGTGAACCAGCCGCGCACCATGCAGCGAATCAGCGCTTGCGGCGCCGGAATGAACGACTCGAGCGGCTGAGCACGCCTGCGTGCCCAAAAGGCATTGCGCTGCCCGAGGGAACTGAGCTGAAACCAACGCTCCGAGATTGGCCGCAGCAGCGACTCGACGGCCAACACCGAGATTGGCGCCCCCAAAGCACTGGTGATGTCGATGTGATCCACCGACGAATCGCTGTTGAGCGCCCGCCCGATCTCTTCGTCGTTTATGCCTGCCCGCGACAGCGCCGATCGAAGCTCCTCCTCGATCGGGTGCGCTGCGAGCGGCATCGAGCTGAGCTGCAAACGCGGCCCGCTGCGGTCGGTGTTGGGGTGGACGAGTCCGAGCAGGCTTTCATCGATGTTGATGAGCGGCGCGGCGGCAGCCAGCGCCGCGTTGAGCTGGTTGATGAACCGGGACCGGTTCTGCCTCGCCTCGGCCTCGGGGATCGCCTTCGCATCGAACTTGTCTGTCGCTCCGACGAAGTCGCGAACTGAGCGGCTCAGGAAATTGTCCCATGCCGATCCTGGACGTCGCAGCCAAACCGAAGCACGGCCGGTGAGGTCATCAAGGCGAGTCGACAGTGAGACCCGCAGGTCGGCGGGAGGGCGGGGACGGGTTGTCCCCTGCGCAGGAAACCAGTCCTGTTCGACGGTCAGGCATGTCGGGGTCGTCGCCCTCGCAGCAGCCGCCGTGCTCTTCAAGAATGCCCCCGAGATGATGTCGCGTCTGACCTCTTCGCGCTGTTCTTGCGGGAGGACTGCGGAACCGACATCTCTGCCGAGCAGGTCGGAGAAGTGGCGGGGATAGTCGTCGGGATCGATGAGCGAGAAGTCCCCCGCCGGTGGGCGGACATCGCTCGGCGGAGGCTCGTCGTCCCAATTGGCCCAGCTCACTGCACGCTGCGCGTCGCCTTCTGCCGCGTCGTGGGCATCGCGTAGTGCCCGGGCCAGCGGTGTCAGGATCTTCTCGGCGACTTGTGTTGCCAGCACCGCCGCCTGGCCGCAGAGCAAGGCGTCGCCGGCGTAGGCAGCGGCGTTCACGCCTTGCGAAACCGCCTCGTCGAGCCGCGCGTCGTGGCCCCGCACGGCACCGGCGGCTGTCTCGAGGGCCTCGTTGACCATGTCCCCTGCTCGGGCGGCATAGCGCTTGTTTTGCTCGCCGTCGTTCTCCGTGAGATCGACGGCCACCTCGTCAGTCAGATACCGGCTGGTCTGCGAGCAGAGCTCTGCGGCTATCAACAGCCCGTGCAAGCCGATACGACGCTCGACGGCGGCGGTGATGCGGTCGCTGACGGTTCCGATCCACTCGTCGGTCGAGAGCTCGAGGTCGCGGCGGTACTCGACCTCGTAGGCCCTCCGAGCCTCTGCGATGGCGTCGGTGATCTGCCTGCGCCATTCCTCGGTGTCCAGCTTGTCGTAGTGATCGATGCCGGCGTTGTCGCGCACCCTGCGGAGAAAGTCGCCGTGGAGCTCGTCGTGGCGCGCCGGACGAAGATCGTCGATGATCTCGTTGTGGTCCGGTCCCACCTCGGCCAGCCGGATCTCGTGCAGGAATGCAGGCCGGTGATCCTCGGCAATCTTGCGCAGGATCGCCTCGGGGTCCTCGGTCTCGAGGTTCCTGGCCACCGCGACCGCCTCGGGGGAGTCTGTGTGATAACGAGCGAGATGGGACAGCGCGTCCTTGGCAAGTCGCCGCTGTGCATAGCGTTCGAAGTGCTCGCCGCCGACCGACAAGCGGGAGAACCCGAGCGCCGACAGGCAAGGCAGACCCTGCTCGTGAGTCTCACCGGCGTTCACGAGGATCGGCCCCTGCTCGTGGGCCAGTGCCGTGGCCGTCCAATTGCCCGAGGTATAGGCCACGAAACGCGACTGCACCACGAGGTCGGTCACCCACGACAGCAGCGAACGGCCCGTCATCTCGAACAGCCGGTCAGGTGTGCCGTGGTCGACTCCGCCCTCGGCGACTCGCCCGACCAAGAAGGGGTACGTCGGCCCGCTGCGTTCCTGGGGCTTGGGCAGACCCGCCCGACTCAGCACGGCATTCTGCTTCGGCGCTGCGATGGAGGGCGCACCGACGTCGCTGCCCTGCCACCACTGGCCGTTCAGCATCTCGCAGATGGCGGCCAGACTGTTCGGGTACACGCCGCCGGTCACGCTCCGGCCGAGCGAATGGAACACCTCGGGTGTGTACAGCAGCCCGAAGATGCTGTCGCCCGCCGGGGTCTCCATGGCGCGCAGCAGATCGCAGACCAGATTCAGCAGCCCAGCGCCGGTGCCGCCCGCGAGTGAACTGATGACCACGATGTACATGTTCGAGTCGGGTCCGGCGCGGCCGTTGTGCGTGGCTTCGACCCCGTCATACAGCTCGCCTAGCTCGCTCTGCGCGCTGGGTCCGGTCATGCGCCGGACCCGTTCCTCGAGCTTCTCGCGGATCTGATTCGAGTAGGCCATCGCCACGGTCTGCCCGACGGCGCGGAACTGGCCCGCTCCCTGATCCACCGACACGCCAAGGCCCGCCGGCTCCACCCTCCACGAGCGCAGCTCGTCACGCAGGTACTGGTCTCCGTCGAGCATGTGCTGCATCGCCTTGAAGCTCAAACCGGCATTGATCAGCCCCATGTACTCGTCGTCGGCGAGCGGCGGCGCGATGTCGTTGATCTCTTGGCCGTCGGGAACCGTGGGCGTGTCGATATGGAGAAATTGCCATGCGTCGGGAATGCGGTCGCCGACACCCTTCGCTTCCATCCAGCGCTCGATCTCACGCTTCAGGAATCGAAGCGTCTTGCCGCCCGATCCCCCGAGCCCTACGAACAGGAATTTGCTGTACATGTGATCCTTCCCCACTGCGACCGATGCCATCGACCGGTGTCGTCCAAGGTCTTCCCTGCGGCTGCTGTCATTCCGGGCTGCGCCGCCTCGGAGGCGGTCGCTCAGGTCGGCTAGGCGGCGCCTGCGGTCGCGCCTCGCTGCGAAGCCGTTCGGGATCGACGTGCTGCGATTGCCCGGCATCCGTCGCGAAATCGCTGCGCGGGCCGGCGTCGGACTCGGCCGCACTCTGCTGAGCGGCCTCATTCAGCAGGTCTGCCAGTTCGCGCTCATCGAGCTGTTCCGGCGACGAGAGGCGCCCGGCCCTCGGAATCGCAACCCACACAGGCGCCGACATGGCACCGTTGCCGTCTCGGCGCGGAGTTCCCACCAAGAGAAGACGCTCGAACTCTGCTCGTGAAGCAGTCCTGTTCGACCGCCGGGTCCGCTTGCGACCCCTGGGTCGGGCTGCCACGGCGAGACCGTCAGAACGCACTTCGCTCCATGGGCCACGCAGCAAGCCGATGAGCCAGAACCTGGGCGAACGCTGCAGGACCAGGCTGATGCTGTCAGCGCCCGACAGCAGGGCAGGACCGTGCCACTGTGTGAACCGGGGCCGTCGGCTGCTGCCGGTGTGTTGACCTCGGATCGCCTCAGCCGGCGCCGCAGCCAGCGTCGGCACGGCGCCGCTCGCGAACGAGTAGCTCGACCCGGTTCTTCGCTCGACCCCCAGCACCGCATGGTGCCACCAGAACCGGCGAGGGTCCGGCAAGCCGAACGTCGATGCCAAGGCCAGGCAGAACAGCACATAGCTGAGCAGCAATGTGGCGAGCAACCCCAGCAGAGTCAGCCAGCGGGCCAAGCCCGAGTCGCTGCGGGCCACATACGTCGCATCCGCTCTCACTGCGGTGCGCTGGGCCGCCATCTGCTCGTCGGCGACTGCGTTGATCTCTGGGTCGGCCACGCCGGTCTGCCAGCTGGGCGCCAGCTCGATCACGCCGGCTATCCGCCAATCGGCATTCGCGAGCTCATCGGTGGTGACGAAGCGAAGTGCGACGCCCTCGGGGGAACCGCCGGGGCCGAGCCGCAGCTCGCGCCCTGACTCGTCCAGAACTCCCTCGAATTCGCTGCCGTAATGCTCGCCGTCGAAGCGCCAGTCCAACTCACCGGGCAGGTCCCCGGCGCTGGCGTCGGGTCGCCAGTGCGCTCGCAGAGTCCCAACACCGTCCTGGGGCGGGTACAGCCGACAAGCAGCGACACCCCGCAGAGGTGTACGCGGCAGCTCGTGGCTCTCGGGTTCGATCTTCAGCACCGGCAGGGCTGCGTCTGGCGCGGCACTGCCGTGTTGCGTCCCAGAAGCACCAACTCCTGCCGTCGCGCTGACGTCGTCTGCACACGTCAGCAGAGGTGCGCCCAGGCAGTCATAGAGACGGCGGGCCGAGCCGGCCACTTCGATGCGGACCTGCTGAGACACCTCGCCGGGGCCGAACAAGCCCTCGGCGTAGGCCGGCTCGAACCGGTACACCAGCGGCCTGTCGAGGTTGTATGACTGCTGGCATTCGAGCGGGGGCAGTTCGAACACGACGGTGCCGTCGCCGCGGCAGTACCAATCGCGCACACGCTCATCCGGCCATACCTCCGGACCCTGCTCGCACAGACCCGGCGGCGCCTCGGCGACGATGCGCACGCCTTCGAGGGGTGGCGAATCGGCACCGTCGGCGCTGCGGACCACATCAGGCAGCGCCTGTTCTTCGCGGTCGGTGACCGTGCCCTCGGCATCGGCTGTGGGGGGAGTCGCTCTCTTGGCGTAGCAGGCGACTTCGATGCCGCCGCTGCCGCCGTCAGTGAGGAATTCGAGCGTCCAGCCAGCCTCGAGGCCGCTCAGGACGTCACCTCCGAGATACAGCGGCCTGTCGAAGTCGCCAGGGCCGCGGATCGTCTGCCCGTCAGCCGTGACAATCTCATATGCCTCGATGAGCGAACCGCGCGGGTAGGCCACGATGGTCTCGATGTACCTGCCCGCCGGCAGGGGGCCCGAGCGTCCTCCGGTGCCGGGCGCGATGCCGCAGTCCCTCCACTCCACGAGCTGGCGAGCCGCCGTCTCGGCCACTTCGAGCAGTTGGATAGCCAGTGAATCAAGGTCGTCGACAGTGATGATCGAGCCGTCGCGATCCTCGGGCTGCGCATCGCTCCAGCGCTCGCAGTCGAACCGGCGTGAGTACGGCAATCCACGCACCAGCGGCGAGTCCGCGTGACCGGTGAGCGCTCGCAGGATCTGCTTTGACGCTTCGGCCATCTCAGCGCCGACGTCGTCGGTGTCAGCAGGTTCGGCATCGCCTACGATGCCTCGGAAGGCCTGACCGAGCAAAATCGAGAACGTGTTGATGCCTGCGCGCTCGTAGCTCAGCTTCAAGTCATGGCATACCATGTCGCGCAGCTCGTCGGCCTGTTCGAGCGTGGGCGTGCCAGTCGGGTCGTACAGGCCGTCGCTGAAGAACAGCAGAACACGGCACGCTCCCGGCGTGCCTTCGTCGAGAAACGCCCGTTCAGCGGCGCGCAGCGCCTGGAGATAGTCGGTGTGATTGGTGCGGAAGCTGTACCCGCCGCCGACCGGTTCGCCGAGCGAAGCTTCTATCTGGGCGTCGGACGGATGGATGTCAGTGGCCCGGTCGAATCCAGCGATACGCGTCACATCGCTCTCGAAGCGCCACAGAGCGATGCGAACGCTGCCCGCGTCGGCAGCCGGCAGGCGCTGCAGCAGGCTCGTGAGTTCTTCGCGAAATCTCTGCAGTGCCGTGCGGCGCAGGCGGCCGTCGTTGTCGATCCCTGACGCCGGAGCATTGAGTGAGCCCGAGGCATCCATCATGACCATCAAGTCGATGTCTTGCTGCCCGCTCTCGCACGGCGTGTAACCGCCCGCGCCAGGCTCGCTGCTCGCTTGTGCGCCAGCCGGAGTGACGTCAAGCACTGGTGCTGCTGAGGCGGCGAGAAGTGCCACCATTCCCGCGACGAGCAGGCGACGAATGCGATGTGCGGCCGTCACGGCCTCGTCAGATCCTGCGCCCAGAACCACAGGTGCAGAGCGCCCCCCAACCAACTGCACAGCGTCAGCCAGCCGATGAGGGCGCGGGCGCCGATGCCAGGCCAGTCGTTGTAACGCAGCGTGGAACGGGCCTGCCTGTCTGCTCTCAAGAACAGGTACAGCATCCAGATGCTGACAAAGCAGCCGACGACGTAGCCGAGCGTGTTGAAGTCGACCTCACGACCGGTGCTGGCGATGCCGACTTCGACGCTGGCCCCGAGCCGGAAACTGAGCAGCGTGAATGCCAGCACCGCCGCCGCGGCCGCAAAGCTCGCCTTCGGCGGTCCGGTAGCGGTACCGGCCGCCGCAGGCCTAAAGGGCGGCTGTGACCCCCCGCTCGGCAGCGGTGAGCCCGGCCGACGCGGCGGCGGGCGGTCCGTCATCGTCATCAGTGCCAGCTATCCGCCTGTCAACGCCTCACCCGGCTCAGCGCATCGGCTGGCAGGCGGTCATCGAACGACCTCGTCACGTTGGACTCCCCCTAGCCATCGCGCAGAAATGCTCACGCAGCACTGGGACAGTAGTAAGAAGGACACACGGCCCGCCAGTGTTCCCGACAGGCCGGACGCACGTGACCGCTCCCCGCCGCAACTGGGAAGTGCAGCAGTGCCGGACCGTCGGCGCGCAGGGCGTCAGCGGCGGCGTTGGCTTGCTGAGCGGCGGCGGCGGGACTTGCGGGGACGCGGCGTGGCGCTGCGGGTGTAGCTTTCCGCTGCGAGCGCCTGGGTGGCGGCTTGCATCGAGTCGTGGCGGCCTGCGGCGTCGGCCGCAGCCTGTGCGGCGGCCCAGCCCGGCTCGTAGCCCTTCAGCCACGCCACGGTCGGCATGGCTACGAAGATCGAGCTGTACGAGCCGACGAGCAGGCCGATGAGCAGCGCTGTCGCGAACTCCGACAGCGTGCCGGCGCCCAGGAACCCGGCGCCCACCACCAGCATCGACAGCACTGGCAGCACCGACGTAATCGAGGTGTTCACCGAGCGTGTCAGCACCTGGTTGAGCGATACGTTCGCGAGCGCCGCATAAGTGAAGTGGCTGCGCGCCGGCAGCGACCGCTCGTTGGTCTTGACGCGGTCGAACACGACGATCGTGTCGTACAGCGAATAGCCCATGATCGTGAGGAACGCCACCACGGTCGCCGGGGTCACCTCGAACCCGAACAGCGCGTACGCGCCGACGGTCAGCACGATGTCGTGCCCGACGGCGACGAGCGCGCCCACCGACATCTTCCACTCGAAGCGGAACCACAGGTACAGCGCGATCAGCACGAAGAACACCACGAGCGCTCGCCGCGCCTTGCCCGCCACCTCGTCGCCGAAGGACGGGCTGACCTGCCGCGTCGACAGGCTCTCGACATCGACATCGGCAGCGGAGGCCAGCGCGGCGTTCACGTCGACCGCGTCGACGTCCGGCCCCAGCACCCCGCGCACCCGGAAGATGTCCTCGGATCCGGTCACCGTGACGAGCTGCACCCGGGCGTCGGGCACACCGGCGGCTGCCGCGGCAGCGGCGATGTCGTCGGTCGTCAGGCCGTCAGCCGCGGAACCGGCGTCGGCGCCGTCCGCAGCATCCGCAGCACCGTCGGCAGCGTCCTGGGCGCTCGCCGGGATCGGGATCTCCCACACCGAGCCGCCCTCGAACTCGATGCCCAGGTTCAACCCGCGAACCACCAGCGCGACAGCGCAGATGAGCACCGCCACAGCCGAGCCCAGCAGCACCTTGCGGGACACGCCGAGGACGTCCCAGGCATTCTCGCCCCGGTAGAAGGTCCGCAGCGCCGAGATCATGCCGGGCCTCCCGTCACCGCAGCCGCCGTGGCCGCATCGTCGGTGCCCCCCAGAACGCCCAAGCGCCGGGGCTGCTCATTGACGAGCTTGCGCGCGATGAACACCACCAGCGGCCGCATGAAGAAGTACGACACCGCCAGGTCGATGAGCGTCGCGAGACCCAGGTACAGCGCGAAGCCGCGCACGGTGCCGCTGGTGAGCTGGTACAGCACGCCCGCACCGATCAGCGACGCCAGGTCGGCCCACACAATCGTGGAGAACGCGCCCTTGAAGCTGGCATCAGCGGCCGAGCGAATCGCCCGCCCCCGGCGGACCTCTTCCTTGATCCGCTCGTAGTAGACGATGTTGGAGTCGACCTGGACACCGATCGACACGATGATGCCGGTGGTGCCCGCCAGCGTCAGCGCGAGCCCCCGGCTCTCGCCCAGCCAGCTGATGAGCGACCACAGGACGGACCCGCTGATGGCCAGGCTGGCCACGGCCACGATGCCGAGCAGGCGGTAGTACAGCAGCATGTAGATGCCCACCACGATCAGGCCGACAATGCCGGCCACCACGCCGGCCCGCAGCGTTCCCTCGCCCAGAGTGGCCGACACCGTGCGCACGTCGTCCTGCTCGAACACCACCGGCAGCGCACCGAAGCGCAATGCCACGGCGAGATCGCGCGCCCCTTCCTCGTCGAAGGTGCCCGAGATGACCGCGGTGCCCCCGAACTCGGTGGCCCGGATCACCGGGGCCGACTCGACGATGCCGTCGAGCACGATGGCGACCTGCTGGCCGAAGTACCGCGCCGCGATCTCGTCGAAGCCGACTGCGCCCTCGTCGGTGAGTTCGACGTTGACGACCCACTCGTTGTTGAACGTTGCCGCCGCCTCGGCGACCGCCTCGCCGGTGAGCTCGGCCGGGCCGAGCACATAGCCCACCGGCTCGCCACGACCCGGCAGCACCACTGCCAGATCGGCGAGGTCGTCCTCGGGCGACGTGAACGCCGGCACGTCAGCGACTTCGACCTCCACCGGCTCGTCGGCCTCAGGTGCTGCGGCCTCGGCGTCGGGTTCGGTCTCGGGCTCGATGATCTCGGGCGGTTCGACGGTCTCTGGCGGTCCGCCCGCTTGATCTGCGGGGGAATCGTCCAACGCGTCGCCGACAGGTCCCTCGCTCGATGCAGGCTCAGCGCCGGTCTCGGCATCGCTCGTGGCGTCGGCAGCTTCGCCGACCGATCCGTTGTAGGCGTCCGCGAAGCCCTCAGCGGAGCGGAATTCTGCCTCGTCGAACGGGTTGAACGTGAGCAGCACGGGCCGGAACCGCAGCTCGGCCGTCTGACCGACGAGATCGACGGCGCGCTGCTTGTCCTTGACGCCAGGAAGCTGCACGACGACCTGGGCGCCCTGGCGGGTGATGTCGGGCTCTGCCACACCGAGCGCGTCCACCCGCGACCGGATGATCTCGATGGCTCGGTCGAGCTGCTCGTCGTCGGCGGGGGCTGTCGGACGCAGCAGCACCTCGACGCCGCCCTGCAGCTGTACGCCCAGCACCGGCACCCACCCAGCGACGATCACACCGACCAGCGAGCCGAAGCCGATGATGACGGCCAGCAGCAACGAGACGATCTGCGAGCGACGCATCTTCGAGTTATCGACGGACCATGTCGAGGGGCGTCAAGCCTGGCTCACTCGGGTGGGTCAACGTCATCCGATTCGGGCGGTCCAGCCGGGCTGCCGGTGCTGGCCGGAGTGATGATCTCGCCGATGGCGCGGCGCTGCACGCGCAGTTCAACATCGCTGTCCACCTCGAGGCAGACCACCTCGCCGGGCTCCTCCACCGCGACGATCTTGCCGATGACCCCGCCGACCGTGGCGACCACGTCGCCGACGTCGGCACGGCTCAGCATCGCCGCCCGCTCCTTGGCCCGCCGCTGTTGCGGCCGGATCATCAAGAAGTACATGAGGGCGAACAGTCCGACGAGCAGGATGATCGAGCTCATGGGGTGCTCCTCGAGGCGCGTAGTCCGACTGGCCACCCCGACGGCTGCCGCCGACGAGGATCGGTGCGAATGGCCCCTGAGTGCGGCACCCTGCCAGCAGCGTGCCGCCGATCGGAGACCGGCACGGCGGGTCAGCGTACCGGCGTATCAGCCCTCGCCGTCCCTCATCTCCACACCTCGTTGACCTGGGTGCGAAACGCCGCGAACTGCCCCGCCTCGATGGCGGCCCGCGCATCGCGGACCAGCTCGGTCAGGAAGGCGACGTTGTGCAGCGTGAGAATGCGGCCTGCGGTGGGCTCGTTGACGCTCATGAGGTGCCGCAGGTAGCCGCGGCTGAAGCGCTCACCCGGTCGCGCCCGGCCGCCGGGGCCTGCGGGGCGGTCGTCGAGCGGGGTGGAATCGCATGCGAAGCGCGCATTGCGAATGTTGATGCGGCCGTGCGGCGTGAGCGCCGTGCCGTGGCGGCCGAGCCGGCTGGGCAGCACGCAGTCGAACATGTCCACACCCGCTGCGATCGCATCGACGATCCGTGCAGGATCTCCGACGCCCATCAGGTACCGGGGCCGATCAGCGGGCAGCGCGCCGGTCGCCGCAGCCAGCGCGGGGCCCATCTCGGCGCGGGTCTCCCCCACAGAGAGCCCGCCGATGCCGTACCCGTCGAAGCCGATGCCCGCAATGATCTCGGCGCTGCGGCGGCGCAGCTCGGGATCGGCACCACCTTGGCAGATGCCGAACAGCGCTTGACCGTCGGCCGGATTGTTCCGGCGTGCTTTCGACATTGCTGCTGCTGCCCTGGCTGCCCACAGGTGCGTGCGCTCGGCGGCGGCGCGCACCTGTGGCGGCGGTGCCGGCAGCTCGGGACAGACATCGAGCGCCATCTGGATGTCGGC
>JAJEIW010000163.1 GCA_022828045.1 Acidimicrobiia bacterium | reverse complement strand
ATCTGCACCTATGAGGTACCGGGCGGGCTGCGCTCGCATCGCGAGCAGATCGTCCAGGAGCTCGTCGCCATCTACCGGCCCGGCTGCGCGCCCGACCAGTTCGACCGGGTGTGGGAGGACGAATGGATCGGCAGCTACCGGGCCCCCACTGCGGGCCCGCTCACCACCAGTCGAGATCCCAGCGGTTCGACCGGTCCTGCCCCTGAGCCAGGCCCGAACTGACCGCAAGCGACTGCTCTGGGCGATAGCCGACGGCACAGCGGACCCTGCCGAGGCCAGAATCCTCACGGCCTGAGCGCGTCTTGGGCGCCTCAGAGGGGGAGCTACCGTGCTCATGTGCCCCGCAGACCGCGAGACTGGGAGACTGCTGAATTATCGGTGTGCGGGGGTGGTTTTGCGGCGAGTTCGACGCTGATGGTTCGTTGCCTGTGCGCGTTTGTTGTTTTGTGGGCGGTGTCGGGCGGGCGCAGCGGGTGTCAGGCGGGGGCGAGGCGCCAGGCGGTGCCGTCGTGGGCGGCGCCGAGGTTGACGAGGCGTCGCAGGCTGACTGCTGCGGCGCGGTGGGCGAGTCCGATTCGGTTCTTGGCGATGCCTCGGTAGCGGACTCGTCGGTTCCCGTTGGCGGTGAGCCACGCGATGGATCGCTCGACCATGGGCCGGTGTCGATGGACGGCGCCAGCCGTGCCCGACGTGTCAGCCGACGCTGCACCGCGCTCACTCGGGATCGAGGCTTCGGGTGTGAACCCCAGTGGCGGTGCCCACACGGCGCGGCCGGGCCTGCCGTTGGTGGTGTATCCGGGTGTGGTGCCGTGTGCGGTGGCGGATGCTATGTCGACGTCGTTGGGCAGTGCGGTGCGGGTTGATGTGCTGGCCAATGACGTTGCTGCGTCAGGCGGCTTGTTGGATGCGGGTTCGGTGCGGGTGCGTGGTGCTGCGGGCGGTTCGTTCTCGGTGGACGCTGTTTCGGGTTCGGTGTCGTTCGTGCCTGATGGGGGGTTCTGGGGGACGGTGGAGACGTCGTATTCGGTGTTCGACGGCTGGGGGGTCGGCGTCGAGGCCGATCTGACGATCACCGTGGATCCGGGATGCACGATCACGGGAACCGTGGATGTGGTGCTGATCGAGGGCGGCGACGGCGACGACACCCTCAACGGCAACCACGGCGACGACCACCTCGACGGCGGCCCCGACACCGACACCTGCCGAAACGCACGCACCCGCGCAGACTGCGAATGAGCGAACCGGCCGAGACCCGTGGCGGCGACGCCAGCGGTCGGCGCGGCTGCGGGCCGGTGGCCGGTCTGGGGACACGGTCCGCAGCCAGGGCGATTGATGCGGTGGTGACGGCAGTGCTGGCAGGCGCGGCGATGCTGGCGGTGATGCTGGTGCTGTCGCCGTTGCTGCTGGCCGCGTTGGCGCAGGGGTTCGCGCAATCGTGGGAGCAGTCGTCGGCGTCATCTGGGGGCAGCGGCGTGTTCGGCGTCGCGACGGTGCTGATGATCGCGGCGGCAGCAGGCGTGCCGGCGCGTTATGAGGCGTTGCAGGTATTTCGAGGCCGTCAGACCGTCGGCAAGCAGATGACCTATCTGGCCGTGGTGGCTCACCCGCGCGACGGCAGCGTCGGGTTGACCAAGGCGGGCTGCTGGGTCCGCTGGGCGGTGCCCCACGGCGCTCTGGCGGCAGGCGCGGCAGTCGGATGGGGAATCGGATCGAAATGGGACAGTGGGCTCATCGGCGCAGCAGCCACAGGCATGGCGGCGTGGACGGCGGTGTATGCATCTGTGCTGCTTGACGGCGAGCGCCGCGGCTGGCACGACCGCGCAGCAGGCACCGTGGTCATCGCCGAACCACGCGACGACAAACCCGATGGGCTTCCCCCCGAACCCCCGGCGATACCCACGCTACGCAAACCGGTCGCAGCAATGCTCATCGCAGCGGCATCCCTCGGCGCTGGCGCCGCGGCGGCAGCGGGCGCGTACTTGTTTGACTTCATAACTGACAACGAACTGGACCTCTACGACGAGCAGGTCAGGGCCAATAACCGGTACCGCTTCTGGACGGGCCCGGACGGGGATGTCTGCTGGCACGACGACGGTGTCATCTACTGCGATCTCGAGTCCATTGGTGGACTGCACTGGAACTCTGGTGAGCCCGAGGCCATCCAGCAGATCTTTCTTGGCCCGGGATATCTGTGCTCACTGGCCGATGACGGGAGCGCCCGATGCTGGGAATGGAGCCGAGACGTGCCACCCCGTTCAGCGCGCGCTCCCGAGCGCACTGCATTCAGTTATCTCGAGGGCGCGGCAGGATTCGTTTGCGGCGATACCCCAGACTTCGCCATGATCGTTTGCTGGACGATCGGCACCGACCCGCCCGTTTACCGTGAAGTCATCCACCGCGCCAACGATGACACAGAACTGTCCATTACGGGCAGTGCCGAGAACAACCCATCACGAATCGGCTACAGCGTGCGGCCGCGAGGCGCCCGACCCGGTCACTTCACCTCGGGAATCGGAGCCTTCGATCCCTTCGCACGGCAAGACCCGCGCGTGTGGTCAGATCAATGGACCCTCCGGGAGATTGATGAATCGCCCGGCACGGAACCAGAACCGCACAGCCTGTGCCTGCCAGCCCGCGGCCAGAGGACCCGAAACTGCTGACCGCTGAGACCGCCCCATGACACGGCAGCCAGACAGATCGGCGTGCACCAGCGCGATCACACTCCGCGCCATGGGCACCTGAGTCAGGCTCGGGCTGACTGCCGGCGGCTATTCGGGGTGATAGCCGACTGCGTCGTGAAGCCGGCTGCGGCGCGTGCCCATCGCGGGCCGGGCCGGCGACGGCTCGCGCTGCTCTGGATCAGGCTCGTAGGTGGCGCCGGTCACGATGCCTTCGGCCATGCCGT
>JAJEIW010000203.1 GCA_022828045.1 Acidimicrobiia bacterium | reverse complement strand
GTCCGCCGTGCGCAAGCTATTGCTGTTCGACCTCGAACTCACTGACGAGACCCGCGACGCCTATCTCGGCGAACTCTTGCCTGAGTTGGCGTCGAGCGGTTGGCTGCGCGAGCAATACCGCCGGATTTCCTCGAGGTTCGTCACTAGCGAACGGTCGAGATTCGGGATCAGTGCCAGCGACTACATGCCGCCGCCTGAACATTGCACGTACCCGATGTCGCTCGAGTCGGTGATGAGCGCCCGAGGCAGCGGACCTCGGTGGCGATTCGCAGAGCGTGTGTATGCCGGTGACTTCGATTCCGCGCTGCACGAATCCGCAGAAGAGGCGTTGAGCCGGGCAATTGCGGCGACCTTCATGTCCCACCAGGTAGTCGTGTCGCTCGGCCTCGCCGACAGCGGCCGCCAGACGCTGCCGCAACTGCTCGGGGAGTTGCTGCCTTCGGGCGAGGCGCGGCTGCCGTCGGGCACGCTGCCTCCGAGCACGGAATCCCCTCCTGAGTACCAGTCCTCAGTGTGGTGGCCAGAGGCGGTTTCGATGCCTCCAGAAAGCGCGCCCGCTGCACACCAGTGTCGACACTTGCGGGCACCGGGGACGATCTTGTTCCACGCTGTGCGTGTGGACATCTCCGAACCCGTCGGCCTGGAGCGTCTGACGCCGATCGGCGAACCCGACGTGAGCGATCTGGTTGGTGCGGGCGACCCAGCGATACATAGTCCGACCGGCGCGCCTGCCGATCCGCTGATGTGACCATTCGATGCGCTGCGCGACGGGCTGCCGTTCCCGACTGGGAACGGCTCGCGCAGTCGGTGGTGCAGCTGATAGCGCCGGATTGCGAGCAGGCCGGCTCGGGCACGATCATCGGAGACGGTCGGCTCGTCTTGACAAACTCGCATGTGCTGCATGCCGGTGGTGACGGCCTTGTCTGCGAGGTATACGCAGGCTTCACCCGACGCTTCGGCGAGGGAGGCACGCTCGGTGCAGTGATCCCCGGCAGGGAAGTGCTGCGTTTCCTGGCTGAGCATGGATTGCAAGCCGATACCGACGCCGCAACATCAGCATTGGCGATCCTTCCGACCGTCACGTTTCCGGACGCAGCGGTGGTGGCCGAGTCGTCCGAGTCGGACATCGATCATCTCGTCCCGCTGGCCGAGGCATGGGAGTCGGGCGGGCACGAGTGGACGGCCGACACGTGGACTCGCTGCCGCCGACCAGCGCAAAACCCTTGTCGAGATCATTCAGCACTTCGCTCGCGCGCACGAGCGCGTCGTCGAGGCGTGTCACTGCAAGCGGGGAGAACTGGGATCTCGCGCAGATAGCCGTCGGCATCATGCTGGCTGTGTCAACGGCCTCCTTGCGGGGCACGGCAGAATAGGAGCGTGAGTCTCTTCGCGTTCGGCTCGGCTCCGGTCGAACACCCTGCCGGCCGGGGGGGCTAGGGCCATGCCTGCGGTGTCGCGCGTGCTGCCGTGGCGGCGCATCGCGAACACGGTCGCGGCCGACATCTCGCCGGTAGTCGAGAAGTACCGCCAGCGCTGGCCCAAGCGCTCGCCCGAGCTGGTGATTCGGGCCTACGATGCGGCGCGCACGGCCCATGAGGGCCAGCGGCGCAAGACCGGCGAGGCCTACATCACCCACCCGGTGGCAGTCGCCGGCGTGGTCGCCGACCTCGGCCTCGACGACACCTCCATCGCTGCGGCGCTGCTGCACGACGCTGTGGAGGACACCAGCGTCGAGCTCGTGGCGCTGTCGGACGAGTTCGGCTCGGAGGTCGCCGGCATCGTGGACGGCGTCACCAAGCTCGACCGCGTGCACTTCGCCTCCAAGCAGGCCCAGCAGGCGGCCACTTTGCGCAAGATGCTGGTGGCGATCGCGAACGATCCCCGGGTGCTGATGATCAAGCTGTCGGACCGGCTGCACAACATGCGCACCGTGGGAGCGCTCGATGCCCCCAAGCAAGCCGACGTTGCACGCGAGACGCTCGACATCTACGCGCCTCTCGCCAACCGCCTGGGCATGCAGCAGGTCCGCGACGAGCTGGAGGACCTGGCGTTCGCCGCGCTGTACCCGAAGCGCTACGCCGAGATCGACCGGATGCTGGCCGAGCGCACACCCTCCCAAGAGCGCTTCGTCGACCAGGTGCTCACCGAGGTCCGCGAGCAGCTCTCGCGCATGAAGATCGACGCGACGGTTACCGGGCGCAAGAAGCACCACTGGAGCGTCTATGAGAAGATGGTCATCAAGAACCGCTCGTTCGACGAAATCTTCGACCTCGTGGGCATCAGGGTGGTGGTGCCGACCATTCGCGATGCGTACGCAGCCTTGGGTTCCATCCACGCGACCTGGAAGCCGGTGACCGGCCGGTTCAAGGACTACATCGCGATGCCGAAGTTCAACCTTTACCAGTCGCTGCACACGACGGTGGTGGGCCCGTCCGGCACGGCCCTGGAGGTGCAGATCCGCACCGACGAGATGCACCAGCGAGCGGAATACGGGGTGGCGGCTCACTGGCGCTACAAGGCCGAGCGCAACGGCAGCGGCAAGGCGGGCAACAAGTCGGAGCAGAAGGGCAGCGCGGCGGCCGAAGCCGACATGCCGTGGCTGAGCCGACTGGTCGAGTGGCAGGCCGAGTCGGACGACCCCGCCGAGTTCATGCGCACCATCGCCAGCGATCTGGGCCACGACGAGGTGTACGTCTTCACGCCCAAGGGCGACGTGGTGACGCTGCCGACGGGGGCAACGCCCATCGACTTCGCCTACGCCATCCACACCGACATCGGCGACTCGCTCATCGGCGCGAAGATCGACGGTCGGCTCGTGCCGCTCGACCGCCTCCTGCGCTCGGGCGACTCGATCGAGGCGTTCACCTCCGACGATCCCGGGACGCGGCCATCGCGTGACTGGCTGGAGATCGCGGTCACGCCGCGTGCTCGCTACAGCATCCGGCGCTGGTTCGCACGACTCGACCGCTCGGAGTGGGTGGCGGCGGGACGCGAGGCGGTCTCGGACGCGCTGCGCTCGGAGGGGCTCAAGGCGTCGCTGCTCATCGACGGCGACGAGATGAGAGTCGTGGCGGATCAGTTCAGCCGTGCCGACCTGGACCTGCTGTTCGAAGCCATCGGCAAGGGCGATGTCCGGCCCCATTCGGTGGCCAAGCGGCTGGTCAGCAACCTGCGAGGCGAGGGCGACGGCGTTCAGCTGCCCGCCCGCCCGGCTCGTCAGCGCGGCTCGCGCCGACGCCGCTCCGCGGGCGTTCACGTCGACGGCCACGACGATGCGCTGGTGCGCCTGGCGCGGTGCTGCAGTCCCGTGCGCGGCGACGAGGTGCTGGGGTTCGCGACCAGCGGGCGCGGCATCTCGGTGCATCGTGCCGACTGTGCGAACGCGGGAGAGCTGGCCATGTCGGTGCGAGCTCGGCAGGTGGAAGTCGAGTGGGACGAGAGCTGGGCTGGGGAGTACGTCGCGTCGCTGGAGGTGCGGGGTCTCGACCGCAACCGGCTCCTGCTCGATGTGGTGCAGGCGGTCTCAGGGCGCCATGACCTGTCGATCGCGAGCTGCGACACGTTCGTGGGAGACGACCAGGTGGCCGTGATGCAGATCGAGGTGGAGATCGGCGACCCGATCCTGCTGGACCAGCTGCTCGCCGCCCTGCGCGAAGTGCCGGGCGTGTTCGACGCCTACCGCGCCATCCAAGGCCTGGCCCGCACCGAATACTGAACGCCTCCCGATACTGAACGCCTCCCGCAACTAGGACTGGCGGCGGTGGGGCCGTAGCCTGCGCTGGTCATGTCCGGTACCCCTTCGACGCCTGCGGGCCCTTCTGACGGCGGCGATGCAGCGGCTCCGAAGGCGTTCCGGACGCCGATCGGCACGCACGACCTTGCGCCGCCCGAATCGGGCCGCTGGGTGGCGCTGCTGGGCGCCTTCATCGCAGCCGCAGATCGTGCCGGATTCGGGTACTTGCAGACGCCGATATTCGAGGACATCGGCGTGTTCGCACGCATCGGCGAGGGCACCGACGTGGTCGGCAAGGAGATGTACGAGTTCTTCGACCGCAGCGACCGCCACCAGGCGCTGCGGCCCGAGTGCACGGCGTCGGTGTGCCGTGCCTTCGCCCAGCACCGCCCCACCACGCCGTGGAAGGTGTGGTACCAGGGGCCGTTCTTCCGCTACGAGGCGCCCCAGGCCGGTCGCTACCGCCAGTTCCACCAGATCGGGGCGGAGACGCTCGGCACCGACGATCCCGATGCCGATGTGGAGATCATCGCCCTCTCCGCTGAGTTCTTTCGCGTGATCGGGCTGCAGCAGGTACCGCTGCTGGTGAACTCGATGGGCGACGTCGGCACCCGCGTGGCCTACGGCGAGGCGTTGAGCAGCTACCTGGGGCGCCGCGCAGGCGATGTGGACCCGCAGGACCGGGACAAGATCGAGCGTCACCCGCTGCGCATCCTGGACTCCAAGCGCGAGGCGACGGCGGCCGTGGCCGCGGAAGCCCCGCGGATCACCGACTACCTCACCGCAGCCACGGCGGCCCACTTCGAGCGGGTGCGCGAGGGGCTGGACGCCCTCGGGATCTCCCACGAGGTCGAGCACAAGCTCGTTCGGGGCCTCGACTACTACACCCGCACCACGTTCGAGTTCCGCGCCGCCAGCCTCGACGCCGCCCAGGACACGATCTGCGGCGGCGGCCGCTACAACGGGCTCGTGGAGGCGCTCGGGGGTCCGCCGACGCCCGGCATCGGCTTTGCGCTGGGCATCGAGCGCCTGCTGCTGGCCTGCGATGCCGAAGGGGTCTTTGACGTTCCGCCGCAGCGGGCCGAAGTGTGGGTGATCGACACGGCCGGCGGTGCTGCGGCACGCGATCTCACCCATGAGCTGCGCTCGGTGGGCATCAGCGCAGACCGGGCATTCGACGATCGGTCGATGCGAGCGCAGATGCGCGCCGCGGACCGCTCCGGCGCCGAGATCGCGCTCATCGTGGGCACCGACGAGATCGACGCCGGCACCGTTACCGTGCGACCGTTGCGGCGCCCTGAGGGCGGCGACGTCGGCATCGTGCAGCAGACCGTGCCGCGTGGCGAAGTGCTTCCCACGCTGCGGCGCCTCTTCGACGAGCTCAATGCAGAAGGTGGTACGTGATGGGCGACCGAATGCGAACCGACTACTGCGGACGGCTGAGCCGGGCCGACATCGGCCGGGACGTCACCGTGTGCGGCTGGGTCTCCCGCCGCCGTGAGCATGGCGAGCACCTGGCCTTCGTCGACTTGCGTGACCGCACCGGCATCGTGCAGTGCGTCGTGGACCACGCTCACGATCTGCGACCGGAATACGTGCTGGCGGTGACCGGCACAGTCCGCGAACGACCGGAGGACACCGCCAATCCCGATCTGGCCACCGGCGAGATCGAGATCGGCGATGCAAACGTCGAGGTGCTGTCGCATTCGGCGCCGCCGCCGTTCCAGATTGACGGCCGCACCGAGGTCGATGAGATGCTGCGCATCCGCCATCGCTACTTGGACCTGCGGAATCCACGCATGCATTCGAACCTGGTGAATCGGGCACGCGTGAATGCAGCGATCCGCCGTTCAATGGAGGCAGCGGAGTTCATCGAGATCGAGACGCCGACACTCGTGGCGTCGACACCTGAGGGCGCCCGCGACTTCGTGGTGCCCAGCCGCCTGCATCAGGGCCGCTTCTACGCGCTGCCGCAGAGCCCCCAGCTGTTCAAGCAGCTCTGCATGGTGGGCGGCATCGACCGCTACTACCAGATCGCTCGTTGCCTGCGGGACGAAGACCTGCGAGCCGATCGCCAGTTCGAGTTCACGCAACTCGACCTCGAGATGAGCTTCGCCAGCGGCGCCGAAGTACGGGCTGTGATCAGCGAGGCAGTGGCCGAAGCAGCCGAAGAGATCACCGGCGTGCGCCCCGCGGCGATGCCCGAGATCACCTGGCACGAAGCGATCGACCGTTACGGGTCGGACAAGCCCGACCTGCGCTTCGGGCTCGAGCTCACCGAGCTCACCGATCTGTTCGCAGAGACCGGCTTCAACGCGTTCAAGGCGCCTGCGGTGCGGGGCATCCGGGTGCCCGGCGGCGGCGACATCAGCCGCAACGCGGTCGACGATCTCACCAAGCAGTGCCAGCGCTGGGGCGCCAAGGGTCTCGTGTGGATGCGCGTGAGTGCCGGCGAGCCGCTGGCCGACGGTGCCCGCAGCGCCGCGGGAGGACGGCTGGCCGTCACCTCGCCGGTCGCGAAGTTCATGTCCGACGCCGAGATCGACGGCGTGCTCGAACATCTGGGGGCCGAGCCGGGCGACATGTGCTACTTGGTGGCCGACACTTGGCGCCGGGCCAGCGGGGTGCTCGGCCTGCTGCGGCTGGAGCTGGGCCGCCCGCCGGTGAACGAGGGCGGCTTGCACTTCCTGTGGGTGGTCGACTTTCCCCTGTTCGAAGATGTGAGCGCCGACGGCCTGCCGATGCCGGCGCACCACCCGTTCACGATGCCCCATGCTGATGATCTCGATGTGGTCGCGGCGGCTTCGGCCCGCATGGCCTCAGGCGGCGGCTTCGACGCCGACACGCTGCTGGGCGTGCGCTCACAGGCGTACGACCTGGTGCTGAACGGCTGGGAGCTGGGTTCGGGCAGCGTCCGGATCCATCGGGGCGACATCCAGCAGCAGATCTTCGACCTGCTGGGCATCGACCCTGTGACGGCGCAGGAACGATTCGGTTTCCTGCTCGACGCGTTCCGGTTCGGCGCTCCGCCGCATGCTGGCTTTGCGTTCGGCATCGACCGCCTGGCGGCGCTGCTGTGCGGCGAGGAGAACATCCGCGAGGTGATCGCGTTTCCCAAGAGCCAGTCCGGAGCAGATCCGCTCACCAATGCCCCGTCTGCGATCTCCGACGTCCAGCTCGAAGAACTCGGCCTCGCGATCGTGGCCGACGACGAGGAACTCACGTGAGCGCCGGCGATCTGGCCGCCGTGGTGGTGACTGTCTGCGTGGTCGTAGCGCTGGTGGCCCTGATCGCTGTGCTGACCCAGGCATTCGCCCTGATGCGCGAGCTGCGCCGCAAGCTGGACGACTTCGACTCCAAGGTCGGGCCGGCGCTGGGCCAGCTTGCGGACACCGCCGAGATGGCCCAGACCGAGATCGGACGGCTGCGCGACCTGCTGAACGTGGCGCAGAAGGTGGCCGGGCTGGCTGAGTCTGCCGGTGCCGCCACCGCACGCGCCGCCGCAGCACCCGTCGACAAGGTCAGGTCGGCATTTTCTGTCTTGAAGGACCGTCTCGGCGACTCGGAGCGCGAGACTGCTGCGAGCGGCGAGACGGGGGAGCGCTGAGGTGTTCAAGCGGCTGAGGTGGCTGACGTTGGGCGCGGGCCTGGGTGCCGGCGCCTCGCTGTGGGTGCAGCGACGGCTGCGCTCGTTGCTGGACCGCTACGCCCCGGTGCGGGGCACGGCCAACGTGTTGGGCACGGCACGCCAGATGCGCCGCGACCTCCGATCGGCGTGGCGTGACGGCAAACGCCAGATGAACGACGCCGAACAGCGCCTGCGCGACGAACGAGACCGCCGCTGGGCCGAGCGCCGCCACCGCGGCGAAGCCGCCTGAATCGCCGAGGCCGCGAAGGCGCCCGCCGGCCACGGAGGCCGCGAAGGCGCACGGCGGCCACGGAGGCCGCGAAAGCGCGTCGGTATCCTCTGGGGATGCGCGCCGGCGAACTGCGTGAAGCGTTCAACTCGTTCTGGGCGGAACGGGGCCACGAAGTCCGCGCTTCCGCGAGCCTGATCCCGCATGAGCCCTCGCTGCTGTTCACCGTGGCGGGCATGGTGCCGTTCATGCCGTATTTCCTCGGCGAGGAGGTGCCGCCGACGCGCCGGATGGTCACCATCCAGAAGTGCGTCCGGGCCGGCGGCAAGCACAACGACCTCGACGACATCGGCCGCACCAACCGCCACTTCACGTTCTTCGAGATGATGGGCAACTTCAGCTTCGGCGACTACTTCAAGGCCGAAGCCATCCCGTGGGCGTGGGAGTTCGTCACCGAGGTGCTCGGACTCGAGCGGGAG
>JAJEIW010000020.1 GCA_022828045.1 Acidimicrobiia bacterium | reverse complement strand
GTCGAACAGAAGAGCGCCGGGCGCGGTCTCCGCAAAGCGTACGAACAGGCCGGGGAGTATTTCGACGCGCTGCCGGAACGCGAAGCGCCCGACCGCGCAGCGCAACATCGGTCATCTGCCGGCGCACCTGCCTCGGGTCTTCGACGTGATCGAGCCCGAGAGCACACTGTGCCCGTGCGGTTGCGGCGAGATGACGAAGATCGGCGAGGACCGCACCGAGCGGCTTCACGTCGTTCCGGCGAAGCTTCAGGTCATCGTCACGGTGCGCCCGAAGTACGCCTGCCGCCAGTGCGAGGAAGGCGTCTCCCAGGCGCCGGCGCACCTCATCGAGGGGGCGCTGCCCACCGAAGGCATGATCGCCCACGTGCTGGTGTCGAAGTTCGCCGACCACCTTCCGCTGTACCGCCAATCGCAGATTTACGCCCGGTCAGGCGTCGACCTGCACCGCTCGACACTGGCCGACTGGGTCGGCAAGGCGTCGTTTCACCTGCGGCCCGTGTTCGAGTGCCTGAAGGCGGAGCTGAAGACGTCGAGCAACCTCGGGCTGGACGAGACCACGGTGCGGGTGCTCGACCCGGGCCGGGGCAAGACCAAGACGGGCTACATGTGGACGATGACGCGCGACGAGCGGGGGTGGTCCGGGCCGGACCCGCCGGGGTGCGTGTATGAGTATGTGCCCAGCCGTAGCGGCAAGCATGGCGAGAAGCTGCTCGAGGGCTTCGAGGGAACGGTGCAGGTCGACGGCTATCCCGGGCACAACCGGCTGCGCCGCGAGGACCGCCCGGGCGGGCCGCTCACCCTCGCGGCCTGTTGGATATATGTTGCGGCCAGGAATATGTTGCGGAGAGCCGGCTTTTCCCTGCGGAGCATGAGAATCCACCACGCCTCCGCAACATAATCTCTTTCCATCACAGTGCACCGAGGAAGGCCATCAGCCCCTTGTTTTGCTTCCACGGGCGAATCGGCCCGGGCTGCGCAGCATCGCACAGCGCCATCGCCTTGGCCTTCATCTCGAGATCGATCTCGGCGTAGATGTTGGTCGTATCGAGGCTGGCATGACCAAGCCAAGCGCGGATTGTATTGAGGTCGACCCCGGCCCGAAGCAGGTGACACGCACTTGAGTGTCGAATCACGTGGGGAGTGATTTTCCGCCCGGCCAGTGATGGCACACGGGCCGCACAGCGCTCGACAAGCCGGTAGACCCCGAACCGTGTATAGGGTCTTCGCTGCCGGCTGAGGAAGACGGCATCGCCGGCCGCTCGTTCCTGCACCAGTTCTGCGAGTACACCTTCGGTGCGCGGCCACAGCGGACATTGACGGCGCTTTCCGCCCTTGCCATGGAGGGTCACGAGCGCGTGCCCGCCGTCGCGAGGTCCGATCTGCAGATCGCCCGTCACCAGCTCCGTTGCCTCGGAGACACGCGCGCCGGTGTTGTACAGGAACAGGAGCAGGGCGTGTTCGCACCGGCCCCTTGGTCTGCGGCGATCGGGCACCTCAAGCAGCGCCTTCATCTCGCTCTTGCTGAGCCAGTCGATCGGCGGCGGCGTGGCCTTCTTCAATGCAATCGCACGGATATTGGTGCTCCACTCGAGTTGGCCGGGGTCGCGGCTCGCGACGAAGCGGGCGAAGGCACGGATCGCCGTCAGGCGCTGATTGCGGGTTTGCACGGAACAGCCACGGTCATCCTCCAGATGGGCGAGGAACTGCAGCACGCGCCGGGGCGTGAGATCGTGCACCGCGAGTCGGTCGACCGGCTTGCGGGTCCTGGCGCCGACGAACGGCAGCAGCAGGGTGAAGGTGTCCCGGTAGCTCATCTGGGTGTTTCGGGCGAGGTTGCGCTCGGTGACGATGTGCTCGGCCAGGAAGCGCCGCAGCCAAGGGCCGAGGGTACGGGGGTCACTCATGGTCTCCTCCCTCGACATAGCGCTCGAATCGGACCGAGGCCTGATGCAGCAACTCGGGCGTCATCGTGAGGTAGACCTGGGTGCCGTCGAGATGGGCATGGCCGAGCCAGGTGGAGAGCGCCGGCAGCAGCCGCTGCACGTCGGCACCTTGGCGGTACCACGATTCCAGTCGGTGGACGGCTGCGGTGTGGCGCAACGAATGAAAGCACGGCGACTGCCTTCCGTCGTCCTTGTCGTGGTGGATCCGGGCCGCCTCGAGCAGCCTCTGGAAGGCGAACCGAACGGTGCCCTTGACCAAAGGCGTGCCATCGCGGTTTGCGAGGAAGGTCGAGGCCGTGCTCTTCGGCAATGGACATCGCGCTCGTCTGTCGGCATAGGTGCGCAGAGCATCGGCAAGCTGGGAACCGACGGGAACGAGGCGGGTTTTGTGGAACTTGGTGTCGCGTATGGTCAGCACCGCATCGCGCAGGTCGACATCATCGAGCGTCAGGCGCTGTGCTTCACCGAACCGAAGACCTGCGCCATAGAGCAGCAGGAGCAGAGCGCGCAGGGTGTGCGCATCGAGCTGGACCGGGCGTTGCCGGCTGATATCGATGGCGCCGAACAATCGCTGCAACTCGTCACGGGAGAACACGTACGGTGGCGCCGAGCGCGGCTGTCTCGGTTCGTTATCGGGCGCGGGAAGCGGCGACCGGGCGGCGTGGCCGCGGCTGATCGCGTAGCGATAGAACCCGGCCAGTGCCCCGTACTTGTTGGCCCGGTACCGGGTGAGCGGCCCGTTGCCGGCAAGGAAGCGAAGAACATCCGCTTCCCCGACAGCATCGCAGCCGATGTCGCCACCGACATGCCGGCAGAAAGAGTGCAACAGTCGCGCGCTGGTGATGAACCTCGCGCCGTGGGCCTGTTGCCAAGCGACATAGGCGTCGATCGCATCGCGGAGAATCATGCCAAGCCCTCCAGGTCGATGTCGCCGACCTCGCGAAGCGTGCCGAGCTGCACCTTGGCGTACGCGGAGGTGGCCGAGACGCTGCGATGGCCGAGATAATCGCCGACCTCCTTCATCGACAGGCCC
>JAJEIW010000125.1 GCA_022828045.1 Acidimicrobiia bacterium | reverse complement strand
ACGCCCGCCACGTGGGGGACCGGTTCCACGTCATCAGATGGTTCCAGTCCGGGCTCACCGCAGCACGCCGCGACATCCAGCGCCGCCCCGAAGGCGAAAAGCCCCGCTTCGACCCCGACGTGTTCGGGGCACGGTTCGTGCTCATGCGCAGGCCCGACAAGCTCGACGCCGACCAACGGTCACGCCTCGACAAGCTCTTCGCCGCACACCCACGGCTCAAAGCAGCCTGGGACGCGCTCAGCGAGCTGCACAACCTCTACCTCGCCGAGGACCGAAAAGGCGCCCTCGAAGCGCTCGACCGGTTCGCCGACATCTACGGTGCCGGCCAGATCCCCGAGTTCAGCGACGTCGTCGACACCTTCCTCGCCTGGCACGAGGAAACACTCGGCTGGCACCGCGCCGGGCGGCCCAGCAACGGCCGCATCGAGGGAACCAACAACCTGCTGCAGGTCCTGCGCCGCAAAGCCCACGGCTTCACCAACTACACGAACTTCGAAGCCCGCGGCATCCTCCTAACATGACCCCCGAACACCGAGCCCAGCGCCCCACCCCAAAAAAGACGAAGGCTCAGTTCGAAACTGCTCACCCAACGAACGGGTTCCTCGTCACGAGCTGGGGGAACATCGCGAAGTCGCGATCGCTGGTGAGCAAGAAGTCGACGCCATTGGCCAGGCAGATTGCCGCGATCTTGGCGTCGTGAATCTTGGGACCGCGAACGTTCAGGCCGTTCACGATCTCCGACAAGGTGTCCATGAAGCCAGCGGTCTCGCCGATCAGCCGGCACGACGGCGACGCTGTCCATGCCTCGAGCTGGCGCCATGCCTGTCCGGTGGTGCTCACACTGTCTCCCCAGGCGCGACGATTCGTCGCCACGCCGAGGAATTCGTAGCAGCAAGGCCACGGGATGGCCCAGCGCTCAGATCCCTCCGAGAGCTGATTCATGAGGTCGAAGGCGACTTGGTTCTGCGGCATCTCGTAGCGCTGGGCGTACACGAGGATGTTTGTATCGACTGCGATCATCCCGACTTCGGCCATTCGCGCTCGCTCATCTCGAGCATCTCGGCGAATGTGAACCTCTCGAAGGGGTTCGGGCCGTCCGGGTCCCCCACGCGCAGGTCCGGCAGCTTGTAACCGGTCGGCGGCGGCTTCTCCAACACCATGCGCAAGCCTTCTTCGATGACGGCTCGCAGCGTCTGGCCGGTTTCCTTGGCATGCCGCTTCGCTCGCTTCAGCAACTCGTCATGCACGTCAATCGTGGTCTTCACGTCACCCAGAGTACCCATACCCATGAATATGGGGGATATGGGTCCGATGAGTCAAGCCATTTTCATCAGCAGTCGCACGCCGACGCCATGAGGCGCAACGGGGCGTCGATCAGGAGTCCGACGAGCTGAGCGGGGCGCAGTCTGAGCTGCAGTTGGGGTTCGTGGCCGGAGTGGCCGGCGTTGCGGGCCGGTGCAGGACGCCATTGGTCGGCCGCAGTTCCAGTTCGAGCCCGTCGGCACCGTCGACCGTGCTGGCCACGGCATCCACGATCATCGAGTAGCCGCCCGGCTCATACGGCGGCCACAGCACTGAGATCGTCGGCCGCTGCGCCACATTGGTCGCCGCCGAATGGCTGGCACCGCACCGCAGCACCTCACCGTCGAGCCGCATCGCCAAGTGAGCGATGTGCGGGGTTGCGTCGTCCCGCACCGTCAGCACGTACGCAGCGTTGCCGAACTGTTCCATCTGCTTGCCGATGTCACCGGGCTCCACGGGGATGCTCATGTGCCCGACGATATGCCCGCAGCGCCCCGCCCGCGCGCCGAATTGCCCCGTCGATGCACTCTCAGTTCTGAGCAGCGCACTGGTATCGTCGTGGAGCCTCGGGGCTATAGCTCAGTCGGTAGAGCGCTTCCATGGCATGGAAGAGGTCAGGGGTTCAATTCCCCTTAGCTCCACCCGAGAGACTTGCCAAGAGTTCCCAGAAGTTTCCAATATCGCAGGTCATCGCCTGCCCTATGGACCCCCAAGGCGAATCAGGCCTGTTTGTCGAGCAGTTCGGCCAGATCGTCTTGGACACCCAGCTCGGCTGCCCATCGGTGCATGTAGCTGACGTCGAGATTGTTGATGGCAGCGATTTCGACGCAGTCTCGCCATTGGCGCTCAGAGCGCGACTCCAAGCGCCACCGGAGCTTGGCCAACACGATGTCTTCGGGCGCGGCGATCCATGTTTCTATTCCGAGAACTTCAGCGCGGACTCGCCGAGCGATGCGGGACTGGGTGAACGCGTCTTCCGACGGAACGGCAAAGATGTCGACTTTACCGCCGCTCTGGGGATGAAGGACGTTGAAGGTGCCTCCGGAGGTGACCGCCCGATGGGCCTCTGACTCCGGGAAGTAGACTTCGCTTCCCCGAAGCGCTTCGAGCACCGCCTCGCCTGAATCGGGTACCAGCAGGACCACGATGTCCACATCGCGAGTCATCCGGGGAGTCCCCCACGCCGCCGCGGCTGTTGAGCCGACCACGACGTAGTCCAGGCTGGCAGACTCAAGGGCATGGACCGTGCGCTCCAGCGCGGCTGTGAGATCGATCAGGGTTCGATTCCCGCCGACTCAGGCCAGACTTCGCCGGCGAGCTCAGGGCCATAGCGGGCAACGACAAGACCCAAGAAGACCTCGCTGTCGTCGTAATCGGGGTGGCGCATTCGCACCGACCTCTCCTCCATGACCGCACCTGCCACGTTGAGCTGACGCCATTCCTCAAGCCGCTGCGCAATTGTGCGGTCGCGGACGGCGTCCATCTGACGCCGCCAAACGTGATCAGGCGTGTCCGCCGGGGGTCCGGAGGGATTGCGGCGCACCGTCACAACCCGAATCGTAGTGAACCACTGTGACATCCATCCGTATCCCGCAAGGGTGGGACTGTCCGACGCTCCCTTGTCAAGTGTGGTCGTCAGGCGGCGTGAATTTGGGTTTTCAGGCGGTGTTGTTCGTCTCGCCACATGCGTCGGATTGATTCACTCTGGGTTTTGCGCAGGCTCCAGAGATTGGAGCGAGCATGGGATTCATGGATGCAGAGATTCGTCCGGCGGCGACGTCGAGGCGGTATTCGCCTGAGCAGAAGGACCACGCGGTGCGCATGGTGCTGGCCTTG
>JAJEIW010000035.1 GCA_022828045.1 Acidimicrobiia bacterium | reverse complement strand
CGACGGGTTCGAGATCCGCTTCGGCACCAACCACCTTGGACACTTCGCGTGGACAGGCCTGCTGCTGGATCGTCTGCTGCCAGTCGCTGGCTCTCGGGTCGTCACCGTGAGCAGCAACGCCCACCGGTACCGCGCCCGGATTGACTTCGAACGCTTCGGAATGGAGCAGGGTCGCAGCCAGTCGGCCGCCTACGGCCGTTCGAAGCTGGCGAACCTGCTGTTCACGCACGAACTGCAGCGCCGGTTGGCCGCAGCCGGCGCGGAAACCATCGCATTGGCGGCCCATCCTGGATGGGCCGAAACGGAGATCCTGCGCGACTTCCCGCTCATCGGGCTGATACGGCCGCTGATCCGTCCGCTGCAGCACCGTGCGGCGGCAGGGGCCTTGGCCACGCTGCGTGCTGCGACCGACCCTGCCGCTGCGGGCGGCGAGTTCTACGGGCCTGACGGTCTGTGGGAGATGCGAGGTCATCCGGTGCTGGTGGGATCCAGCGACCGCTCACGCGATCCAGAGCTGCAGCGGCAGACGTGGGAGGCGTCAGAACAGGTCACCGGGCTCAGCTTCGAGGTGTGACCCACTGCGTTCTATGCGGGTGTTCCCACCAACGCGAACCCCTCGTCGAGCCAGCCGATAGCGCCGCCGATCATCTTCTTGACTGGCCGGCCCAGTCGGGCGATCCGGACAGCCGCCTTGTCTGCCGCGTTGCAGTGCGGTCCGGCGCAGTACACGACGAACAGCGTGTCCGGCGGGTACTGCGCCAGGGCCTCCTCGGTGATCGTCGTGTGGTGCATGAAGATCGCGCCCGGTACGTGTCCCGCATCGAAGCTGGCTTGGTCGCTGTTGGTCTGCAGCAGCACAAAGCCGGGCGACCCGCTCTGCATGGCCTCATTCACGTCCCAGCAGTCGGTTTCGAGCGCCAGGAGGCGCTCGAAGTGCTCCAGAGCCTGCGCCGGCGAGTCGGCCGGTGTCTCGGTGACCGCGTTCGATCCAGTGGCTGGGATCTCGGTTGCAAGGCTCATCAGGAGGCTCGGTGCTCTCGGGTGCTCGGGCCGGGACAGCGTAGTGAGCGACTGGCCTGTGCTGGCTGACCGTTCGCTGCGACCTGCCGGCCCAAGAGTTCCTCGAACGCGGTTGCCAGGGGCGGCGTGGGTACCATCTCGCCGGACTTCTTCCCGACAGGAGAGCACTCATGGTCGAGACCTCTGCCAGCGCCAGCATCGACATCGCCGCGAGCCCCGAGGCCGTGTACGGGATCCTGACCGATCTGTCCCGCGTCAGCGAGATCAGCCCCGAGTGCTACCGGTCCGAATGGGAAGACGGAGCGACCGGTCCCGAGGTCGGGGCGAAGTTCCGGGGCTACAACCAGGCCGGCGACATGAAGTGGGATGCGGGCTGCGTCGTCGTAGCTGCCGAGCCCGGCCGGGAGTGGGCATTCGAGGTGCCTGCCCCAGACGGCCGCAAGACGCTGTGGCGCTACGAAATCGAGGCGACCGAGCTGGGCTGCCGGGTCACCGAGAGCTTCGACTCGCCGATCCTCGACCAGGAGTTCTTCCAGAAGATGAACCGCCACAGCCTGCTGGTCAGCAACATCGCCCAGTCGCTGGAGAACCTTAAGGCTGTCGCCGAGGCCTGAGGGGTGTCAGGCTCTCGGCATGCTCACATCGTGCCAGAGCGGTGCTCACGGCACCGATGTGCTCATGCAATCGCCGCTGTTCAGAGGGTTGATGCAGTGGTCGTCGTGGCGTGCGTGTCACAGGGTCTTCGTACGGTGGACATGTGGCCGGTTCTCTCTTTGATGTCCAAGCGAGCAGCGGTGCTTCAGCCAGTGCCGAGTTGCAAGCATGTAGTTTGAGTGGCGTGGAGACGCGCAGCTCACTGAGCGTGGCTGGCTTGTTTGCAGGCATCGGCGGGATCGAACTGGGTCTGCACGATGCTGGCGCGAGAACCGAATTGCTGTGCGAGTCGTGGGCGCCTGCCCAAGCAGTGCTGGCCAATCGGTTCCCAGGCCTGCCGATTGCGGGAGACGTGCAGGATCTGGACCGCCTCCCCGACGTGGATCTGGTGACAGCAGGGTTTCCCTGCACCGACCTCACCCAGGCCGGACGGATGCAAGGCATCGGGGGCGAGGCCTCGGGGCTCGTCGCCGAGGTGTTCCGGCTTCTTCGGGGCCGCCGAGTGCCGCTGCTGATGCTCGAGAACGTGCGCAACATGCTCGTGCTCAACAAGGGCGAGGCCATGCGGTATCTGGTCGATGAGATCGAAGCGCTCGGTTACCGCTGGGCATACCGACTCGTCGACTCGCGGTTCACAGGGGTGCCGCAGCGCCGTCAGCGGGTCATCTTCATCGCGTCCCTCGATCTTGACCCTCGCTCGGTTCTGTTCGCTGATGAGGCTGGGGAGCCCAGCGATGACCATTTCCGAGACGACGCATTCGGCTTCTACTGGACTGAAGGCCACCGCGGCCTCGGCTGGGCGAAAGACGCCGTACCGACACTCAAGAACGGCTCGACCATCGGCATCCCGTCACCGCCGGCCATTTGGAACCCGGCGGGCCTCGCTGGGGGGCGAATCCTCACGCCTTCCATCGAGGAAGCGGAGCAGATGCAAGGTTTCGAGCGCGGCTGGACTGCGCCTGCGGCGCTGGCGTCCAATCGGAAGGGCACTCGCTGGAAGCTGGTCGGGAATGCCGTCACCGTGGGAGTGTCGCGGTGGGTCGGCGAACGGCTTGCGAGTCCGGGATCACCCGTGTCCGAGGGCCAGCCGCTTCAGCGAGGCCAGCGGTGGCCTACGGCTGCCTATGGCGACCGGGGGGCTGTGCGAGCTGTGGACCTCTCGCTGTGGCCACGTCACGAGCGGTATCAGCACCTGGCGGAGGCCGTCGATTTCGCAGGTGCCACGCCGCTTTCTGCTCGTGCGACAGCCGGCTTCTACGGCCGAACTCAGAAGGGCTCGCTGCGATTCGTCGATCAGTTCCTCATCGACGTCGCCGAGCACGCAGCCTGCATGGCCGGAAAACTCGCCGCCGCCTGACGACGATCGGCCGCACCGTTAGGGCCCGCCGCAGGTCAAGTCGAGTGTTCCCGGTCGCAAAAGAGGCTGAGAACTTGGCTTTCAAGCGCAGCACACGCGCGACCTATCTCGCGGCGGACCCTTAGAGGCCGCGTCAATAGGTGGCCGTCCACGGGTCGTCTGGTTCCCCGGTGTATTGGTGGGGTCGTCCTTGACCTGACGACCGTGGAGGCCGGTTTCATCATGCGCGCTCTGACC
>JAJEIW010000187.1 GCA_022828045.1 Acidimicrobiia bacterium | reverse complement strand
CGGGGTTCAACAGGCGGCTGCGTGCCAGCGCACAGATGATCGCCGGGGTCATGGGATGCCTCGCACGCGAGTGCGATTCGTGGCATGACGACATCTGGCTGGCGGACTCCACCTCGGTCGAGTGCGGACGCAGCCGCGCCGCCCAGCAGCGCTCCGGGCTGGCCGGATGGGCCCGATACGGGTATTGCGCGTCGCATTCGCGGTATTTCTGGGGCCTGCGGCTGCACCTGGTCGCCACTCCCTCAGGGCTGCCGATCAGCTACGCGCTGGCCGACGCGAAAGCCGACGAACGCGGAGTGTGCGCCGACATGATCGACACGGCCGGCGTCTCGCGGCCGGGCCAGACCCTCACCGCCGACAAGGGCTGCCGCAGCACCGACTTCGAGGCCGGCCTCAACAGCACAGGCGTCACCCTCATCCGCCCCGCCACCCGAGCCGAGACCCCACGGCCCGGCCAGCAGTTCCTGGGGCCCCTGCGCCAGATCATCGAATCGGTCAACTGGACCCTCAAAGGCCAGCTCACCCTCGAACGCCACAACGCACGCACCCGCCCCGGCGCCGCCGCACGCATCGGCACCCGACTCCTCGCCCTCACAGCAGCCATCTGGCACAACCAGACCTACCGGCACACCCGCCCCAGCCGCTCACTCACCCCCTACGACCACTAACCCTTGGAACTAACCATCTAGGGCCAACCGGCCTGCCCGGCTCGCAGGTGCGACCGGCAGTCGAGGCCGCTCAGGCGACGATGCCGTCGTTGCGGAGTTGGGCGATCTCGGCGGGGGAGCGGCCTAGCTCGGCCAGCACCTCGTCGGTGTGCTCGCCCTTGGTCGGAGCCAGGCGCTCGAGCTCGGTGGGCGTCTTGCTGAACCGGGCCGGGAAGCGGGTAGTGCGGACCTGGCCCGCCACGGGGTGATGGTGGGTCAGCACCGTCTCGTTGTGCTTCACCTAGGGGTCATCGAACACTTCGGTGATGTCCAGCGCGGGCGCACACGGAACGTCGGCGCTCTCGAGCAGCTTCAGCTAGGAACGTCCCAGGGTGAATCACCAGCCCAGTCGATGACACCAAGATCTTGAGGCCGGAGCAGCCTTCGCCCTCGTACCACCGCATCGCACCGCCGACCCGCGAGCGACGAGAATCACGTAACCGTCGGCTCACCGTCGGTGCCGAGGGACAAGACGTCGAGCTGCTCCTCGAACCGTCGGGTCATCCCGCCGTGGCGCCCTGGTCGCCGACGGACGCGGCAACCTCATCCAACTCCTCGCGCACTGACATCGATCCTTGCGAAAGGCGGCTCTTCGATCCTCGGATCGCCACCACTCCAAGGGACACTGCTGTCTGGGAGATCGCTGCTAGCGAACCGCGTGCTCGAACCCGCGAATCATGTTGCACGTAAATCCGCGAATTTTTTTGTGTTCAAAGTGGCAAATTGTGCGGTACGAGCTGCCAGCTGCCCGATCCCGTCGGCACACTCGCGAGGCCATCCGGTTGGTAGAAATGGAAGACCCGGCCCTTATAGGGCCGGGTGGTCCATGCGCTTGAGCATTGCTGATGCACCCGAGAGGGCGAGGCCATCGCGGACACCGAAGGCATGCGTGCTGCAAGCTCAGAATCGACCAGAGTGCAGCACAGGTCAACGATCGGCTGCGCTCCAGGCAAGTTCACGGTGCGAGTCGCAGCAGTCGGCAGCTGGATCATCCGCGTCGGACTCCGCTAGCCGCCACGTTGCCGGAATTTCCGAAACCGCAACCTGCCGACCCGCCATTCCCACGCCAGCACACCGACGCACACGGCCGCGAGCGGCAGTCCGGTGTACCACCACGGCCAGTCCGTCAACCACCTGACCACCCGCAATATCACGATGCCGACGATCAGCCCCCACCACTCACGCCAGAACTTCCGCAGCCCAGAAGCCTGCTGGTCGCTCACCGAACCGCACGCTAGCTGTCCGTTCGCGAGAGGTTGTCGAGTGACGATGCCCGCGAAGCATCAGAGTTCAGGCATCCGCCAGTGCCCGCAGGCCCGGCAGGATCTCCTCGGGTTCGCGGCCGGTGATGCTGCCAACCCCAAACCCACCACTCCACGGGACATAGCCGGATCGTGCCTGCGGCCCAGTTCCTCTCAGCAGACGCGGTGGTCCTCGCTCGGCTCTGAACTGCCGCACGGCCGACGAGGTCTGCCGCGAGATATGGGGCGATGCGTTCGAGGAAATTATGGTCAGACGAACGTAAAAATTCTGATTAGATACACGTAATCTTTATGGTTAGCGGGTAGCCTCCTGGCTGTGGACTACGTGAGACGCCACTTGGAAACGACGCTCGACGACTCGCTCGAGGCATCTCGTGTCGTCGTACTGCACGGCGCGCGTCAGTCGGGGAAGACCACGCTGGCGCGTCAGGTTGCGCAGCGGCGTGCAGGTTCGTGCGTGACGCTCGACGACGACGCATCGCGGCTTGCCGCACTGGACGACCCGATGGCGTACCTGTCCCGATTGCAGGCACCAGCGGTGGTCGATGAGGTGCAGGTCGGCGGCGACCGCGTCGTGCGGGCCGTCAAACGTCTCGTCGACGAGTCCGACGAGCGGGGCCGGTTCCTGCTGACCGGCTCCACGAACTTCTTGTCGGTGCCTGCGATCAGCGAGTCGCTGGCCGGCCGGGCACGCATCTTGCGCCTGTTCCCTTTCTCGCAGGCTGAACTCGACCGCAGCTCTCCGGTCGACCTCACAGGCTGGTTCGACGCCTGCGAAGTCGAGCCTCCACGCGAGACCGAAGACCGCGCGCAGTACATGAGTCGCTTGTGCAGAGGCGGCTTTCCTGAGGCGGTCGCACTGTCGCCACAGCAGCGCCGAGGCTGGCACGACAGCTACCTCGAGACAGTCATCCAGCGCGACGTCACCGAGCTCGGCGACATCCGCCGAGCCGACGCACTCGTCGAGCTGGTCCGCTGGTCGGCAGCGAACACCGCAGGCGAACTCAACGTCCAAGCGGCCTGCGGGCAGCTCGGCATCGATCGCTCCACGTTCGATCGCTACTTCGCGTGGCTCCGCACCGTGTTCATGGTCCACGCGGTGCCTGCGTGGTCGCGCAAGCACGCCGCCCGCGTCGTCCGACGGCCCAAGCTGCACTTCGCCGACACCGGCATGGCAGCGGCGCTGCTGGGCATCGACGCCGACGCCTTGGCCTTACCCACCTCGACAGTCGCCGGCCCACTGCTGGAAACGTTCGTGGTGAACGAACTGGCACAGCAGAACGCCGGCGCAGCGGGCGTGCGAATTCACCACCTGCGCGACTACGACGGCAACGAAGCAGACATCGTGCTCGAACGCCCCGACGGCGCCGTCGCAGCGGTCGAGGTCAAAGCAACGGGCAACCCCGGCGAGAACCACCTCAAACCGCTCCGATGGCTGCGAGACCGCCTCGACCGCAACGCGCCGGGCGCCTTCCGCATCGGCGTGCTGCTGCACACCGGCCCCCACTGTCACCCCATCGGTGACCGCCTCTGGCTAGCCCCCATCAACACCCTCTGGAGCCAACCAGCGTCACGCATCCACCAGACTCAGGCGCCTCCAGAGCCCCCACGAAACTCGGGGTGATTCATCTACAGCGTGGGGTTGGTGAGGCGGCCGAGGAAGAGGATGGCCCGTGTCTCGCTGTGGACGATTGCCCACAGGAAGGGCCGGTCGGCGACGACGGTGAGGTCGGGCGGCGGGGGCAAGGACATGTCGCCGGCCATGGAAGTGGCCGCTGCAGCTTCGGTGCCCTTCTCGTCCACGATCACCTTGGCAGCGTGCAGCGCCGAGGTGATGAAGATGCCCGGGGCGATGCCGTCGAATCCGGCGCCGGCGCAGAACCCCTGCGGGCACAGCCAGTCGAACAGATTTGCGGGAGGCAGTGCCTGTTCCCACTTGGGCATGGTGAGTTCGACGGTCCCTTGTTGCGCGGCGTCGGCGAGTCCCGCCAGAGTGGTGCCGTCGAACGAGGCTTCGACGGCTGCGAGGCCGTCGGATTCGTGGGGGACGATGAGCCACATGGCCAAGTCACGGCCGACATACGGAAGCTCCACGGCGTCGGCGTTGTCGAGCCGGACATAACGACGAGTGATCGCTTCGCCGTCGCGCATGAACGGCACTGTCGTCGTGTTGCCGTCGTCGGTGGTGAACTGGCCGTCGCGGGTGAGGCCGGCCAAGAACGGCGCGCTCCAGTCGGCCTTGAGATACACGGTGTTGACCAGGATCAGTTCCTGGCCCTGGACCGTGGCCCGGTCGACGATCATGGGAATGAGGCCGCGGGTGCGTCCCGACACCCAGTCGTTGATGACAGCGGCCGCGGTGTTGCCGTCGGCTGTGTCGACCGGCTGGATGATCGCGCCGTAGTGCGCTGCTGCGGTTTGCAGGAACTCGGGCAGCGGCGAGAACCCGTCGTCGGGAAACAGCCTGTTGGCAACTTCGATGGTGTTGGGCTCTGCCGACGCCCTTGCCAGCAGAAGATCGAAGGTGTTGGCAGCGCTGTGGTTGCCCTGTTCGGGGAAACCGAAGATCTCGTCGAGCACTGCCGCGGTGTCAGGCGACGCTCCGGCCCGGCTCAGGCTGAAGGCGACGCCGATGGACATGGGGCTCGACACCGCGTTGCCGACCAGGTGCCGGTGGAAGTCCCAGCCAGCAGCGTTGACCCCCGCGACCCACTCAGCCGCCGGAGCCTCGGGATCAGCCGGCAAACGATCAGCAACAGGCTCGATGACTGCGGGAATAGCCGGCTCTGCAGCAGCCGTACTGGCAGAGGGTGCTGTCGCCGTGGTCGCGGCTCCTCCGTCGGCTGTGGGCTCGCTGGTGTCCGTCGAAGTGCCGCAAGCGGCGACACAGCACAGCACGACCAGGAAGCCGAACAGCCGGTTCATGCACATTCGAAGCTACAGCGGCCCGCGGCTCATCGATGCTCAGATCTCACATCCTGCGTACGTCTCCTGATTGTGCGGCAGAGCCTGATCGGTGATGTCGTGACTCGAGCGGGTGCCGGTCGGGCAGCGGTCCGATCTCCCGATCCTGAATGTTCTGGGTCGGCGTGCCAGAATTCGCGGCGCTATGAGCGACAGCAGCGGGGACACAGCGGGGGAGCGGCCGCTTGAGGGAATTCGGGTGTTGGACTTCACGCGTGTGGTGGCCGGGCCGTTGGCTACCCGGATGATGGCCGACATGGGTGCAGAGGTCATCAAGATCGAGCCGACGGACGGCGATCTGAGTCGCACGTTCCCGCCCTATGTCCCGGGTGACGTCAACCCGTACTTCTCCCAGCAGAACGCCGGCACGCGCTTCTGCTCGATCGACCTGCGGGCGCCCGGGGCGCCGGAGCTGGTGCGGGAACTCGTCGGCCGCTGCGATGCGGTGGTGGAGAACTACCGGCCCGGCGTGATGGCCAAGTTCGGGCTCGGGCCCGACGAGATGTGCGCCGCACACCCCGCACTCGTGTACTGCTCGGTCACCGGATTCGGCCAGACCGGTCCGTGGGCCGACAAGCGGGCATACGCACCTGTCGGCCACATGGAGTCGGGCTACATCGACTACGCCGTCCGCGAGACCGGCGCCCGACCTGAGAACCCGCCGCTGGTGGTGGGCGACATCGTGACAGCGATGTCGGCGGCTGCAACCGTCAACGCCATGCTGGTGAAGGCGGCACGGACGGGCCGGGGCGGCCACATCGACGTGTGCATGGTGGAAGCGATGGTGTACATCCAGGAGTGGTCGGCGCTGGAGCTGGCGGGCGGCTGGGACGGGCCCAACGCAGGCCTCGCCCACGAATGCCCGATCTTGGTGCTGCCCGACGGGCGGGTGTGGGCCATCGCCGGCAACCCCGCAGCGTGGTTCGACGACCTGCTCAAGGCGATGGGCCGGCCCGAGCTGGCTGATGATCCTCGATTCGCCACGCCTGCAGCCCGCATGGCCAACCGCTACGAGCTGTACGACGAGATGACCCAGTGGGCGGCAGGCTTCGCCGACGTGGACGACTTCCGGCAAGCCATCGAAGCGGGCACTCCGTTCAGTGTGGCCGAGATGCGTTCCCTCACCGAGCTGGCGGGAACCGATTGGGCTACGCATCGCGGGTTGCTGGCCGACACCGCCTCGGGCTTCGCCGTACCCGCACGTCCGGCGCTCGGCTCAGGCATCGGCACCGACGGCCATGTCGCAGCCCGCGGAGCCGACAACCGTGACGTCATCGGCGGGCTGCTCGGATATGACAACCAACGGCTCGACCAGCTCGAAGCTGCCGGGGTGCTCGTCACCGCCTGAGTTCGCCTGCGCCAGCAGCCGGCGACTCGCAATTGTTCGACCCGTCGGACTGCCTCGCGGCAAGCGCAGGATCTGCGGGCGATGGGCCCTCGCGAGTGGCCGTGAGCACTCCGATTAGCTTGAGCCCGTGCGAATCGGGGTGCTCACCGGCGGGGGCGACTGCGCAGGCCTGAACGCGGCGATCCGAGGAGTCGTTCGAGCGGCCGGCCACGAGCTGGACCGCAGCGTCATCGGCTACCGGCGCGGCTGGAACGGCGTGCTCGACGGCGACAGCGTGAAGCTTGATTCCGAGGCGATGCGGGGTGCCCTGCCACGCGGCGGCACGATGCTCGGCACCTCTCGCAGCAGCCGACGCCTCGAGACCGAGGGTGCGGCGCCGCTGATAGCGCAGCTCGAGCGCGACGGCGTGGACGCGCTGGTGACGATCGGCGGCGACGGCACGCTGATCACCGCCGCACGGCTCTCCGACGCCGGGTTCCCGGTGATCGCAGTGCCCAAGACGATCGACAACGACGTGGAGGGCACCGACGTCTGCATCGGATTCAACACGGCGCTCGGAGTCGCCACCGAGGCGGTCGACCGGCTCCACACCACCGCCGAGTCGCACAACCGGATCATGGTGCTCGAGGTGATGGGCCGCCAAGCCGGCCACATAGCGGCCGGTGCGGGCATCGCTGGGGGCGCCGCCGCCATCCTCGTGCCCGAAGCGCCGTTCAACATCGACGGCATCGCCGAGCGCCTCATGGCACGGCATCACCGCGACCGAAATGCGTCGATCGTGGTGGTCGCCGAGGGCGCTGTTCCCGACAGCAGCGTCGAGGCGCCAGACACCGGCACCGACGAATGGGGCAACCGGATCCTCGACGGCATGGGGCAGTTCGTGGGCGATCTGCTGGCGGAGCGCACGGGCTACGACACGCGCACGACAGTGCTGGGGTACATCCAGCGCGGCGGGCCGCCGACGCCGGCCGACCGGCTGCTTGGCAGCCGGCTCGGGGCCCGAGCGGTCGAGGTGCTCATGGAGGGCACATCGGGATGCATGGTCGGCGTGCACTCGACGGGCATTGCCCTGCAGCCGCTCGCCGAGGTCGCGGGCCGCACCCGTTATCTCAGCGAGGACCAGCTGGAGCTGCTGGATCTGATCTCCACGGCGCCGGTGCTGACACCGCTGCGCACCTCGCGGCGCTGGTTCTGAGGCCGGTTCCGAGACCGGCCGACCGGCGCCGCACGGTAGGGTGGCGACGACAGCACATACCGGGGAGCCCACGGGGCTGAGAGGGCGACAGCAGTGCGGTCGCCGACCCGAGAACCTGATCTGGGTAATGCCAGCGGAGGAAGCACATGACCACCCACCAACTGCGCAAGCCGTATCGCGGCGCTGTTGCGGTTGCAGCAGCGATGCTGCTCGTTGCAGCGTGCGGCAGCGACGACGTCCCCGAAACCGACATTCCGGCGCCGCCTCCCGAGACGGAGTCCCCGTCGCAGGATGCGACGCCTGCGACCACAACCGAGCCGTCGATCGAGGGCACTACGGTCACGCTCATCAGCCACGACTCGTTCAACCTGTCTGACGGAACCCTGGCCGAGTTCGAGGCCCGGACCGGGGTGATCGTCGAACTGCTCGAAGTCGGCGATACCGGCACGCTCGTGGCCGAGGCGATCCTCACCAAGGATGCGCCGCTGGGCGACGTGCTGTTCGGCATCGACAACACATTCCTCCAACGCGGTCTCGACGCCGGCATCTTCCTGCGATACGAGTCACCGGCGCTCGCCGGCGTACCCGAGGATTTCCAGCTCGACGGGCGCCACCGGGTCACCCCGGTGGATTACGGCGACGTGTGCGTCAACTACTGGAAGGATGCGGTGCCGTGGGAGCCGGTCACGCTCGAAGAGCTGACATTCCCCGAGTTCGCCGACCAACTGGTGGTGCAGCACCCCGAGACCTCCTCGCCGGGCCTGGCCTTCCTGCTCGCCACCATCGCGGCCTTCGGCGACGGCTGGGAGCTCTACTGGGAGGACCTGCGCAACAACGGCGTCACAGTCACCGCCGGCTGGGAGGACGCCTATTACGGCGAGTTCGTCGCTGGTGGGGGCGACCGATCAATGGTCGTGTCCTATGCGTCCAGCCCGCCGGCGGAGGTGATCTACGCCGACCCGCCGACCGATGCCGCCCCGACTGGGGTCATCACCGAGTCGTGCTACCGCCAGATCGAATTTGCCGGGATCCTGTCGGGCACCGACAACGAAGCCGGTGCGCAGGCACTCATCGACTTCATGCTGAGCGAGACGTGGCAGAACGACGTGCCGCTGAACATGTTCGTGTACCCCGTGATCGAGAGTGCGACGCTCCCGCCGGAGTTCGTCGAGCACACCGCGGTGCCGGATAACCCGCTGATGCTCGACCCGGCAGAGATCGAGGCCAACCGTGACGCGTGGACCGAGCGGTGGGTGGAGATCGTGCTGCGCTGACCGTTCTGCCCGCCCACAGGCTGAGCCGACGGGCGATGTGATGGAGACCCGGCCGCTGCGGCGGCACCCCGTGGCGGCAGTGCTCGGTTGGGCACTCGCTGCCGCCGCGCCGTTCGCCTTCTTGGCGGTGTTCTTCGCTTACCCAGTGCTCACGGTGGTGACGGACGGGCTCAGCAGTCTCGGCGACGTGCTGGGGCGCTCCGCGATACGCGGGGTGATGTGGTTCACGGTCTGGCAGGCCGTCGCGTCGACCGCCCTTACCCTCGCGGTCGGCATTCCTGCGGCGGCAGCGCTGGCACGCCTGCGGCCCAGGACACGGCGGATCGTCCGTGCCGTGATCACTGTTCCGTTCGTGCTGCCGACAGTGGTGGTGGCCGGTGCCTTCGAAGCGGTCTTCGACCGATTCGGTCTCGACGGCGGCACCCTGTCGCTGCACCACACCGTGTGGGCGATCCTGCTGGCGCACGTCTTTTTCAACTACGCCGTGGTGGTGCGGACGGTGGGCTCGTGGTGGGCCGGCCTCGACGGTCGCAATGCGGATGCGGCAGCCGTGCTCGGCGCGACGCCGGTGCGCGCGTTCCGGCACGTGACTTGGCCGCTTCTGCGGCCTGCGGTTGCGGCCTCGGCGGCCGTCACGTTCCTGTTCTCGTTCACGTCGTTCGGGGTGATCCTGATTCTCGGCGGCCCGGCACGCGCCACTGTTGAGACCGAGATCTACCGGTACGCCATCACGCGGCTCGACTTCGCAACGGCCTCCGCGCTGGCGCTGTGCCAGCTCGTCGCCGTCGCGGCTCTGGTCGCGCTGGCGGGCGTTGCCGAGCGGCGCCGGGCGGTGGCTCGACGGGCGCCCGGACGCATGGCGCCGCGACGGCGGCGCAGCGTGATCGCTGTCAATGCCATCGTCGCCGTGGTGTTGCTGGGCGTGCCGATCATGACGCTGGTGGAGCGGTCATTCGCGACGGGCAGCGGCTACGGCGTGGCCAATTTCGTCGCGCTCGCCGATCGTGTGCAGATGCTGCCGACGACCGCGCTCGCTGCGCTGCGCCACTCGCTCGTATTCGCCGTACTCGCCACAGCGATCGCCACAGCAATCGGCGCGCTCGCATCGGCGGTCGTGGTAGGCGGCCGACCGGCCTCGTCGAGGCGCAGCCCGGCACTGGGGATGGGGCCGCTGCCGCCGGACACCGCACGACGCGGTTGGCCGCGGGGCGGGTCGAACCGCACTCGGGGCACTGCATGGCTGCGACGGCTGTTCGATGTGGGGTTGACCTTGCCGCTCGGAGTGTCTGCCGTGACCGTGGGGCTCGGGATGCTGCTCGCGCTCGACACTCCTCCCTTGGAGTTCCGCACGGCGTGGTGGATCATTCCCGTCGCGCACGCCCTGGTCGGGATGCCGTTCGTCGTCCGCACGCTGGTGCCGACGCTGCGTTCGATCGACGACCGGCTGCGGGAGGCGGCATCGGTGCTCGGTGCCTCGCCTCTGCGCACCCGCCGCGAGGTCGATATTCCGATTGCGTCACGCGCAGTGGCGGTTGGCGCGGCGTTCGCCTTCGCCGTGTCGCTCGGCGAGTTCGGTGCCACTGCGTTCCTGCCGCGGCGGCCCGACACGCTCACTGCGCCGCTGGCGCTGTTCCGGCTGCTCGGCACGCCGGGGGAGACGCTGCAGGGTCAAGCCATGGCGCTCGCCGTCGTGCTTATGGCTGCGACGGCTGCATCGGTGCTGGTCATCGAAGGCCTGCGCCGCACTGACGAATCACTGTTCTAGCGTGCTGCGAGTTCGCGGCCGCTGCCGTTTGGTGCGCTAGGACGACTTCCAGAGGCGATGCCCTTCGATCCACAGCAGCACGGGCATCGTGGTGTCGATGATGTGCCAGATGGTGCCGTCGCCACCGTGCGCCCATGTCGCTGAGAACCAGTTGGGCACGAAGGCGATGGTCATGACGACCGTGGCCACGAACATGGCTCGGGCGCTGCGATCGTGCGGATTCGCCGCCCGCCGCTGCCATGTTGTGAACAGAGCTGCTGCCAGGGCGGCCGCCATGAACCAGTTCAAGACGAGCCACACATCGAGGTTGGCGGGATCGCCTGGCTCGTCACCGGGCCCGTAGAAGGGATACACGAAGAAGTTCACGACCACCGCGGCGGCAACGAGCTTGAGATAGATCGCGACGGGCTTGGCGAGGGTCATGTGACGAGCCTCCTATGGCTCTGGATGGACAGCGACATCGGCGGCGCCGGTGCCTGCCGACCAGAATAAGAAACCGCCTGCGCCAAGTGTCGGAAGCTCACGGTTCCATGCATGCGCTCGTGCTATGTCCGGAGCGCCGGATGATCGGCGAAGTGGTCGAGCGCGTCGGGATCGTCGATGGCCTCGACGTTGGCCACCGGTCGGCCCTCGACGACGTCTCGAACCGCCAGCTCCACGAGCTTCCCCGAACGGGTGCGCGGGATAGCCGGCACTTGGGCGATCACTGCGGGCACGTGGCGGGGCGAGGCTCCCGAACGGATCTGCGAGCGGATCCTGCCGGTCAGCTCGTCGCTGAGCGTCACGCCCTCGCGCAGCTTCACGAACAGCACGACCCGGGTATCGCTGCTGGCTGTCGCCCCGCCGCTGGCAGGCACTCGCTGGCCGATCACCACGCTCTCGAGCACCTCGTCGATCTGGTCGACCTGGCGGTAGATCTCTGCGGTGCCGATGCGCACCCCGCCGGGATTCAGCGTGGCGTCGTATCGCCCGCTGATGATCATGCCGCCGGCTGGCGTCCATTCGGCGAAGTCGCCGTGATGCCACACGCCCTCGAAGCGCTCGAAGTACGCGGATCGGTAGCGCGCGTCGCCGGGGTCGCGCCAGAACTGCAGCGACATCGACACGAACGCGTTGCGGCACACCAGCTCGCCCTGCGTTCCCGCGTCGAGCGACGCGCCGTCGGCATCGGCCACGTCGACGTCGAGGCCGAGGGCAGCCGCCTGGATCTCGCCGCGGCGGACCGGGCCCGTCGGGTCGCCGATCACGAAGCCGCCGCAGATGTCGGT
>JAJEIW010000103.1 GCA_022828045.1 Acidimicrobiia bacterium | reverse complement strand
CCGAACGGCGAGTCGAACCGGAAGTCGACGATCTCCGCGGCCACCTGCGCCTTCTCGTCCTTGGAGAGCACGTTGAGGCTCGTGAGCGCCTGTGCCCGCTCGGTGGCAGCCCTCTGGGTGAAGTGGACGATGTAGGCGGGCGCCCGCCGCAGCTCCAGCAGCTCTTCGAGCGACTGGTGCAGCGTGGTCTCGCGGTAGGTGAAGGTGAGCGGCACCGGCCGTTCGGCGCCGGTCACGGTGGCGACCTCGCGGCCAGAGCGCCGCTGCAGGTCGTCGGCGAAGCGCTGGGTGGGGCCGAGCGTGGCGCTCATCAGGATCATCTGGGTGCGGTTCAGCTCGAGCAGCGGCACCTGCCATGCCCAGCCCCGGTCGCGGTCGGCATAGAAGTGGAATTCGTCCATGACGACGCTGTCAACCGGGGCGCCGGCACCTGAGCGCAGCGCCAGGTTGGCCAGGATCTCCTGCGTGCAGCAGACCACCGGCGCGTCGGGGTTGACAGCGCCGTCGCCGGTCACCATGCCGACGTTCGCCGCCCCCAGTTCCTCGCAGAGAGCGAAGAACTTCTCCGACACGAGCGCCTTGACCGGCGCGGTGTAGTAGCTGCGCTGCCCCCGAGCCACAGCCTCGAAATGCGCCGCGAGACCCACCAGCGACTTGCCCGAACCGGTCGGCGTGGTGATGATGACGTGATTGCCCCCGAAGATCTCCAAGATGGCGTCTTCTTGGGCGGGGTAGAGCTCCAGGCCGATCTCGGCCGTGTAGTCCAGGAAGCCCTCCAGCAGCGAGTCGGCATCCGGCTCGCGAGGCAGGAAAGCCGTCAGCCGCCCCGCCGCGGAACTCTCAACCGCCATTGGCGCCGGCGGCGGCAAAGCGTGCGCCGGCGGCAGCACCAGCGACCTCCTCGGGGATCCCGATCCCCAAGAAGCCCTCGATGCGGGCCAGCCGCTGGCTGCTGGCAGCCACCTCGGCCTGAATCAAGTCGAACCTCGCCGTGAATTCGACGCGCATCTGGTCGAGCTTCGTGTCGAATTCGACGCGCTGCTGGTCGAGCTTTTCGGTGAGTTCGACGCGCAGCTGGTCGATCCTGGCGTCGAGACCGGCGATCTCGGTGCGGAACTCCGCACGCATCTTGTCGGCAGTGCGCTGCTGGTGCCACACGATCACCACCGCGGCCAGCACCATCGTCAGCACTTGGGCCAAAGCGGTCACATCCACATCCTAGAACGTACCGCCGCACCCGCATCATGCCAAATGAATTAACATGAAAAATGCTGTCATGACCTCACCACCAACTCCGATCCAGCCCCCGACTCCGGCACTGACCCTGACGCCGACGCTGGCGGCGAAGCCGACGACGACACCGGCGGACGACTGCACCGCTCGCGACCGACACGCTCGCAGGGCCACTGATGTCTGTATATACGTGATGAACTGAATATATACTCGTGGTCGTGGCGAAGCACCTGATCGATCTAGACGAAGAGACCCTGTCGGCGGCTCGAGCCGAGCTGGGAACCGACACCATCAAAGCCACGGTCAACTCAGCGCTGCGGGCCGCATGCGCCGTGCGAGGCGAGCGGGTTGCCGCGGCGCTCGACGCTCTCGCGAGTTTCGAGTTCGAAGACCGCGAGCGCGCATGGCGCTGACGCACCTCCTTGACACCAGTGCGCTGACCAGGCTGTCCCATGACGCTGTTCGCGCGGTGGCCGAACCGCTGGTCGTCGCCGGACGCGCAGCACGTGTCGGCATCAGCGACCTCGAGATCGGCTTCTCGGCCCGCAACATCGACGAATGGGAGACCCTGGCGGCCAGCGTCGGCGAGCTGCGCTTGATCGAGACATCGGCCGAGCACGTGCGCCGGGCGCGCCAGACCCAGCGTCTGCTCGCGGAGCACGGGCTGCGGGGGCGCCCGATACCCGACTTGCTGATCGCAGCCGCCGCAGAGATCGAAGACCTCACGGTGCTGCACTACGACAGCGACTTCGACCTCATCGCGTCAGTGACGGGCCAGCAAAGCGAATGGATCGTCCCCCGAGGATCCATCGACTGATCAGAGTGCCCGACCTGGCCAGGCTTGGGGGTTGAGCATGTTGGGCGGCTGGTTGCCGCCGAGGGCGGTCATCACTTCGTCGACGGCATGGATGAAGATGCGGCGGCGTCCGGCGACTGTCGCAGACGCAATGTGCGGCGTGACCACCACATCAGGTCGGTTCACCAGCAGCGGATGGTGCGGTGGCAGCGGCTCGGGATCGGTCACGTCCAGCCCGGCGCCGCGCACCTTGCCCGCGTCGAGGGCAGCCAGCAGGGCATCTTGGTCGACGAGGCCGCCGCGGGACGTGTTCACCACATAGACGCCGTCGCGCATGGCAGCGAGCAGCTCGGCGTTCACGAGATGGTGGGTTGCATCGCTGAGCGGCGCGTGCACCGACACGACATGCGCACCGGCCACCGCGTCGCTGGGCGTCGCAGCCCGCTGCGCGCCCAATTCGGCGAAGCGCTCGTCGCCTGCGTAGGGGTCATAGGCCACGATCTCCATGCCGACCGCCGACATCATCCGGGCCACCGAGCCGCCGATGCGTCCGAGTCCGAGCAAGGCGAGCGTCGAGCCGGCCAGTTCGAGGTGCCCGTGGCGTGCCCAGTAGTCGCCCTCGCCGGCGCCGAGCCGGAGGGCCGATTCCTTCAGTCCCTTGGTGACGGCGAAGATCAGCGCAACGGCGTGCTCGGCGGTGGATGTCGTCGGGCCGTCGGGCGTATTGCAGGCGGCGATGCCGAACGCGGTGGCATCGTCGAGGTCGAGATTGTCGAATCCGATCCCGGCCCGGGCGATCACCTTCAGCAGCGGTGCACGCTCGTACACGGTGCGGTCGTAGCGAATCGCGGCGCCCACGATGGCGCCGTGCGCCCGTTCGATGCCTTCGAGCGGATCGTCGCCTCGCACATCGACGATCTCGGCCCGGCCGTCCAGCAGCTCGCGCTGCAGCCGGCCGGCAGGCCGGTCGAACCAGACAACCGGCAAGGCGCCTGAACCATCCGCAGCGTCAGAACTCGTGCTCATGTGATGCCCCAGCCTTTCGTGGCTGCGTCGGCCACGCGGTCAGTATTGCGTCGAGCGCGCCCCAGTTGTCGATTCGGGCACGGCAACACCCCGGCACCGGGACCGGGTGCATGGCTACCGTTGACGCCGACCGTGGCGGTCATTGGCGAGCAGGGGTACGGGTTGATGCAGGTCGACGAGGCGGTCATCCACGACACCGAGCGGTACGCCGCCGAGGGCTACCCGTGGGCCGAGTGGGATCTGCTGCGCGAGGAGGCGCCCGTCTACTGGTACGTGCGCGACAACATCGTTCCGTTCTGGGCCGTCACCCGCTACGAGGACGTGAAGTGGATCTCGGGCCAGAACAAGACGTTCATCAACGGCGGCGGCCGCCTGCGCCTGGCTGACGCCGACCGGGATGCCCGCTTCTGGACCAAGTACCGCCAGCGGGCCATCGAGATCGGCTGGGATCCCGACGAACCGCCGGATTTCATCTTCAAGGACCGGCCCGACCACTGGGACCTGCGCCGGCTGGTGGTGCCGGAGTTCACCCCGAAGGCGATGCGTGCCCGGTCCGAGTCGCTCGAGCTGCACGCCCAGCGCTTCGCCGACGAGTTCATCACCAAGGTTGCCGACGAGGGCACCGCCGACGTCGTAGAAGACCTGGCGGTGAAGCTGCCGCTGGCTGCCATCTGCGAGATGGTGGGCGTGTCGGCGGACGACTGGGAGCAGATGCACGCCTGGACGTCGGTGCTGTTCGACGATCCCGATCTGGAGAGGTTCTGCCGGCCCGGCGAGCCCCGCGACGAGATGCGGGCGCGCATGATCCGCGAGTTCGACACGTGGATCGGCGGGCTGATCACCCAGCGCCGGCGCGCCGGCACCGACGGCCGCGACCTGGTGAGCATCCTGCTGCGGTCGGAGATCGAATCAGGCCCGCTGACTCCGCAGCAGCTCGTGGGCTACCTGCGCTTGATGATCGCCGCGGGCAACGAGACCACTCGCAACGCAGCGAGCGGCGGGGTGATCGCGCTGCTGGATCACCGCGACCAGCTCGACCTGCTCAACGAGCGCATCGACGACCCCGATGCCGTGGAGTCGGCCGTGGAGGAGATCCTGCGCTGGACCTCGCCGGTCATCCAGTTCGCCCGCACCTGCACCAAGGACACCGAGCTTCGAGGCCACACGATCAAAGCCGGCGAGCACGTGGGGGTGTGGTACCCCTCGGCCAACCGCGACGAGCGCCAGTTCCCCGAGCCCTACCGCTTCGACATCGGGCGCACGCCCAACGACCACCTCGCCTTCGGCCACGGCGCCCACTTCTGCCTGGGAGTGCACCTGGCCCGCTGGGAGCTGCGCGCGTTCTTCCGTGTGGTGGCGCCCCTGCTCGACGGCCTGCAGCTCGACGGAGAGCAGTCCCGCATCGGCCATCTGCACGTCGGCCCCATCAAGCACCAGATGGTGACCCCACGGCAGGTGCTCGCGGGCGTCAAGGCCGTGTTGGATCGGTGACGCGTTCGAGCACATCCCGAAGAGACGGTGCTGCTCTGCGCGAATCGTTGATGGCTGAGTTGGCAGTGCAATTGCGCGCTCCCGACAAAGTGATTCACTCTGGGTTTTGCGCAGGCTCCAGAGATTGGAGCGAGCATGGGATTCATGGATGCAGAGATTCGTCCGGCGGCGACGTCGAGGCGGTATTCGCCTGAGCAGAAGGACCACGCGGTGCGCATGGTGCTGGCCTTG
>JAJEIW010000198.1 GCA_022828045.1 Acidimicrobiia bacterium | reverse complement strand
CGACGGTCGCCGCCCGCTGTCTGCGCAGCGCAAGCAGAAGGCGATCAAGCGGCTCAAGATCCTGAGCGCCTTCAACCGGCGCGACGAGCACGGTCGGCGCATCAACGACCCGCGGGCGATGATTCTCGACGCGGTGCCGTGCATCCCGCCCGACCTGCGCCCGATGGTGCAGCTCGACGGCGGTCGCTTCGCGACCTCCGACCTCAACGACCTCTACCGGCGCGTCATCAACCGCAACAACCGCCTGAAGCGGCTGTTGGACCTGCGGGCACCCGAGATCATCGTCAACAACGAGAAGCGCATGCTGCAGGAAGCGGTCGATGCGCTGTTCGACAACGGCCGGCGGGGCCGGCCTGTGACAGGCCCCGGCAATCGGGCGCTGAAATCGCTGTCGGACATGCTCAAGGGCAAGCAGGGCCGCTTCCGCCAGAACCTGCTCGGCAAGCGAGTCGACTACTCGGGCCGCTCGGTCATCGTCGCGGGGCCCACGCTGCGTCTGCACCAGTGCGGGCTGCCCAAGCTGATGGCGCTCGAGCTGTTCAAGCCCTTTGTCATGAAGCGGCTGGTGGATTCGGAGATCGCCCAGAACATCAAGTCGGCCAAGCGGATGGTGGAGCGCCGCCGCGCTGACGTCTGGGATGTGCTCGAGGACGTCATCAAGGAGCATCCGGTGCTGCTGAACCGGGCGCCCACGCTGCACCGGCTGGGCATACAGGCCTTCGAGCCGCTGCTGGTGGAAGGCAAGGCCGTGCAGATTCACCCGCTGGTGTGCGCCGCGTTCAATGCAGACTTCGACGGCGACCAGATGGCGGTGCACCTGCCGCTGTCCTCGGAGGCTCAGGCCGAAGCCCGGGTGCTGATGCTGTCGGCCAACAACATTCTCAGCCCCGCGGACGGCCGCCCGATGACGGTGCCCAGCCAGGACCTGCTGATCGGCAGCTACTACCTGACCGAGCGGCGCGGGCGCGGCGACGAGGACTCCGATGCCGGGGCCGCCCGCCCGGTCTTCCGCCATCTGCACCAGATCCAGCGGGCGCTCGAGGGGTCCCAGATCGGGCTCCACCAGCTGATCGAGTGGCGCACTCCCAAGCTCAGCGACGGCAACGGCGGCTACGAGCCCACCACTGCGGGCCGTGCGCTGTTCAACGCTGCGCTGCCGGCCGACTTCGAATACATGAACCGGCCGGTTCGCAAGGGCGACATGGGCAGCATTGTTCGAGCGCTGTCGGACAACTACTCCACCAGCGACATCGCCGTCAGCCTCGACAATATGAAGGACCTCTGCTACGAGTACGCGAGCCGATCGGGCCTGACCATCTCGGTCGATGACGTGCGCACGCCGCCCGACAAGGCCGAGATCCTCGAACGGCACGAGAGCGAGGCGGAGCGGGTCGAGACCCAGTTCCGACGCGGCATCATCACCGATGGCGAGCGGCGCCAGAAGGAAGTGGAGATCTGGACCGACGCCACCGACGAGGTGCGTCGTTCGCTCGAGTCCGAGCTGGCCCGCACGACGTTCAACCCGATCGACATGATGGTCGGGTCCGGCGCCCGCGGGAACATGATGCAGGTGCGCCAGATCGCGGCGATCCGCGGCCTGGTGGCCAACCCCCGCGGCGACATCATCCCCCGCCCGATCAAGTCGTCCTACCGCGAGGGCCTCGCCACCTTGGAGTACTTCATCTCCACGCCCGGCGCCCGCAAGGGACTCGTCGACACGGCGCTGCGGACCGCCGACTCGGGCTATCTCACCCGCCGCCTGGTCGATGTGGCCCAAGAACTCATCATCAACAGCGAGAACCCCTTCGAGCGGTCCGGTCCCGTGAACGGGCTGTGGATCGAGGATGTCTTCGCTGACCGCCCCGACAAGCGCACCCACCTCGACACGCGGCTGTTCAGCCGTTGCTTGGCGTCGGAGGTGACGCTCAGCGACGGCACCGTGCTCGAAGCCGGTCGCCTCATCGGCGAGGACGAGCTGATCGCCCTGCGTGACGATCCCGAGGTCACCGGGGTGCGCGTGCTGTCCCCGCTCACCGACGACTCCGAGTTCGGCGTGTCGGCGATGGCCTACGGGGGCTCGCTGGCAACGGGCAAGCTCATCGAGGTGGGCGAAGCGGTCGGTGTGGTCGCGGCGCAGTCCATCGGCGAGCCGGGTACTCAGCTGACCATGCGGACGTTTCACACAGGCGGTGTCATCGGCGGCGAGAACATCGCCGGCGGTCTGCCGCGCGTGGTGGAGCTGTTCGAGGCCCGCACACCGCGCGGCAAGGCCGTGCTGGCTCGCCGTTCGGGCGTCGTGCGCATCGGCGAGGACGACGGCCGGGGCCGCCAGATCGATGTGATCGGCGACGACGGTGCCGAGGACACCTACACGGTCCCGTCGATGTCGCGGCTTGCCGTGGTCGACGGTCAGGACATCCGTGCGGGCGACCCGCTCGTGGACGGCCCGCGCGACCCCAAGGAGCTCATCGAGATCCGCGGCGTACGCGAGACCCAGCAGTACCTCGTCTCGGAGGTGCAGAAGGTGTACCGCGAGCAGGGTGTGTCGATCCACGACAAGCACATCGAGCTGATCGTCCGCCAGATGACCCGGCGAGTGCTCGTCGGCGAGCAAGGTGATTCGCCCTTCCTGCCCGGTGAGCAAGTCGATCAGCGGAACTACCGCGAGGCCAACCGCGAACTGGTGGCCCAGAGCCGCCGCCCCGCCGAGGGTCGCCCGATCATCATGGGTATCACCAAGGCGTCGCTGGCCACCGAGTCGTGGCTGTCGGCAGCGTCGTTCCAGGAGACCACTCGTGTGCTCACCGAGGCCGCCATCGAGTCGCGCCGCGACGGGCTGAAGGGCCTCAAGGAGAACATCATCATCGGCAAGCTCATTCCGGCCGGCACCGGTCAGGACGTGTACCGCAACATCGACACGGTCGCACCCGAGTACGAGCCGATGGAGTTCTGGTCGTCCGAAGACTCCCAGGACCCCGCAGCGTGGCTGGCCTCGATCGGCGAGGAGACCGATCCCGACGGGGATGGCCTCGACGACAACGTGGCGCCGATCGTCGACGCCAGTTGATTCGACCGCGGCGCGTGCTGTTGCCAGTTGTGGCACTGGGGCGCGCTGCCTAGCCTTGACTGCCGGTTTCGGCGCGTCACCGGTGGGGTGGCGTGCAGATCTGCCGACTCCCGTTCATGAGCCTGTCCCGCTGACAGCCCAACCCGTAGAGGTCTTCGTGCCGACGATCCAGCAGCTGGTCCGCAAGGGCCGCAAGTCGAAGCCGACGAAGGTGCGCACGCCTGCGTTGAAGGGTTCTCCGCAACGGCGCGGGGTCTGTACCCGCGTGTACACACACACCCCGAAGAAGCCGAATTCGGCGTTGCGCAAGGTCGCCCGCGTGCGTCTCACCAGCGGTGTCGAGGTGACGGCGTACATCCCCGGCGAGGGGCACAACCTCCAAGAGCACAGCATCGTGCTGGTCCGCGGAGGCCGCGTGAAGGATCTCCCCGGCGTCCGTTACAAGATCATCCGGGGCGCACTCGATGCTTCGGGCGTGAACTCCCGTCGGCAAGCGCGCTCGCGCTACGGCGCCAAGCGAGAGTCCTGACATGCCACGCCGAGGCGCAGCTCCTCGCCGTCACATCGACCCCGATCCCGTCTACGAGTCGACTCTGGTCACCCAGTTCATCAACAAGGTGCTGCGCCGCGGCAAGCGTTCGCTGGCCGAGCGCATCGTGTACAGCGCCATGGACCTTGTCGGCGAGCGCACTGGCGGCGAGCCGCTCGAGATCCTCAAGCGCGCGGTGGACAACACCCGGCCCCAGGTCGAGGTGAAGAGCCGCCGTGTGGGCGGTGCCACGTACCAGGTGCCGGTCGAGGTGCGGCCCCGCCGCGCCACCGCCCTGGCGATCCGCTGGATCGTGGGCTTCGCCCGCGAGCGCCGCGAGCGCACCATGTCCGAACGTCTTGCGAACGAGCTGATGGATGCCTCCAACGGCACCGGCTCGGCGGCCAAGCGGCGCGAGGACACGCATCGCATGGCAGAGGCCAACAAGGCCTTCGCGCATTACCGCTGGTGATCTGATCGGCATACCTGATCAATTGAGGCACGTCTGAAATGGCTCGAACCCAACCTCTCGGCCGCGTCCGCAACATCGGTATCATGGCCCACATCGATGCGGGCAAGACCACGGTGACCGAACGGATCCTCTACTACACCGGCGTCAACTACAAGATCGGCGAGGTCCACGACGGCGCCGCCACGATGGACTGGATGGAGCAGGAGCAGGAGCGCGGCATCACCATCACCTCGGCCGCCACCACCTGCCACTGGAGCGACCACGTCATCAACATCATCGACACCCCGGGCCACGTCGACTTCACCGTCGAGGTGGAGCGCTCGCTGCGGGTGCTGGACGGGGCCGTTGCGGTCTTCGACGGCGTCGCCGGCGTCGAGCCGCAGACCGAGACTGTCTGGCGGCAGGCTGACCGCTACGGCGTGCCCCGCATGTGCTTCATCAACAAGCTGGACCGCACGGGCGCGTCGTTCTTCGGTTCGCTGGCCAGCATCGAGGATCGGCTGACCCCCAACACGGCCGTGCTGCAGCTGCCCATCGGCATCGAGGCTGGCTTCGAGGGCGTCGTCGACCTCGTCGAGATGAACGCGCTGGTCTGGAAGGGCGACGACCTCGGCGCCAGCTACGACACCATCGAGATTCCCGCCGACCTAGCCGATCAGGCGGCCGAATACCGCAGCCTGCTACTCGAGCGCCTGGCCGATGTCGACGAGGACATCATGCTGGCGTACCTCGAAGGCACCGACGTCGACGTTGCCACCGTGCGCCGCGCGATCCGCCAGGGCACGATCGGCGGGCAGATCGTGCCGGTGCTCACCGGCAGCGCCTTCAAGAACAAGGGCGTGCAGCCGTTGCTCGATGCGGTGACGATGTACCTGCCCTCGCCGGTGGACATCCCCGCGATCGGCGGGAGTTCGCTCAACGGCAGCGAGGAGCTCGAGCGCAAGCCGAGCGATGACGAGCCGTTCGCGGCACTCGCGTTCAAGATCATGACCGATCCCCACGTTGGCAAGCTGACCTACTTCCGGGTGTACAGCGGGAGCTTCGAACGCGGCGGCCAGGTGCTCAACACCACCACGGGCAACCGCGAGCGCATCGGGCGCATCCTGCAGATGCACGCCAACAACCGCGAAGACCGCGAGAACATCGCGACCGGCGACATCGTCGCCGGCATCGGGCTGAAGAACACCCGCACCGGCGACACGCTGTGCGATTCGTCCAAGCCGATCGTGCTCGAGCAACTCGACTTTCCCGACCCCGTCGTGCATGTCGCTGTGGAGCCGAAGTCCAAGGGCGACCAGGACAAGCTGGGCCGGGCACTGACGGCGCTGAGCGAGGAAGACCCCACCTTCCAGGTCAAGACCGATCATGAGACCGGCCAGACCGTGATCTCGGGCATGGGCGAGCTGCACCTCGAGGTGCTCGTCGACCGGATGCTGCGGGAGTTCAAGGTGGACGCGTCCATCGGCAAGCCGCAGGTGGCCTACCGCGAGACGATCACCGCGCCGGTGAACAAGTTCGAGTACCGCCACATCAAGCAGACCGGCGGTTCAGGCCAGTACGCGGTGGTAGTCATCAATCTGCGGCCGTCCGATCCGGGCGAGGGCTACGTCTTCGAGGACAGCATCCGTGGCGGCGTGATCCCGCGTGAGTACATCAGCTCGGTCGACGCGGGCCTGCAGTCGTCGCTGGAGAACGGCCCGCTGGCAGGATTCCCGTTGGTGGATGTGTCGGTCGATCTCATTGACGGCAACCACCACGACGTCGACTCCTCGGAGATGGCGTTCAAGATCGCCGGCACGATGGCCATGCGCGACGCCGCCCGGCTGGCGCGGCCGGTCCTGCTGGAGCCGGTCATGTCGGTCGAGGTGGTGACGCCCGAGGACTACATGGGCGACGTCATCGGCGACCTCAACTCACGGCGCGGACGTGTCGGCCAGATGGAGCTGCGCGGCGTCAACCAGGTGATCGATGCCAAGGTGCCGCTGTCGGAGATGTTCGGTTACGCCAACGACTTGCGGTCGCGCACCCAGGGCCGCGCCACCTACAGCATGCAGTTCGACAACTACGAGCAAGTTCCGCCCAGCATTGCCGAGGAGATCATCAAGCGCATCCGCGGCGAATGACCCCGCCTGCTGCGGGCGGGCTGCGGGCGGTCCCGTTGCGGGCGACATCGGCCGGGCCTATTGGAACTGGGCTACGGCATCCCTAGCCTCACACCGTTCAGAACGGTGAAGAAACAAAGAAAAACGACATCCCTGCACCTCACTCACCCCCGATAGGCGAGCAGAACCCCGAAAGGCGGGTACGACATGGCAAAAGAGCGTTTCGAGCGGACCAAGCCTCACGTCAACGTGGGCACGA
>JAJEIW010000052.1 GCA_022828045.1 Acidimicrobiia bacterium | reverse complement strand
GACACTGCCCGGGCCGGGCCGCTACACGGTCGAGGTCACCAGCGCCCAGCCCGCCGGCACCGGCGGCTACACGCTTGCGGTGGAAGCGTTCCTCGGCGTGAGCATCGACGGGCTCGACGGCGGCCGACGCGTCGGCGGCGGCCCTGTCACGGACCGCTTCACCGTCTTCCCGCCCGACGCCTCGTGCTGGCCCATCACCCGCACCGGCGCCGTCACCGCAGGCGACGGCGGCCAGCGCACCCTCACCGCGAACCTCGCCAGCCCCGGTGCCGTCGACGTCACCGTCGCATGCAGCCGCATCGGCTACATCGCTGCCACCGCCACCACCACACTCACAGCACTCACACCCGTCAACTCGTTGACGATCACCGGGGACGGCGACGAGTGCAGGCCGTCCGATGATGCGCTGCCCGACGACGTGGACGCATTGGTGGAGTGCATCGTGCCTGTGGGGGGACGGCTTCCGGTTCGGGCGGTGGCGCAGGGCGCTTCGGCTAGCGTCGTGATTGGTTGGTCGGCTCGTGCGGGCGCTTCGGTGCATGGAGAGGTGCCCGGGCCGCTTGATGCTTCGGTAGTGGGAGATACGGTCGTTTTCTCGCAGACGGCCTCCGCGGCATTGCGATGCACGAAGGATGCATCGGTGGACGTGTCTGCCAAGGTGGGGGGAACGGCGTTGCGCACAGTGCGGGTCGCCGTCAAGTGCGCGGCTCCGGTGAGGATCACCGCTTTCGCGTCGACGGCTCGCAACGGCCCCGGGCTGATCAGCGGCACCCTCGACGTGGTGCCGGCAGACGCGTCGTGCCGTGCGAGTAACGCAGGAGGGATCGCTGGTGTACCTTCGGTCGGCAGGACCGGCAGCCGCCGTGACGTTGCTGTGACTGTGAGAGGCACCGGCGACATCCGGATCACCGCGCGCTGCACCAAAGCGGGCTTGGCAGCCGCGACTGCAACTCAGACCTTCACGGCGCGCACGACATCGCACTGCACATCGGCTCTGGGGAGCCTGACGCACGGCACCCAGTCAGTCGTGCGCACGCTGACATCAGACGCTCGCTGTGTCTCGGCGCAGCGGCTTCCGATGAGGAACATCTCGTTTCATGCACGCTGGCATACGTTCACGCTGGACGCGGGTGGATGGGTGATGCTGGGCCTGGAACCCGCAGCCAGCGGCGACACAGCACTTGACACCTACCTGATGCTGCTTGAGGACCACGGATCAGGCGGCGCAGTGCTGCACCGCCACAACAATCTCCACGGCGATGCGACCCGTCTCGACGACGTCTGGCTCGATGCAGGGAACTACACGGTCGAAGCGACCACGGCGCTGTCTAACGCGACCGGCAGCTACAAGCTGAGCGTCGGCGTCGATCAGGACCCTCGCATCAGTGGGCTTCCCGCAGCGGTCGACGCGTTCGTCGGCGACGCACGCAAGCTGCGATTCGCCTACGGGCCAACGACGGCGGCGGCAACCGCGCAGACACCTGACTTGTCGCGGCTGCATGCGTCCGTGACAGCCGCGCACGGTGCCGCAGCACTGGAGATCACGCCCCAGCGCACCGGCAGCACGACGCTCCCGGTTTCTGTCACCCACGCCGGCCGCACCACTACGCACAACATCACCGTAACGGCGGCATGCCCGCCCCGGCATATGCAGAGCAGCAGCGGCACATGCACCCCACAGGACACCTATCTTGCCGCTGACTGCGTTCCGTCGCCGTTGCACGGCTCGCGAGCCTGGAGGCGCCTGAAACTATCGGGGCATTACCGGGACTATGCAGCGACTTCGACTCGGAACTGCCCCTCCCTGACTCACACAGGCCGGGCGAAGTACCACCGGTTCGTGCTGCGACACGAACTGCCGGTGCTGCTGCAGTTGAGCGACGAACTCGGCGCGCTCTCGGGCCTTCGCGCAGGCGGATCGCCGTCGCTGTCGCTGTGGCGTTACAAGACGCCGACGAGCACCTCCGGAGACGAGTACCGTGCGCTGAAACTGATCGCCAGTGTCGGCACCGAGTCGGGTGCGTCGCTTCTCGTCGAGCGAACGCTTCCGGCTGGCACATACATCATCGAGATCGCGTCGTCCCAAGCCGTGACCCGACCTGCATGGGGGTACGAACTGCTCACTGAACTGCCGACAGCGGACAAGACCTACGCCGATGTCAGGAATGTCGGCAACACCGGGCTGGGCGGCACGGGCATGACGCTGGGCGCGTTCCTCGACGCGAGAGGCAGCCTCATCTACGGCGCGCACCCCGACGCCGACGAGACCCGCGCTGAGGATCCCTTCTACCCCGAAAGCCCCAACTACCCATGGTTGCCGTTCACTACAGACCGATGCAGCATCCCGGCCGGGAACTGGCCGATCGTCAGCCAAGTGGCCAAAGAGCTCAATCTCGTGGATCATCCGAGCTTCGGTGGATTCAAGCTGCGCTACTTGCCGCGAATCGGCGGCACCGAAGTGCCGTTCGTATATGGGTGCATGCGGCATGATTTCAACTGGCGCAACCTGCATCGAGTGCTGAATCACTATGAATACGACACTCCACGAGGCGTCTGGGATAAGCCAGCCAGAGACGACGCAAACGCCCGCTTGGGCAATGATCTTGTGGCTCTCTGCAGAGCAAACCAGTCCAACGCACCCGAGTCTTCAGACCATTTCGGTTGGATGCTCAAGTCGAAAGGTGCGGTGGAAGAGTGCGAGAGCCTCGCGTCGGTGATCAGTTTAGCTGTGGGGCGCGTGCCGGTCTGGCTCATTCGATATGATCATTCCAAGTGAGACATCGGGTTTTTTCTTAAGTATGCAGGAGCGGATAGGAAACAGTTATGCGTATTCCACAGCTGCTACATGCAAGTACAGGTCGAGTGCTCCTAGCCTTGGCAGGCGTGGTATTGCTGACGACCGGAGCGCTTGCGTATTGGGTTCTCCGAGGCAGCGAAGAGCAGACATACGGGATGTATGCGTACACCGATGGGGATCTCGGCATTCAAGAGTTCGTAGATTCATTCTTGGCGGATGAGAACTATTATGCCAAATATCGCACAGACGCCGAGTCCGGCCTGGAGCGCGCGGAGAAAGAGCGTTGGTTCGACAACGAGGCAGAGGGTCACCCTAGAGAGCGTTACTGGTTTGAGCTGCAGATGTGGCTGGTGCTCGCGGCGGCGCGTGCGAATCTGCCGGGGCATCTTGGCGAGAACGGAGCGCTCGGTGTTGCTTTCAGGGATGCGCTCGATGAGTGCGCGTCAGATGCAGGTTATCCGGGTGTGAGGCTCTATGAAGATCCGAATATTGACCCGGAACGACTCCAGAATGACGGACAAGCGTTGCGCGCGGGGCGGGACGCGGAGTTCGAGCGCTATGAGAGTGAATACGGCTTGGACTATGAGTCGTTCGTCGATTTGCGGCATGGGTGCCACCAATATGCAGACGACTACCCGACGCTCGCGATCGGGGAACGCGACAAGTTGTTGAATGAACGGCATCGCCATTTCGTTGATGCGTTTCGCGCGGTCGTGAGGGAGCATCCGGAGCATGCGGTGCCGGTCGAGTGGCATCCCGGTGCCCCCCAGCCTTGGGCAGACCACTTGATCGATCAGTGCCGCGCTGCTGATTCTGGGGACCGGGCGATCTTGGAGGAATGCGCAGATGAATACCGCGTGGAGATTCCTGTCAACTGAGCTCATCGCGGCTGCTGCAGGCAGTGCGATATGTGATAGGGGAACCAGCGGCGTTCGGACGCGTTTCGACCGATTTCGCGGACGCGGACGCGCCGATTGTGTTCGATGACGGTCGTCGGGTGCCGGCGGCTTCGCTGCTGGCGAGGCTGCTGGCGCATGGTGTCGATTCGTCCATTACGGCGCTGCTGGCCGCGGTCGTGGCTGTGGTGTACGGGCGCGAGTCGCTGTTCGGCGCCGACGCCTACCTGCCAGTCGGGGTGGTGATGTTCCCGTTCGTGTGGGCGACGGCCGACTGCGTGTACCACGGGGTTTGCGAAGCAAGGTTCGGTCGCACCTTGGGCAAGCGGGCTCTGGGGCTGCGTTTGGTTGAGCAGGAGTCGGGGGCGAGGCTGAGCACTCGCGTCGCATGGATTCGCGCGGCGCTGCCGCTGGCGGTGTTTGCTGCTCCGTTCGCGGGCGTGGTTGCGCTCGGCATGGTCGCATTGCCGGCGCTGGTGCTGGTGCTGTCAGTGCTGGCGTTGGCCGGCCCCCTCGTACTCATGGCGCCTTGGGCGATGGCGCTCGGCGTGAAGCTGTCGTACCTGCGCGGAGCCGGTGAGGCGACAGGCCAGGGCTGGCACGACAGGCGAGCGCACACCGTGGTCATCGCGGACAGGCCGCGACGGTGACGCGGGACTGGCGTGCGTGGGCGGCGGCTGGGTCGAGGTGCGCAAGCTGCCGGTGTGCGGCCCTGCAAGGCGTGCGCGGCGAACGTGAACGGTTCCGCCTGTTGCGGACCTCGCCGTCGTGATGTTGGCTGGGCCGCCGAGCAGCCGGTCCGTGTCGGGCGGCGTCTGCCGCGGCGAGCGTGGGGAGATGCTGCCGCTGCTGATCCTGTGGCCGGCGATGGTGGTGCTGCTGGTGGTGCTCGCAGCGCAGGCGCTTGTGGTGAGCGGGGCACGCGCGCAGGCCGAGGCGGCGGCGTCGGCAGGGCTGCGGACGGCGTGGGTCGCAGCGCAAGATGCCGGGCTGGCCTCTGCACACGACGGCAGCCTCCATGTGGGCGTCGATCCGCATCCGGGCACGTTGTCGATGGCGCAGGCTGCCCACGACGCAGTCGCGCACACCGCGGCAGCGAGCGCAGCCGGATGGCGCTGGTGGACGCCGGGGGCGTCGGTGGTGCGCAGCGACTGGTGCCACAGCGGCGCCGACGCTTCGCGCCGTCTCGGCGCAGGCCAGCCGGGCTGGGTGCGCGTGGAGGTGACCGGCGAGACAGTGGGGCCGTTCAGCGCCCTGTGGCCCGGACGGCTGGACCGGGTGCACGCAGCCGCAGCCGGACCCGCCCTGCTGACCGCAGCAGCCGCGGCCGTCGGCGACCCCGCAGCCGACCCCGACAACATCACAGCGCCGGCCGTCCCGCTGTCACTGCCGCAATGCTGAACGCGGCCCGAGAACTCGGACGCTCCCTTGTCAAGTGTGGTGGTCAGGCGGCGTGATGTCGGGCTTGTTGTCGGTGTTTTTCGTCGCGCCGCATTCTGCGGATGACGCGGTTGGCGAGGTGGCGTTTGTGGGCTCGTCTGGCTTCGCGTGGGGTCTTGCCTTGGCCGGTTTTGCGGGTGAGGCAGGGCGGCGGCGTCGGGCTGGCTGCGGGCCTGGGTGACCGACGCGATGTGCGGCACGGAGTTGATGCGCCGGTTGCCTCTGAAGTCGAGCCGGTGCTTGGCGGGCTGGCCGCTGCCTTCGCCTGAGGACAGGGTGACGGCGCCGGTGCCGCACCAGCGGGCGAGTTTGGTCTCGCGGTCGAACCGTGCGGGGTCGCCGACCTCGCACAGCAGGGTGGCTGCGGCGATGGGGCCGATGCCGGGTTCGTCGCGCAGGGTGGTGCGGTGGCGGTCGAGCAGGTCGTCGATGAGACGTTCGAGGCGGCGGATCTCGCGGCGCGCTGTGCGGTCTTGGGCGATGAACGCTTGGAGCTGCGCGAGGCGGTATTTGTCGGCGGGGCCGGGCAGGCGGCGGGGTCGAGGTGTTCGAGGCGGCGCAGGCGGCTCTCGATCTTGCCGTGGCTGGTGAGCTGGTCACGTATCTCGGTGGGCAGCTTGGAGATCTGATCCGCGACATGGTGCAAACCCAGCGTGCGTGCGGCTGCCAGCGCCCGGCGATGCTCGAGCACGGCCTCGATCTCGGCGACGAGCGGGTCGAAGACCTCCAGCGCCTGGACGGGCCCCAGCGTCGGCTCGGCCAGCAGCGCCCGCGCGGACGCGACCGCGTCGACGGCGTCGGTCTTGTCGAGCCGCCGCGAGCGGCGCTGGGCGGCCGAGCGCGACGGCGGCACTTCGCATGCGTCGAAGCGCTCCGCTGCAAGCGCGATCGCGACATGGGCTCCCCACTTCGCTGAGCCCTCGATCCCGACCAGCTCGACGCCGTGCGCGTCGAGCAGATCGATCGCCGCGGCGCAGCCGGCAGCGGTGCTCTCGTGGGTCACCTCGACGCCGTTGGCGTCGACGATCCCCACGGTGAAGGTGTCCTGGTGGAGGTCGATCCCCCCGACCGCAGATGTCATGGGGTGCTCCTGCTGGAAGTGATGCTCCGGTGGATCCGGGACGGCAGGGTCGCTTCGTCACATCCGAGTCGAGACGTTCAGGCTCCCTATTGGACAGAAGCGCTCCTGCCGGCCCCACACTCGACGCGACACGTCTGACAACAGGCACAAAGCCAAAAACTTGTCGAGTCACCGCCGAGCGAGAGGCCGGACCGTAACCCCGTGGCAGAAGGCCCTGGCAAGACCGACAGTGACACTCGGGAATTTTGTGTATCGGGCGTGGTCTGAGGGTCCGCGGCCGGGGGCTGTGGGCTGGGGAGGGTCATGTCTGCGGCTGATCTTGGCATGTCGGCTGTGCCGGCGAGCGAGGCTGCCGGCGAGGCGGCGATGACCGACTGGGCCGAACTGCTGGTGGTTCAGGCGCGCGCCGAGGGCGTGGGGGCTGACCGGCGACGATGGTCTGCTGACCGGGCTGGTGCGGCGGGTGCCCCCAGACCGGTCTCGAGGTCGAGATGACCGGGCATCTGGGCTGTGAGCGTCACGCTCCGGAGGGCAGAGGCTCGGGGAACTCGCGCAACGGGTCGACCCCCAAGCGGGTCGCCACCGAGATCGGCGAGGTCGATCTTCGGGTGCCCCGTGACCGGGCGGGGACCTTCGAGCCTGTGACGGCGGCGCAAGCACCGGCGCCGTCTCGACGGCCGGGCGGGCAACGTGATCAGCCTGTATGCGAAGGGGCTCACGACCGGGGAGATCCAGGACCATCTGGCGGAGATCTATGACGTCTCGGTGAGCCGGGAGACGATCCCGGTAGATCACCGAGGGGATCGTGGCCGGCATGGCGGTGTGGCAGAACCGCACCGCTCGAAGCGGTGTACGCGGTGCTGCTGATCGACGCGATCGTCGTCAAGGCCGGCGACTCCCAGGTCGCCAACCGGCCCGTGTATGTGGCGATCGGCGTGGATCTCCAAGGCGAGCGCGACGTGGGGGGCCTGTGGCTGGGCCCGACAGGCGGGGAGGGCGCCACCCAGTGGGCGGCGATGCCGGTCGAGCCCGCAAACCGAGGCCTCGCTGACGCGCCGGTCGTGTGCTGCGACGGGCTGTGGGGCCTGCCCTCCTCGATCCGGGCCACCTGGCCGAAGGCCACCGCGCAGACGTCGTTGGTTCATCATGGGCGGGTCCCGAAGGGTTCGGGGTGTCATCCGCGTCGGCGGGAGGGAACCAGTGCAGACCGGCCTCACAGGTCCGGACGCAGACCTGTTCCTCTCGTTGGTGGCGGGCCTCGAGCTGCGATCAGGAGTTGCGCTGCGAGCGCTGGAACGAGTGACGGTGGCGGTCTGTCGAGTCGGGTGAGCGGACCTTGACGGAGGGCAGCACATGGCAGCATTCGCCGGGATCGACTGGGGCGGGGCTCATCACCAGGCCGCAGTCGTCGGCAACCTCGGGCGGGAGCTGGCCAGCCAGCGTTTCGCTCATGACCGGGCGGGCATCGACGGTCTCGTCGGGTTGCTCGTCGATCACGAACAGCTCGCCGGAGTCGCGATCGAGCGCAGCGGGGGACTGCTCGTCGAGCGGCTCCACAGCGCGGGCATCGCGGTGTTCGCGGTGAGCCCGAGAGTCTCGGCCGCTGCCCGGGGCCGCCATCAGGCCGCGGCGCGCAAGAGCGACCGCTTCGACGCTGAACCCACAGCCCAGCCGCACACCGCACACCGCCGACACCACGTCGGCCCCGCCGACGCACCCCTGCACACACTGCCCCCCCCACAACCAAGTCGACAACAAGAGTCTGCGTCGTGCATCTTCTGCGCAACTCGATGAGCTACGCCGGCGGGAAGGACCGACGCCAGATCGCCAAAGACCTCAAGCCCGTCCACACCGCCGCCGACGCAGCCGCCGCCGAGGCGGCCCTGGAAGCGTTCGAGGCCGGCACCGGCGCCAGATACCCAGCCATCGGCCAGATGCGGCGCCGCCAATGGGAGCAATTCACCCCGCTCCCGGAGCTGCCCCCCCCGACATCCGAAAAGTGATCTACACCACCAACAGGATCGAGAACACCAACCGGCAGCTCCGCAAGGTCACCAAGAACCGCGGCCACTTCCCCAACGAACGAGCCGCCATCAAACTCCTCTACCTCGCCGTGCGCAACATCACCACCACCCGAGGCGGCACAGCCGGCACCCGAACCCAAGGATGGACCAAATGCATCAACCAGCCCGCCATCCGCTACCCAGGACGACTCCCCCTAACATGACCACCCACCACCCCCCTTAGAGCATGCGCCAATAGGTGCTGACCTGCGAAAACGCTGTGTCCATCTGCATGCTCTCTGGTCCTCTGACCTGCGGGTTTGAAGCCGGGGCCAGCCTCAAGCACGAAATACGCTGAAATCTGCGCCACCTATTGGCG
>JAJEIW010000016.1 GCA_022828045.1 Acidimicrobiia bacterium | reverse complement strand
CATCGCTCCATCCTCTCAAGGAACAGAGCCTCCACGAAACTCGGGGCGATTCAGAGGATGGCCACAGGCAAGAACGCTTGAGTGGGCGGCAGAGGTGAACGTGCGACCGAGAGCGGCGGCGGGCGGCGCGTCTGATGTTGCGGTTGAGCCGTCTCGCGGACGACAGCCTTGCGGCGTGTTCTGGTGCTCCGGGTCGAGAGCGCCGACAGGAGGGACACGGAAACAGCGAAATGTTGATTTTGTCAGAAATTAGAGATATATTTCTGACATTCTCTGTGCACAGCAAGAGGAGAGATCGCGAATGGCATCTGTGGCGGACAGGATCACGAATACGATGGCAGCGCGCGGTCCAGGAGCCTGGGTGTGCACACCTAGAGACTTCTTGGATATAGGGAGCCGCGATGCCGTCGATCAGGCACTGTCGCGTTTGGTCAAAGCCGGCACGCTGCGCCGGATCGGGTGCGGCATCTACGACATGCCGCGGTTCAGCGGTGTGCTGGGTCGGCCTGCACCGGCCGACATCGATGCCGCCGTCTCGGCGTTGGCGAGGCGAGACGGAGCGCGAATCATGCCAGATGGGATGGCGGCCGCGAACCAACTGGGCCTCACGAACGCAGTGCCGGCAAAATCCAGCTATGTCACCGACGGTCGCTCCAGATCGTTGCAGATCGACGGCAGGACAGTTTGGTTCCGACATGGCAGGCCCCAAATCATGCAGTGGGCCGGGAGACCGGCGGCTCCGGTGGTTCAGGCACTGGAGTGGCTCGGCCCGGCCGCCGCTGGTGCTCAGATCGTCGCGAAGCTCAGGCGCCGCCTCCCTGATGAGGTAAAGGATGATCTCAGGCAGAAGATCGATGACGTTCCCGGCTGGGCGGTGCCGCTTGCAAGAGACATCGTGAGCGATCAAGCGAGCGTCGCATGAACGAAGCATTCGCAGAGTTCCTCTCGCTCGGCGAACAGGACCGGCGTGATGTATTCGATGTGACCGCTGCTCGTCTGAACACGCCGTCCGGCTACGTGGAGAAGGATCTCTGGGTTTGTGTCGTTCTTGACGCGCTGTTCAACGGACTGCCCGAAGGGCACCCCGACTTGCTGTTCAAAGGGGGAACATCGCTGTCGAAGGTATTCGGACTGATCGATCGCTTCTCCGAAGACATCGACCTCGTCGTGTATCCGGGCGGCCTTGGCTTCTCAGGAGACCGGGACCCGACGACAGCGGGCGACTTGTCGAAGAAAAAGCGAGATTCACTCTTCAAGGATCTCGTCGAGGCGTGCAGCAGCTACGTTGCCGAAGACCTGAGGACCGCACTGATCGATGTGATTGGCAAGACAGCGGGACACTGCACCGTCGCCGCTGAACAAGGCGACCCGCTGACGCTCTTGGTCGAGTACCCCACTCTGTTTCCGACCGAAACTGTTTCCTATGTGGCGCCGACGGTGAAGATCGAGGCGGGAGCCAGATCCGAACTTGAGCCTCACGAGACCCGCAGCGTCGCGGCGTACATCGACGATGAGCTGCACGATAAGTCGCTCGCAATCGGCAACGTCAGGGTGCTCTCGGCTCAACGCACCTACTGGGAGAAACTCCTCATACTGCACGGTGCGTACTGCGGTTATCGGGACGAGCGACGGCTGCCGACAGACACGAACCGCATCTCGCGTCACTACTACGACGCAGCAATGATCACTGCGACGTCTACTGGCGTGTCAGCTCTGGCTGACGGAGAACTCCTCGCAGCAGTGCGAGAGCACAATCTCATAGCCTTCAAACAGGCTTGGAAGCGATTCGACGAAGCCGTTCCCGGTTCAGTGCATCTCGTTCCGCAACCACAATTGCGAGAGAAGATCGAACGGGACTATGCCGACATGCAGACCATGATCGTCGGAGATGCCCCTGAGTTCGGATGGATCGTCGAACAGCTTCAATCCGCCGAGGCCGCCATCAACTGAGCTATCGGCGCCGTCGTGCCTGATCTCCGCAGCAGATGGCGAGCTGCCAATTCGCGCTGCCGATTCGGACGCCCGCGAGTGGCTGTTCCACATTGCTGGGTCTGCTCCGTACCCTCACTGACGCTTCGCGGTCAGAGCGAACGTCGAGCCGGCATGCCCACGAAGCCAGGATCAGCAGCAAGCCGAGCCGAGGGCAGGCGCCTGCCTACTGTCGGATCAGCATCCGGCGAGACTGGGGATCGTTGGACAGCATGGTTCTCATCTCGCGTTCTAGGCTGCGGAGCTGTTTCATCTCGTCCAGGCAGAATCTGATGCGATGCACGCAGTCGGCTGCTTCGGCTTGTTCGGGACAGTCGCACAGTTGGGTGTAGTGCAGGCACGCTTCAGCTTGGAGGGTTCCGTATCTGATGGCCAGTTCCCTCGCGACAAAGATCGGCCCGGCATCTTGAGCTGCAAAGGGATTCAGATTGCTCGCGCGCCATCCGTCAGCCGTCTGTTTGAGATTCTCGATTGCCTCGCGGCGCAGCAGGCGCGGACTCTTCCACATTCCGCCGAAATCGGGCTCTTCGTCGTCTCTGCCTGTGAGGTTGTGGACGTGCCTCAGGAACACGCGCGGAATGCCGCAGAGAAGCCATGCAAGCGACGACGCACTCGCGGCCGCGAACAGCGGTGCGACGAACGAATCAGTTGAGAGCTTGCCGCTGAGGCCGATGTACGCGAGAACGATGACCGTCACGGCCACTGCGCGCTGGAGCACCGAGATGCCATACCGTATGATTTCCCGGTCCCGGTTGAGCAATTCGCTCGCAGATACTGAGCCGCGCACTCTCTGCGTGAGGCCGAATCCGACTGCGTAGACGATCGCGCTCACGGTGACGCCGGCAGACAACGAGTCCGCGAGCGCCCCCGGGAGACGGTTCCCCATGTAGTACCCGTACCCTGCGGCTGCGATGATCACCGCCGTATTCACGGAGAAGATCTGCCGCAGTCGCTGTCGGCGCCTTTGAGGGTAAGTGACGATCTGCATCGCTATCTAGCCTTGCTCTCAGTTCACGTGAGATTGTTTGCGCTTGATGCGGGCGCCCTATTGCCGCGCAGGATTGCTGGGAGTTGTAGTCGTGAACCCAGCGTTGCTCGCGCAGCGATGGCATCCGGCACCCACTTGCGTCAACGGTCGCCCTGTCGTTCAGCCTGCTTTGGTCTCGGTGAACAGGCCCCATGACATCTGCTGTCCGCCCGGTCCGGTGTCGCTGGTGAGGGGCATTCTGGGGTTGATCTTGTCGGGGTCGAGGTACGCGAATCGGACGTCGTCGGTGCCGTCTTGGGACCAGCGTGCGACCGCGAGGGACCACAGGCTCTCGATCAGCGCGCATGCCGCAGCGATGATCTTGCTGGCCTGGTCGAACATGATCCAGCGTGTCTCGATGGTCCAGCGGCGCGTCTTGCCGCCGTCGTCGCCCTCAGCGGCAGGCGACGCCCAGTTGGTGTGGTTCAGGTAGGCGACGCTCGGGCCGCCTCCGATGTCCACCAGGTCGTCCGGTGTCCGCCCGAGACGAAGCGATGCGTTGCTTTGCGACACGAGCAGGCCGTGCTTGATGGCGTTGTAAGGGCGTCGGCCGTCGAGCCATGCGCGTGCGAGCACCTCCACGATGCCGACAAGATTGTCGACGATCGCCAGCCGCTCGGGGTCGTCGTCGGGCACTTCGGGCGTTCCGAGCAGCAGGTAGCCGACATCGGCACGCATGGAGCGGGCCGTCTTCTTCGTGATATGCAGGTCGACAAGCTCCGCGAGTCTGTTGTCGCGGTCTGTGACAGCGGAAAGCGGGTCGAACCAGTGGTGAGCGTCGATGAGGCACATGTAGAGCCTCAGCAGCGTTTCGAGCGCATGCTGCTGCAACGAGACCGTCTCAGTCTGGATGTACCACTGAAGCGGGTCCGTGTTCGCCGAGGGCGGGTCCTCGTTCCCGTCGTCGGCCTGCACACTGGGAATCGTGATCTCCAGGCAGTGGAAGTCGAAGCCCTCATCAGCCCACGCCACGAACTGCTCCCGGTGCTCATTGACGGCAGCGAGCACAGCAAGACGCGTATTGAAGTATGCGCTGATCGAACCCTGCTTGTAAAAGCCGCCGCAGAGCGAACTGTCCCGTGTCAAGTTTTTGGGGCGGTTTCGTCGTCTGGTGGTTGGGTGGTCGGGGTTTGTCGGTAGCGGTCGATGGGTCGGGCCATGGCGATGGCTTCGTGGGGCCGGATCGTGTTGTAGGTCGTCCGGTAGGCGTGGGCCTGGGCGGCGAGCTCGGTGCCGTCTGTGATGTCGCGGCGGTAGAGGTGCTCGTATTTGGCGGCGCCGAAGAAGCGCTCGATGACCCCGTTGGTCCACGGGGCGCGGTTGCGTGTGCGGGTGTGGGCGATGTGGCGCTTGGATGCGATCCAGGCAGCGAAGCGCCCTGACTTGAAGCACGGGCCGTTGTCGGTGACGAGCCGCAGGGTGCCGGTCTCGCCGGTGAGGGGGTCAACGAGATCGGCCGTCCAGCTGGTTCCCAACAGCGTTGCGACCTCGGCGAGAGCGGCTTCGAGGAACTCGATCGCGTCGGCGGCGGTCTTGGTGACGCTGGCCTCGCATGCCAGGGCGGTCTTGGCCCAGTAGTCGACCACCCCGCCGAGGTTCCATTTGCCCGCTGCGTGGGTCTCGAACTCCGAGAAGTCGGCCTGCCACAGCCGGTTCCGTCTCGACGGCGGCGAGATGAATGCTTCTTTGCGCGCTCCGGCGAGCCGCCGGACTTCACCGGCGTAGTTCGCCGGCAACGACAGGCCGTTGCGGGCCAGCACCCGGTGCATCGTCGAGTCCGACACCGGGCCCGGCGCCACCGAGCCGATCCCGACGCGCTTGAGCTCGGCCAGCTTGCGGTGCCCCCACCCATCCCAATCCTCTGCCAGCGTCTTCGCGTCAGCCTCGACGGCATCCTGGGCCGGCGTCGGCCACGGCCCCTTCGACACAGAGCCAGCCTGCTTCCAGCGGTACCACGCCGCCCTGGGCACACCCGTCACAGCACAGAACCTGGTCACGCTCAGCCCCGCCGCCCGACGCTGCGCGTCGAGCTCGCCGAAACCCCATGCAGCGAGCCCCCCTTTTCCACAGCCGCAGCTCCATGTGAGCCTCGCCCAGCGCCGTGTTCAGCTGCTCGACCTCCGCAGCGAGCTGCTGCTCACGCGCCGAGGGACCATGACGGGCACCCGCCTCGAGCGCCCGCCGGCCGCCCGCGAGGAACTGGTCACGCCACTTCGAGACCGACATCGCCGACACCGACTGACCGCCCCTCCTAAATCTGGGGGGAAGCCAAGTGCCTGTTTCGCCGCAGTCGGGAAGGCGGGATTTGAACCCACGACCCCCTGCTCCCAAAGCAGGTGCGCTACCAGGCTGCGCCACTTCCCGAG
>JAJEIW010000086.1 GCA_022828045.1 Acidimicrobiia bacterium | reverse complement strand
GAGCCAGGCGGGCCGCAATCGCCACGAGGACATCTGCGAGTCAATGGAGCTGTTTGCCCGCGAGGTCATGCCCGAGTTCGCCGAGCGTGCCCCCGAGCGGGAGGCCGCAAAGCGCGAGCGCTACGCCGAGACCATCGAGCGACTCCAGAACTTCCACGGCCTCGACCTGGCGCCCGAAGTCACCACCACAGTCCAAGCAGCCGCCACCGCCTGACCGGTCGCGTGCGCCGTCGGCGAACTCAACGCCGTCAAGGTCCAAGCGCCGTAATGGGAACAACCGTCGTGCCGTCGGGTCTGTCGTAGCCGTAGCCGGTCGCGGTGATGATCAGCAGCTTGGACGGTTCGCCCGTTCGTGATGTGTCGACCTTGTCGCGCAGCCTCGTCAATGATTGAGCGGCTTGCTCGATGTCGCGCTCGCCACCGAGCTTGATCTCCGCAGCGATCCACCGGCCGTCGCGGGCTTCGATGACGGCGTCGGCTTCGAGCTGGTCACTGTCGCGATAGTGGAAGACGGATGCCCGGTTGATCTGGCTGTAGATGCGCAGATCTCTGATCACCAGCGACTCGAAGAGGAAGCCGAGCGCCTCAAGGTCTGCGAGGAGTCGCTGCGGGCTGCCCCCGAGGGCGGCGACGGCGAGCGACGGGTCGGCAAAGTGGCGTTTGGGCGCAGCCCGCAAGGTTGCGCGGGAGCGAAGATGGGAACGCCAAGCTGGGGCGTCCTCGACGACATAGAGCCGTTCCAGCGCACGCAGATATTCGGTGGCTGTAGTGCGGTTGAGCGGCCGGTCGCCAGCGGCTTCCGCAGCGAGCTTGGAGAACGACGTGGTCGTGGCGATGTTGCGTGCGACGGACGCGATCAGCCGTGCTATCCCGGCTGGGTCGCGCGCCACGTCGTCCACAGCTGCCACATCGGTGCGGCACACGTCATCGAGGTAGTTGTCCAAGAACAATTGGGCCTCGGCGGCCGACTGGTCCGACAGCTGCGGCCAGCCACCGCGGCAGAGGGCGTCGACCACGTCGTTGAAGCTTGCCTCCGGCCGCTGGGCGTTCACCGGTGCCGCGTCGAGCAAGGCACCCACTGACACGTCGCCTGTGGACTCACCGGTCTCGGCCAGCGACATCGGACGCATTCGAACTCGTGCGATACGTCCGGCTCCGGAGTGGCGGGTGATGTCATCGGCGGGGACCGCCGAACCGGTGAGGATGAACCGGCCCTTGCGCTGGTCTTCATCGCTGGCGTGCCGCACCTGGTTCCAGATCTCTGGAGCAAGCTGCCATTCGTCGAGCAGCCGTGGTTCGGGTCCGTCGAGAGCGAGGCTTGGTGCCACTGACACAGAGCGCCGAGCGTTCAGATCCCGGTCGAACAGGACCTCGCTGAGAGCGAACCGCCGACCTGTCCATGTCTTGCCGCAGCCCCTCGGCCCCTCGATGACGACGGTGGGCATTGCCCCGAGCGCGGCGGCAACAGCAGCGTCAGTAACGCGGGCTGTATAGCCAGAAGGCTTGAGAGTGTCGGACATAGCCCGCTGATCCCTTGTCTGCCGAGCGCGCAGACCATGCAACCTACAACTTCTAGGAGTTACAGACTACAGTTTATGGACCATTTGGCCCACAGTTTGTGGACCAGTCGGGACTGTCAGAGTTTGACAGGCCCTTGCTGGTCAGCAGTCCGCCATGGCGCCGAGTGCCGCACAGACTTCAGGCCGGCGGTGGGGCAAGGCGCTGATGCGCTCCGTCAAGTGTGACTTGAGCACCACGCGAAGGTTGTCGAACGAAGCTGCGCTTGGGTGGGGGAGACCGTCGTCCGCGTCGAGCGCTACCTCGGTCGGGATGCCCCGAACAGTACGCGTGATCGGGGCGACGACCAGCTTGTTGAGCACTCCGATCGCCTCGTTGCGGGTGACGATGAGCACCGGCCGAACCTCGTTCTCGCTCTCCGCCCACCAGACGTCGCACTGAGCAGGTGTCACCAGGGTTCCTCGGCGATCATCGTCCGGGTGCTGTGCGCCGCCCATTCCAGCTCGTCGTCGGTTTCGGGGATTCGGCGGTACGCGTCGACGATGGCCTCGCCGACTTGGCGCCGTCGCCGCCGGTCGAGCATCTCTTCGAGTGCTCGCCGCACCGCATCGGAACGGGACCGTGCGTCCCCACTCGCTACGAGTTCGTCGATCTGGGCAAGCAGGCCGTCGTCAATTCGTGCCACCAATTGCGTCATGCATTGAGTCTAATAAAGCGCAGTGCGTAACGTCATACAACGGTCTCGCCACCGTTTCACCTAGTTCTGGCTGCCGCTGCAGGACGCCGTCCCAGAGGCTGACTTCGTCGTCGGCAGGGCGGTTGGCCAGCCGGCACTCGGCGTCGAGCAGCATCGTCGGGCGCGTCTCTGCGTTCCAGCGGGGCCAGTCGGGCAGTCCGGCGTGATTCGGGTTGCCGTCGGCGGCAAAGCGCACCCACGCCTCGTGGGTGTTGGCCACGAGGTCGCGGGGCGGGTCGTCGCCCCCGGCCAGCCGTCCTGCGCTGATCGTCACTTCTGCAGCCATGTCTGTCCCCTGTCGTTGCGCGGCGATGCAACGCGCGAGCCCGTGTGTCATGAGTCGGCTGGAAGGCGCTCGGGCCCTGCGAGCGGCTGCGCAGTAGCGTGCGCGGGCTCAGAGGCTGAGCCGTGAGGCGAAGCCGTGGCCCGAGCGGCCCGTGAGCGTCAGCGAACAAGAGCGGGAAACGACAGGTGCGACAACCAGAAGGCGCACCTCTCCGCGCGACTGCTCTCGGGGGACGGCGGTGAACGGCGAGTGGCGCCGGGTGCTGCTGTACATCGCTGGTTCGATGGGACCGCTCGGCACCTTCGTGATGGTGCCGATGTTCCCCGAACTGCGCACCGCGTACTCGGTCACGACCGGCCAGCTCGGCTGGGCACTGTTGTGTTACCTCCTGCCGTTCGCAGGGCTGTTGCTGGTGTCGGGCACGATCGCGGACCGTTGGGGTCGCTCGCGGATACTCCGCCCGGCAATCGCGCTGTATGCCGTCGCGACAGCGGGGTGCTCCATCGCTCCGTCCTACCTGTGGTTCCTGGTGGCTCGCGTCGCTCAAGGGTCGATGAACGCGTTCATCACGCCGCTGCTCCTGGCAGCGCTGACCGAGTCTGTGGCCGCATCCGGCGTCGGTCGGATCGTGGGCCGCTATGCGGCCGGTCAGGCGCTCGGCCAGCTGATGGCGCCGATTCTGGGAGGCCTGAGTGCCGATGTGAACTGGCGTCTGGCGTTCCTCGCGACGGCCGTCATCGGTGCCGCCATCGCCGTGCTGATGCCGAAACCCGCCGACGCGGGCGCCGGCCCAGCCGCGCGGGCCCAGGCGCTGGGCACGCCTCCCCGGCTGCGCACCTTGCTGCGCCGCCCGATGCTGCTGCTCGCTGCCACCGCGCTGCTGAGCGCCCTCGGCCCCATCGGCGCGCGTGTGCTCGTGGGCCTGAGCAGCCGCGATGTCATCGGGCTGACGGGATTCGGCGCCGGCCTGCTGCTGTTCGCGGGCGGGGCCGCCGGAATGGCAGCCGCGCCGCTGTGGGGGATCGTGCTGGATCGCTGGGGAGGGCGGCAGGCAGCCACCGTGGCGATCGCCGTCTGCTCGGGACTCGTGGCGATGTTGCCGGCAGCTCGATCGACGTGGACACTCGCCGTCATCTGGTTCGTCGCAGGCGCCGCGACGCAGACCGTGGTGGTCAGCTTTCAATCGCTCGCCTCAGTCGCTGCGCCTGACAACCGGGCGGGCGCCCTGTCATTCACCTTGTCGCATCGCTTCGCGGGCCACGCCGTCGGCTCGGTGGTCTGGCTGCCGGTGTTCACGGTCAGCCCGACGTTCGCCTACCTGGCCTCGGCCGCAATCGGCGTGCTGGCTCTTGTCACGGTGCTGGCGAGCGGGCTCAACACGCGCGAACAGAGATGAGTCAGCCGTCGCTCCCGACGAGAGGCGGGGCCGCCGCTAGCTTGCCTGCAGGTGCTGCCAGACGCGCTCGGCAGTGCAGGGCAGCTCGATGTGGCGCACGCCGAGGTGCGACAGCGCATCGATCACGGCGTTCTGCACGGCCGGCGTGGCGCCGATGGTGCCCGACTCGCCGATGCCCTTCACGCCGAGGGGGTTGCGATCGGTCGGTGTCTCCATGGGAATCCGCTCGAAGCTCGGCAGTTCGGCTGCTGAGGCAATGGCGTAATCCATGAAGTTGCCGGTCAGCGGGTTGCCGTCGTCGTCGTAGACGAACACCTCGCCGAGCGCGTGGGCGATACCGGAGGCCACGCCGCCGTGCACCTGGCCTTCCACGATCATCGGGTTCACGATGACGCCGGCGTCGTCACAGGTGACGTGGCGCAGCGCGGTGACCTGGCCGGTGTCGCGGTCCACCTCCACGACCGAGAGCTGCACCCCGAAGGGGAAGGTGGCGCCCGGCGGCTGGAAGTCGCTCTCGGCCTGCAGCTCACGGCCGTCGGACTCGTTGACGTGCGCCGCGACTTGGGCCCAGTCGAGCGAGCGGGCGGGTGTGCCTGCAACGGCGAACGTGCCCGCATCGGCGTCGAGCACGATGTCGGCAGGGTCGGCTTCGAGCATCGCGGCCGCTGCCTGCTTGGCCGCTTCGACAACCGCTTCGGCGGCCTCGAAGACAGCAACCCCGCCCGACTGGAGCGAACGCGAGCCGCCGGTGCCGCCGCCGCGCTTCACCTCGTCGGTGTCTCCGTGGCGCACCTCGATCCGCTCGAATGGAATGCCGGTGGCATCGCTGGCGATCTGCGCGTAGGCCGTGTGGTGTCCCTGGCCGTGGTTCGACGAACCCGTTAGCACCAGCGCCGAGCCGTCGGGACGGACCTCCATGCTGCCGAACTCCGGGCCGACGACGGGGTTGGAGATCTCCACGTAGGCGCACCAGCCGAGGCCGAGCAGCTTGGTGTCTCCCTGAGACAGCCGCCGCTGCTGCTCGGCCCGCAATGCCGGGTAGTCCGCGGCCTCGATGACCGCGTCGAGGGCCTTGGCGTACTCGCCCGAGTCCATCTCGCTGCCGGTGGGGGTCGTGAACGGGAACGACTCGGGCGGGATGAAGTTGCGGCGGCGCAGTTCGCTGGGGTCCATCCCGATCTCGGCCGCGAACACGTCCATCATCCGTTCGATCGCCAGCGTCGCTTCGGGCCGCCCCGCGCCCCGGTATGCGCCGATGGGCGCCGTGTTCGTCGTGACCGAGTTGGTGTTGACCGACACCTTGTCGATGTCGTACACGCCGCTCGCCACCATCCGCACGAACATCGGCAGCAGCGCGCCGATCATCGGGTAGGCGCCCGAGTCCTGCAGCGCGTCCACCGAGTACGCCGTGATGTTGCCGTCGCGGCTGCCGCCGAGCCGGGCCACGTAGGAGATCGCCCGTCCGTGCGCTAGGCCGAGCATGCTCTCCGAACGCGTCTCGGTCCAGCGGACCGGCCGTTCGAGGCGGCAGGTGAGCCGGGCTACGACGAAGTCCTCGACGTAGTTGGCGTTCTTGGTGCCGAAGCCGCCGCCGACATCAGGCGTGATCACGTGCACCTGGTCTTGGTCCAAGCTGCAATATGCGGCGAGGACGTCTCGTGAGCGGTGCGGGAACTGGGTGCATGCCCAGTAGGTGAGGCGCTGCTCGGCGGGATCCCACGAGGCGAGCGCGCCACGCGGCTCGATCGGGGCGCCGCTCAGGCGGGGATTGTCGAACGCCAGCTCGACGGTGATCTCGCAGTCGTCGAACAGCCCGTCCTCGTCGCCGCGGGGGATGGCGAACACCGTGTTGGTGCCCGCCTCGGGAAACAGCAGCTTGTCGTTGCCGGCCGCCTCGGCGGTATCGATGACCGCGTCGAGCGGTTCGTAGTCGGCGTACACCAACTCGGCGGCATCGGTGGCTGCATGACGCGACTCCGCGACCACCACGGCGAAGGGATCGCCCACGTAGCGCACCCGGTCCGTCGCCAGCGGCGAGCGCAGCATCTGCTGGTTCAGCACCGGCATCGAGGGTGGATCGGCGCTGAGCTCGAGATCGGCCGCGGTGTACACACCGACCACGCCCGGCATCTCGGCCGCGTCGGCGGTGTGGATGGCAGTGATGTCCGCGTGGGCCATCACCGAGCGGACGAACACCGCGTGCAGCGCGCCCGGGCAGTCCACGTCGTCGACGTAGGTGCCGCCGACGGTCAGGTAGGCAGGGTCTTCCTTGCGCACGACGCGCGTGCCGATCATGCTCATGGGACGGGTGATCCTCCGATTGCGGCGCTAGGCGTGAGTGATGATCCGGGCCGCAGCTCTGGTGTGCAACGGCCGGAGAGTAGCCACCAACTGCCCCTGAGACCACACCCGTCCGGCGGCCGCGGTGCCTCAGGGCCGCTGCTGCTGATCGAGCGCAGCGCTACGAGGTGGCTGCCAGCTTCCGTTCGGTGCTGAAGGCGACTTCCTGGTAGTTGCCGTCGGCGACCTCGTCGATGCGGCGCTTGTACTTGGGGGCGCCGCCGTTGTACACGAAGTACCGGATCGTGCCCGCTTCGTGGCCGTCGATGTTCGAGTTGTAGCCGGTGAACCAGCCCTGCGCCTTGCGCATCAGCATCATGGAGTACATCTCGATGACGTGGTTGGTCCACTCCCGCTCGGCGTCCGCGTCGGCCTCGAAGCGGGTGTGGCCGTTCTCCCAGACGAAGTCCAACAGGCCGGTGATCCACTCGACGCCGATCTCGATGCCCCGGGGGTAGTTGGTGGAGGCTGAGCCGCTCTGCGGGCCGGCGATCGTGAGCAGGTTCGGGAAGCCGTTGACCATCATTCCCAAGAAGGTGATCGGGCCGTCGGACCACTTGTCAGCCAGCCGCTGACCGCCGCTGCCCCGGAAGTCGATGCGGTCGAACGCGCCGGTCATGGCGTCGAAGCCGGTGGCGTACACGATCAGGTCGAACTCGTAGTGCTGATCGGAGGTCTGGATGCCGGTGGGGGTGATCCGCTCGATCGGGGT
>JAJEIW010000280.1 GCA_022828045.1 Acidimicrobiia bacterium | reverse complement strand
AGCACGGTGGCGCCGTCGGCCTCCAGCTCGGCCGCCAGGGCATTCAGCCGCTCCACACGCCGGCCGCAGATAGCCACGCTGGCCCCGCAGGCAGCCAGCACGGTGGCGAAACGGCGGCCGAGACCCGATGTCGTGCCGGTGACGAATGCTGTCTGACCGCTCAGGTCGGCCGACCACTGGGGCGGCAGGCTCACCCCGGCTCCCGAGCTGTCGGCGCTGGCGTCGTCGTTCATGTTGGCCTCCTCGGCTTCGCTGCGTACAGCCGTCCAGAGCCTTGCTCCGCTGGCGGGTTCAGCCTCGCAGGGTATTGGGCCGCTGCGACACGGCTCGCCGCACGGGGTATCGAGCCAGCGTTGGCATCGCCTGGCAGCCGTAGCCTCGTTGGCGTGAGGGGCGCGGGTCGGCAGGCAGCGGCGAGCGGCAACGGACCAGCCGCCCCGTCCGGTGCCGGAGCTGTCTTCCATGTAGAGCCGGTCACCGACCGGCCGGGTCCCCTCGACGCGCCGCTCAGCGGCACTGCGGCAGTGGCAACGTGCATGTCGGCCATCGACCCGGTGGGCGGTGTCGAAGCGCCGCTCAACGGTGTTGCGGCGGTTACGCGGCGCGCATCGGCCGAAGGCTCGGCTGGGGGCGCCGCGACCGGTGCCACAACGGTGCGGACCGCCGGCGGCGCACTGCCGCTGCTGGTCATGGGCCTCGTGGTCGTCTCGTGGGGCCTCGGACCGCCCATCTCCAAGCTGCTCACGGCGCCGGCGATGGTGAGCGCCTTCATCCGCTTCGGCATGTCCACGCCGTTCCTGCTCGCGGTGCTGGCGCTCCGAGGGCGGTGGCTGTCTCGGCGGGTGTTCTGGCAGACCGCGCTGCCGGGTCTGTCCTTCGGCATCAACATGGTCTTCGTCTTCGCTGCGGTGCAGCAAGTCACGATCTCGGTGATGTCGGTGATGATGGCCTTGCAGCCGGCCATGCTCCTGGCGCTGGTTGGCCCGATCTTCGGCGACCGGGTGAGCGTTCGCCAGATCGTGTTCACGCTGATCGGGGTGGGCGGTGCCGTCGGCGTGATCATGGGCGCCGGCGGCGAGTTCCGTGCCAGCGGGTTCGGGCTGCTCCTCACCGCGATGTCGGTGCTGACGTTCACCGTCTATTTCGTGCTGACCCGGATGGCCCGAGCGTCCACCGATGTGGACCCGATCGAGTGGATGGCCGGCATCAATCTCTGGTCGTTCGTGGCCGCGGTCCCGCCCACTGTGCTGATGGTGACGCCGGGCCAGTTCTTCGAGTTCGGCGGGCTGGACTGGCTGTGGATCGTGATCGTGGCCTTCGTGACCGGGGTGTTCGGTCACGTGCTGATGACGTGGTGCCACGGTCACATCGAGGTGGCCCGCTCGTCGCTGTACGTGCTGGCCATGCACATCGTGGCCGTGGGGACGGCGTGGCTCATCCACGGCGAGCCGGTCACGCCCATGCAGTTCCTGGGCGGCGCGGTCGTGCTGTTCTCGGTGGCCATGGTGATCCGCACGCCTGCCGGATCGCGCGCTGCGCCTGCACGGACCGAACGGGCCGCTGAGGCCGAACCGCCCGTCGCAGCGCGTTCACAAAACTGACGATCCGGTGTCGCGCGGGCTGAGTACGCTCGGCCGTGCACAGATCACCAGCCGCGACGCAGGCGTTCGCCATCGATCCGCCTGCGGGGCTGAGGAGGCGAGGAGCATCTCCATGGGCCGATTTGCCAACACTTGGCGGCTGACCAAGAACTCATGGTCGCTGCTGAAACAGGACCGTGAGCTGCTGTGGCTGCCCGTCCTCAGCCTGCTGACCATCCTGGCCATCGCCGCTGCGGCGGCGGTGGTCGGCTTCGTGACCGGTAGCTTCGATACAAGCGGGGGCGCCGAGAGCGTCCAAGGCAGCGCGGTCGTGCTCGGGCTCGTGTTCGCTTTCGTGGCAACGGCCACGGTGGTGTACTTCGAAGGCGCGCTCGTGGCCGGCGCGCACGAGCGCATGACCGGCGGCGACCCCACGGTGCGCAGTGCGATGGGCAAGGCGGCGTCACGGCTGCCGAGCCTGCTCGGCTGGGCGCTCATCACGTTGACCGTCGGGCTGGTGCTGCGCTTCCTGCGAGAGCGCCTGGGCTGGCTGGGCCAGATGCTCACGTTCCTGGCCGAGGCGGCGTGGGGCGTGGCCACCTACCTCGTCGTGCCCGCCATCATCATCGACGACTACCGGTCGTTCGCCAGTGTCAAGCACTCCATGTCACTGGTCCGCCGTACGTGGGGCGAGAATCTCATCGCCCAGGCGGGGTTCGGCATATTGGGCTTCGTGATCGCCCTGCCGATCATCGTCGTCGCAGTGCTGATCGCCATGTTGGTGCCCGGGATCGGCCTGTACATCGGCATCGCCGTCGGCGTGATCGGCGTACTCGCCGTGAGCGTTGTAGTGAGCGCCTTGAGCCTCTACTTCAAGACCGCGCTGTACGAGTACGCCACCGACGGCGTGGCGCACGGCGGCTTCGACATCGACGAGATGGAGGCCTCGTTCCGCTCGAAGTGACGGCCCGAAAAAGAACTCGCTGAGTGAGAAGCCCGTCTGTAGTGTCAGGCCATGCCGATTCGGACCTCGCAGGTACACGGTGAGCGCCGCTGAACTCGGTGCGTTGGCGGCCATGGCCGCCGCTGTGGCGGGTCCCTTGGTCAGCGTGTTCATCTGGTGGTCGAGCCGTGTCGACGCAAAGATCGATGCACTGGGCCGCGACGTTTCAGAAGTCAAGCAGGCAATAGCGGGTCTCAAGTCGGACGTGGCGTGGCTCAAGTCGGACGTGGCGTGGCTCAAGTCGGACGTGGCGTGGCTCAAGTCGCATACAGACGAGTAGCCGAGCAGAAACCGGCGGCTTAGAGGATGCGCCAATAGGTGGGGTCATTGGGGTTGCCAGCGGTCTCGGTGGTCGATGAGTTTGATGGTGATGATCAAGGCGACGGCGAGGGCGATCTGCGCGAGGCGGTGCTGGGGTTTGCGGTCGGTGTTGCGGC
>JAJEIW010000182.1 GCA_022828045.1 Acidimicrobiia bacterium | reverse complement strand
CCGGGCAGCGACCATTGCTCGGCGGCGGCCTCGATGCGGGCCCTGTCCACACGATCGCCTTCGCGCAAATCGAGAAGGTGGACCAGATTGACCTGATGAGCGGCGACCGCTCGCAACGCCTTCGGTCGAACGCCCACCTGTGCGCAATGCATGAGATAGCGAAGGCGCTCGTCGAAGAGCGGCGCAGTGTGGTGCAGCGGTTGAGGACAAGGGCTCAACCGTAGATGGAATAGAATATCGGGTGAGCTCCGAATGGACGGTGCAAGACCTCCTCAGGATGATGAAACGGGGCCAGATCGGCCCGCCGGCAGAATTCCAACGGGGGCCGAAGTGGTCGGCAACACAGCAGAAACTCTACATCGACAGCATATTCCGCGGATACCCGAGTCCCGCGATCTACCTGCACAGCAGAGAAGACATTCTGATACGTCGGGATTCAGCGCAGAAGATGAGCGTCATCGACGGTCAGCAACGGCTGAATGCGATGGAGCGGTTCGGAAGTGGGAACCTGCGGCTGCCGAAGCCGGACGGAAGACCAGGATGGAAGCACATGCCGCCTAGGAAGAGCCGACCCGAGCGCTGGGAGGGATTGGAGTACGGAGACCTCCCGGACGATCTGAAGCTCAAGTTTGCCAATCGAACGCTAACGAGGCTTCGCCTCAGACCGACAAGGCATGTGGTGCCTACTGTGATGGACGGTTGAGGCGGACTCCGGCCGCTGCTCCGCTCTGCGGACGAATCCGCGTTCATGGTCGCGCTGAGGCGTCGGTGGCCGTAGGGTGGCCAAGTGGGGAGCCCATCGACCGGAGTCCTGAGTATGAACGTAGCACGCAACGCCGCCGAGGTGTTGGACGAGCACACCACGCTGGAGCTTGAGTGCATCGACCGACTCTATCTCAACGTCTACGTGCCGCTGCTGCAGAGCCCGGCGGGCGTGGCGCATTTCTTCCGCCATGTGCGGGGCCATCCGGTGCCGTCGTCGGCGTTGATGGCGCCGATGACGCGGCGCTTCGTCGAGGAGTGGGAACGCTACGCGCAGCACGAGGGGGTGGACCTGATTCGCTTCGAGCGCGGCGAGCGCAAGGATGAGCGCACACAGGGGTATCTGCGTGATTGGCACGGCGGGGAAGGGGTGCTCTACATCGCCAAGGCGCAGGAGCGCGCCCGGGTGGTACGCACCGAGCGACGTCATGACCCCGCCACCGGCGCCCCCTATCCGTGGCTGGTGCCGAGCACCGCGATGGTCAACCACTACTACGTCTACCTGGTCGATGACGACTTCGGCCCGCTGTTCGTGAAGTTCTGCTCCTACTTCCCCTACAACGCGAAGCTGTGCGTGAACGGGCACGAGTATGTGAAGCGCCAACTCGCCAAGCGCGGCATCGGCTTCGAGGCGCTCGACAATGGCATCATGCGCTGCGACGCCCCCGGCGCGATGCAGGCCATCGCCGAGGCAGTGACGGCCCCGCGCATTGACGCGCTGCTACGCAAGTGGCTGGCGCGCCTGCCCCATCCGTTCACCGCCGCCGACCGCTCAGCGCACATCCGCTACGAGCTGTCGATTCTGCAAGCGGAGTTCGCCCTGACTCAGGTCTTCGACCGCCCCGTCCAGGGCCGAGTGTTGTTCGAGGAGGTGGTGCGCGAGAACCTCGACCTCGGCCGTCCCGAGCACGTGCAGTTGATCTTCAATCGTCGCGTGACCAAGCGCACGCCCTCGCGGTATCGCACCCGCGTCATTACCGATGGGGTCATCCCGTCGCTGCATGTGGACTACAAGCACTCGCGCATCAAGCAGTACCACAAGGAAGGGCGCGCACTGCGCACCGAGACCGTCGTCAACAACACCTACGACTTCGCCATCGGCAGACGGCTTTGCAACCTCGATGACCTCAAGCAGGTCGGCTTCACCGCCAACCGACGCCTGTTGCGCGTCCAACGGCTCAGCCACGACTGCCTGCTCGGTGTGCAGACCTTCGAGCAACTGCATCGCCCTGCCGTAGTGGACGACCGGCGCGTGTCGGCACTTCGCTTCGGCGACCCTCGGGTCCAGGCGTTGCTCGCCGCCCTGCTCATCTTCCGGCTGCTGCCCATGGGCTTCGCCAACCGCGAACTGCGTGCGCATGTCGCGGCGCTGCTCGGCGTGAGCGCTGACGCCTACGGTTCGACTCGCGCCACCTACGATCTGCGGCGGCTTCGCCTGCGTGGACTGGTCGAACGCATCCCCCGCTCGCACCGCTATCGCGTCACCGAGGCCGGACAGCGCGTGGCGCTTTGCTACAGCCGTGGCCAGCGCCGCGTCCTCGGACCAACACTGTCGGCGGTGTTCGACGACGCGACACCTCCCGCACTCGGCCGGCTCGTCAAGCGCTTCGACGACCACATCAACCGCTTGTGGCAGGGCCAACCACTCGCTGCATGAAACTTGGCTCAAATGGCAAGATCAACCCCGCTCAAGGGGTCTAGTCGTCATCCTGCTGAAGTCGAAGGACATGACCGCGGTACGCGACCTGTTTATCCGCCTCCAGGCAGGAACGGCCTTATCGGCGCAGGAGCGCAGAGACGCATGGCCGGGGGAGCTGCCAGAATTCATGAAGGACATCGCCGGCCACGAGCACAAGGGCGAAGGGAAAACCTTGTTCAGAGAACGAATTGCCGGCAAAGACGACATGCGGCGAAAGGCCGCGGCTCAGATGTTTCTGGCTTGGCACAGACAACGAGAGGGGGGAGCACTTCCGACAACGGACTCAAGCGCACTGGACGAGCTTTACCGGGAGATGGCAGACGCACACGCAGAGAGTGAAGGGTGGGACGCGTTCACGATGCTCGTAGAGATCATGGGGCGGAGCCTGCGGAAGCGAAAGGGAAAGTGGCCGACGCACGCGTTGCTGCACATCCTGCTGGTGCTCGACGAGCTAATCAGCGGCGGAGTGCTGGAAATCACCGACATCTACGAAGATGGGGCGACAGCCCAGAAGATGGATGGATTCGCACAGGAAACTCTGGACGAGATCGAGCAAGCAAACCGGGCGGTGGATAACAACAACGCCACCGAAGAGCAGAGGCGGCTGCACAACCGCGTCGGTCGGTGGGTAAGACAGGGCAGCGAGACGAGCGGTGCGGTGCGGCAGCGACACCAGCACTGGAGAGAGCGGGCATGGAGTAGGTTCGCAGAGGGCACCATGCCACCGCGAGCGGAACCAGACGGAGGATGGTTCGACGCAGCTGACCAGCGAGAAGCCTGGCGAGAGCGAAGGGAGGAGCAGAGAAAGGACGACCCGCTGGGCTTCCTCTACGGATAAGGGCCTGCAGGACAGGAGACAGGGGGCGGGTGGACGTAGCAGGCTTGGCCGCAGTGATCGCGTTCGCATGTAGTGGCACGCACGGTGCGACCGCGGGACCGGAGCAATCCCGTGCCGCCGGGCCTCCTTGCAGGAAATCCGGGCGCGACGACCATCGAGAGAATCGCGCACCTCGAGCAGGGAGGAGACGCCCAAGCACGATCTTCGTCAACGAGACGATGATCCGCGACGTGGCGGTGTTCGTCGCGCGGGCGGTCTGAGGCGCGAGGTGCGCAAGACCCCCTCACTACCGTTCCGGCGGCCGGAAGCGGCCGAAGGTGCCTTCCGCGGCATGTCGCCCGGTGTGGGGATCCGGTAGTGACGGGGCGCTAAATCGGCCTTCGGGCCAGTCGCGCCAAGGGCTTTGCTAAGAAGATTGTTGGTGCCCGCGTGATGACTCGGTGCTAAGGTGCCCCGCAATCACTGTCGCCACCGGCGACGTTGCCGGGACGAAGAGCCCGGCGTG
>JAJEIW010000256.1 GCA_022828045.1 Acidimicrobiia bacterium | reverse complement strand
TCGAGCAGCGGAACCTGGCGCCGAGGCTCGACACGCTTGACGGCAAGCGGATCGGGTTCCTGTAGGACTACCTGTTCCGGGGCGATGAGCTGTTCCCGATTCTCGAACGCGAGCTGGCTGCCCGCTACGAGGGCGTGACATTCGTCGGCTACGAGACGTTCGGCAACACCCACGGCGGCGATGAAGCCGCCGTCATCGACCGCCTGCCTGACTCGCTGCGTTCACGAGCTGTCGACGCCGTGGTGTCGGGCATGGGCTGCTGAGGCAGCTGCACGCCCGCCGTGGCGCGGGCAGCAGTCGCATCCGAAGTCGCAGGGGTGCCGTCGGTCTCGATCGTGTGCGAGAGCTTCGACGGCCAGGCCGCCGCGACCGCAAAGGGGCACGGATTCGAGCAGCTTCCGCTGGCGATCACCGTGGGCCACGTGGATGCCCAGTCCGCTTCGGATATGGAGAGCAACTTCGTCAATCACACCGTGGACGCCATCGTCGAAGGGCTGACCGGAGCATCTGCTGCACGCAACGGCACGAACGGCCCCGTCGCCCGCAGCGATCCGGTCGACGGCGTCGAGCGCTCGCTCGGCCCCCCCACGCTCGACTCGGCATCGTTCGACCCAGCCCCGTACGACACCGTGGCCAGTGGTTCGGTGGACGAGATCAACGACGCCTTCGCCGAGCGGGGATGGTCCGACGGGCTGCCGATCGTTCCGCCGACAAGGGACCGAGTCGAGCGCTTCCTAGCTGGCACGGGCTTGGACCGTCAGCAGTCGCTGGGCATCGCCCGGACGACCGGCCGCGACATGACCGTGTGGTCGGTGGCCGCCAACGCCGTCATGGCTGGCTGCGAGCCACGACATCTCGGTGTGCTGCTCGCCGCGGCACGCATCCTGGCCGACCCGCACTACGGCGCTGAGCATTCGGGCAACACCACCGGCGCCGACGCGTTGATGATCCTCGACGGGCCGAGTGCGGCAGCACTGGGCTTCAACTCCGGCGTCGGGGCACTGCGCGACGGTGTGCGCGCCAACACCAGCGTCGGCCGCTGGCTGCGGCTCTACCAGCGCAACGTGTTCGGTTTCACTGCGGCCGAGCACGACAAATCCACCTTCGGGAACTCGTTCCGCGTGGTGCTGTGCGAGGACGCCGCCGCCCTCGCCGACATCGGTTGGGACCCCGTCAGCGCCGAGTTCGGCTTCGGCCCTCACGACGACGTGCTGACCATGGCCCGCTTCAACAGCGGCGCCATCGTCGGCAGCGTGTTCGGCTCGACTCCCCACGAGATCGTGCCGTATCTTGCCGACGGCTTGGCGCGGATCACCGGCTGGGACCTGGGGCACCTCTACGGGCTCGGGCGGATGCACTACCGGCCGCTGCTGGTGCTGTCGCCGATCCTGGCGCGCACCTGCGCAGCAGTCGGCTGGACCAAGGCGAACCTGGCCGAGGCGCTCTTCGAGCACGCCCGCATCCCGGCGTGGCGATTCGAGAAGCTCATCGGCGAGTGGACCAACCTGGCGGCAGGCCGCCCCCGGCTCACCGACATGGTCGCGGCCGGCGATCTGCCGTCGCAGTTCGCAGCCTCAGACGATCCCGACCGCCTGGTGCCGATCGTCTCGGAGCCGGCGAGGTTCGTGATCGCGGTCGCAGGCGACGCGAACCGCACCAACGCCTACGTGTTCAGCCACGACGGCCCCCACGGCAACTACACCGCCGCCCCCGTCGAGCAGCTCACGTCTTGAATGGAGTGATTCAGCCGACAGCTGCATCACGACCTGCCTGCCTCGCAAGGCCGCGAACGGTGTCGCAAATCGACATCACAGACTGTTGCAAACCGACATTGTGAAGTGTGGCAAACCGACATCACAGACTGTTGCAAACCGACATTCCAGACTCGGCAGCTACGCTCGCGGCATGGACGGCTACTTGGAGCGGCTCGCTGACCCGCTGATCGCGGAATTGCTCGAGACGCTGCCGGCTGTGTCGCTGGTCGGTCCGCGGGCGGCGGGCAAAACAACGACAGCCGTCCGGCACGCCAGCACAGTCATCCATCTCGACCGTCCAGCCGAGGCCGAGGTAGTAGCAGCGGATCCCGATGCAGCGCTCGACGGGCTCGCGGAACCCATCCTGCTGGACGAATGGCAGGAGGTGCCCGAAGTTCTCGGGGCGGTGAAGCGCGCGTGTGACCGTGATCGCCGTCCAGGACGCTTCATCCTGACCGGATCGGTACGAGCCGAGACCGATCATCGGACATGGCCGGGCACCGGAAGGGTGACTCGCGTAGAGATGTTCCCGCTGACCGTCGGCGAACTGTCAGCCGCGACAGTACCCATGCTCGTCGACCGCGTCGTCGAGGGCGACCCCACGCTGGCCGCGCCAACCCGCTGGGCCGTCGATGCGATCGGCGGCTCACGCGTCACGGGCTCCGCCATCGACATCCGAGACTACGTGCGGATGGCCTTGCGAGGCGGGTTCCCACAAGCGGCCCTCGGCACTCCCGAACGTGCCCGCCGACGATGGCTGGATACCTACGCCGCGGAGATCGTCGGCCGTGACGCCGCGCTCGCTGGCAACGGTGTCGACCGCAGCCGGCTGGGACGCTACTTCGCGGCATACGCCCATCAATGCGCTCGCATCGTGGACGACTCGCTTCTCTATACGGCTGCCGGCATCGACCGGCGCAGCGCGCATGCGTATCTCGACCTGCTCGAGCGCATCTATGTGGTCAGCGAACTGCCGGCGTGGTCATCGAATCGCACGAAACGGCTCGTCAAGCGCCCGAAGCGGTTCCTCGTGGATCCTTCGCTGTTCGCCGCGGCGACGGGCACCACCGAGGCTGGGGTGATGCGCGATGCCGACCTGTTGGGCCGCCTTCTCGAGACGTTCGTCGTCGCTCAGCTTCGAGCACAGGCCACCGTCAGCGAGCATCGCTGCACGCTGCATCACCTGCGGCAGCACAACGGTCGACACGAAGTCGATGTCGTGATCGAACTCGATTCCGGGTACATCATCGGCATCGAAATCAAGTCCACCGCCGCCCCGTCCCGCCATGACGCCCGACACCTCGCCTGGCTGCGCGACGAGGAAGGCAGCCGATTCCTCGCAGGCCTTGTTCTTCATACCGGCCCGGGCATCATGCCGTTCGGGGACCGCCTGTGGGCAGCACCGATCAGCACGCTCTGGTCTTCGCACTCTCCCAGCCGATAGCGCAACAGCGAGACCGTCGGGCCGGACGGGCGAAGCTCAGCAGTTGAGGTTGGGACTGAGGTCGCAGCCGGCTGGGTCGGTCCAGAACAGCATTGAAGTGCCCATCGCCGCGTAGACCGCGATGGCGAGCACCAGCCCTCCGACGAACATCCACGTAAACAGCTTGTTGTCGAAGCGCAGGTGCATGAAGTAGGCCACGACGATCTCGAACTTGACGACCATCAGGATGAGCAGCAACGGGACCTCGAGCGCACCCGGGGGCGCGAAGTAGATCAGCACTTCGGCTGCCGTGAGAACCGCCAGCAGCAGGGCGACCTTGATGTAACCGAAGTCGCTCAGGCCGTGGTCATGGTCGTCGTGAGCCTCGTCGGAGGGGTGGATCTCTTCGGGTACGGCTTCGGTAGTGGTGCTCACGGCTCAGCCTCTAGGGGATCAGGTAGACGACCGCGAATATCACGATCCAGACGATGTCGACGTAGTGCCAGTACAGGACGATGATCTCGACGGTATCTGCCCGCTCAGGACCGATGATGCCCCGATTCACCATGGCCCACAGCGTGACCAGCATGATGATGCCCAGCGACACGTGGACGCCGTGGAAGCCGGTCAACGTGTAGAAGGCCGACGACGAGATGCTGACGGTGAAGCCGAGGCCTTCCCGGTAGAAGCTCGTGAACTCGTACACCTGACCGGCGATGAACACGGCACCCTGCGCTGCGGTGGTCAGCAGCCACAGCTTGCAGCGCTCCATCTCGCCCCTGGCGATCGCCGACACCGCGAGCACCATGGTGAGCGAGCTCATCAGCAGCACGAACGAGCTCACCGAGGTGAACGGGATGTCGAACAGGTCGGCGGCCCGCAACGACTCGTCGCCCGACAGCGGTCGACGGTTGCGCAGCAGCAGGTATGTCGAGATCAGCGCCCCGAAGAGCAGGCAATCCGAACCCAGGAAGGTCCACATCGTCAGCTTCTCGTTGGACAGGCTCGTGGTGGGCGGGACGATCTCGTAGTCGTCCCACTCCGTGCGCGGGTAGGCGATCTGCGGCTCGTCGCCCTCGGCCGGTTCGACGGCGGCGGCCGTGCTGCCCGTAGCGGGGGTGTCAGTCACCGGCGGCCTCCCCGTTCGCTGTGCTGGCTGTCAGCACGCCGTTGTGGTCGTCGGGGTCGCCGCCGTGGTCATCGTCGTGGTCGCCATGCCCATCGTGGCCGTGACCGTGGCCCGCGTCGGGATCGGTGGCCGGCTCGAGCGTCCAGCCGAACATGGAGCCGACCAGCAGCAGCAGCCCGATGCCGGCGATCCACAGGTTGTAGATCAGCCCGAACCCGATGAGCGGCAAGCCCGCCGCCAGCACGATCGGCCAGTACGACGGCGACGGCAGGTGCGGGCGCTGATCGCCGAGCTGGGCGATGTCGTTGCCGTAGGCGATCCGTCGCAGCTTGCCGGTCTCGTCGGGCTGGTATTTCTTGTGCCAGAAGTCGTCGACGTCGCTCACCACGGGCACGTAGTCGAAGTTGTGCTCGGGCACCGGCGAGGGAATGGCCCATTCCAGCGTGCGGCCGTCCCACGGGTCGGCTCCGGCCCCCGGCTCCAGACCCCGGCGGTAGCGCCCCCACGTGCGGAAGATGTTGACGGCCAGGATCACCATGGCGATGAGCATGAAGAAGTAGCCGATG
>JAJEIW010000201.1 GCA_022828045.1 Acidimicrobiia bacterium | reverse complement strand
TCGTCGAAGCGATCCATGCGGCTGCGCAGCGTGCCGAAATCGAATCCGTAGGCCTCGTGCTCGTTCTCCTGCCATCCGGCGCCGATGCCCAGCACCACCCGGCCGCCCGACAGGTGGTCAATAGTGGTAGCGATCTTGGCGGTCAGCGCCGGGTTGCGGTAGGTGTTGCCGGCCACGAGCGGGCCGAGACGCACCCGGGGCACTGCTACCGCAAGCGCCGCGAGCACCGACCACGCCTCATGGACCGGCTGGTCCACGTTCTCCTCGTTGGGCATGAAGTGGTCGGCAAACCACAACCCGTCCCAGCCCGTGGCCTCGGCGTGCTGGCAGCACTCGATGACCGCCGATGTCTCTTGATCGTTCTTCGTCCAGAATCCAAATCGCATCGGGACAGCCTGCCATCCGGCCTACCCCGCCCGCAGAACGTCCACCAGCCTCCACACATCGCTGCTCGGATTGGAGCGTGGCAGCGAACCATTCAGTTCATGTCGCTCGTCAAGCTTGATCGCCCGATCCTTGGCTGCGCCGTAGCCGGATTCGAGCAACTGCCACGCCGACGCGGGCACGTCCTTCGCAGACACCAATCCCAACGACGTCGCCAGGCGCTGGGCCTCTCGCCTGTCGAGCCCAGCTGTCCGGTCGCGCACATGGAGCAGCAGCCACAGTTCGAAGCAGGGATTCGAAAACGCAACATGAATCCCGACTTGAAGGGCTTCGTTGATCGCGCTGTTGACGTGCAGGTGGTCGTCACGGTCGAAGACGCACCACACCTGGTCGAACGGCCTGTCAGCCGGGCGGCGACTGTGCTTCATAACCCGCACATCGTCACGCGCCGCACGAACAAGGCTCATGGGATCCGCGCCCGTCGTGCCCCAGTTGATCCTCAGGCTCGAATCGCGCGACAGGCACCAGTGGCCGAGGTAGTCCGGCTCCGTTCTCTCGCCCTCGCTATGGACTCGGATGACTCGCTGCTCCTGACGGCGTGGGGCAGTCTTCCTCCGGTGGCCGCCCGCACTCATGCGTCGACGAGGCCTGCGGAGTCGGCGTCGGCACGTGCCCGCAACGACCGCGCCAGATCAGCCGGATTCGGCGACGGGATGGCGCCGTAGCGGCCGACTAGGTAGCGGCGCTCAATCGCGTCGTCTCGCCGTGGCGAGGGCGTGAAGTGCGCCAGTGAGTAGAGCGATGAGGCGCCGTCGGGCGCTTTCTCAGTGAACCACACCTGATCACGGCCCAGGACTGCATGGCCGCTGTCGCCGAGCAGGCTGGTGTCGTTGGTGTTGAAGATCAGCTGCGCTCCGTGGGGGTTGTACCGCGGGCGCTGAAACATCTCCACGAGTCGGCTCACGAGGTGGGGATGCAGGCTGGCATCGAGTTCGTCCACCACGAGCAGCCGGCCTCTATCGAGCGCCGTCAGCAGCGGTCCAATGAGCTCGAGCCACGTCTGAGTCCCCTGTGATTCAGCAGACGGATCCAGCTGTACATCACCGTCAACGCCCTCATGAGTCAAGATCAGGGTGTCCTCGTCAACGACATCTCGTTCCTCCCCCACCGTCAGGCCAGCAGCCCGCATCGCACGCTGCAACTTCCTCCGCCGCTCAAGCTGGTGCGGGTCCGCTGGAACCAACTGGAGATCCACGATGCCAAGGTCAGCGAAGCGCAGCAGGTTCAGCACACGTTCCTTCGACCTGCTTGCGCAGAACTCGTTCGTTGACTGCGCCGATCCGAAAGTCCAACCTCCCCAAACCGAGTGCCACAGGTTGTTGACGAACCAGCGGTGCAAGCGGCGTAGGGCATTGTCGGGACCGGCCCCGGCGACCGACAGCAGTAGTGCGTTCTCTCGGTCAAAGCGTTCCAGCAACTCGCCTTCGTCTTGCAGCGGTAATCCGTACTTTGTCGGCCTCCCGCTCACTCGCTCGAAGAGCCGAGTTCTGCGCCCGCGCGGGGCGTGCCAGGCAGACTCGGCCCTGACACGCGCATCGTCCACCTCAAAGCCGTACCCGAACAGAACGCCGCCCAAAACCAGCTCCACCTCAAATCGAGACGGCTTGTCGCGTGCTGTGCCGTCAAGAAGGAAGCCCTGACGGGGAATCGGATCACCGGATGCTCGCTGGCTGAATGATCCGGCTACCAGCCCGTGCATGTCGCCTAGCGCCTGCAGAATCGCTGACTTGCCGGACGCGTTCGCTCCGAAAACGGCCGCTGCCGGCAGCACCCGCTCTGGCTTGGCGCGGCCAGCTACAGGCATGAACCGGACCGCCTCGGGATCGGCAAGACGCGTCCCAAGCAGCGACAGGTGTACCTCGTCTCGAAAGCAGTACACGTTCTCGGCAGTGAACGACAAGAGGGCATTCGATGCTGTTGAGATGCCCGATGACTCAATCATAGTTGTATTTCTACGATAATTTCACAGAATATGCAACATAATGGCCGAGATGTTCCGTCACTGAATCAGTCACAGACAGGGAACTCAAGGTGCAGCGCCTCCTCGCCGAGCGCGGCCAGCACCGACTTGCGCCGCCTGATCTGCTGATCGCAGCGGTCGCGGAACTCAACGGCCTCACGGTCATTCATTACGACGCCGACTACGACCGGATTGCCGAGATCACCGGCCAGACGGTCGAATGGGTAGTCCCGCGAGGCTCCATCTGACATCCGACACCTGCGCCGACAACCTCTGCCTGGCTAGCGGCGGCCTTGGAGGATGAGGCGCAGCAGATTGAGCGCCGAGATGGCGCTGTAGTCGGCGAGCCGCTCGCGGTCGCCGGGCAGGCGGATCTCGTCGGCCTTGTCGCGGTGAGCGACTGCGGGAATGTCGCCGCGCGCTGGTTGCGCCGAGATCGACACGGCCAGGAACGCCGTGCCGAAGGGATGCTCGGGCGTGGCGGCGTTGCGGTCTTCGATCGCCGTGACGGCGAGGCCCACGCTCGCACCGGTGCGCAGGCGGGCCGCTCGGGCGAGCGCCTCGGCGCCGGCGGCCGACGCGAGCGGTGGACGTATTGCTTTGCCCGGCGCCGGGGGCGCCGGCGAGTCGTCGCCCATCGGCGACACCGTCGACGAGCCGGCATGCAGCAGGTACTCCGTCAGGTGCTCTGAGCGGGCCACGATGCCGCCCGCGAAAGTGCGCGGACCGGTCCCGCCGTCGGGTTGGCCGGTGTCGGCTGCGGATGCGAGCCCGGGATCGCCCAGCTTGGCCCCGCCGGGCGCCGTGCCGGCACGCATCGCAGCCTCTGCCGACGACAGACGGTTCGCCATGCGGCCGCCGGTGATCGTCTCGGCGACACCGAGCGTCAAACCGAGCCGGTCCAGCTCGGCGAGCACGGCCGTTTCCATGTTGTCGTCGTCGTAGGCGAAGACCAAGTCGCCGAGCAGCGGCTCAAGCACCGCCTGCTCGGACTCGATCAGGCGCCACGCTTCGGCCGAGTCAGCACCCTTGGCGGTGATCCGCACCTTGATGCCCTCGATGCCGCTGGCCAGGAACGCCAAGGTCGGGTTGCCAGCTTCATCCAGCTCGTCGATGCGACCGGCCAGCATCTCGGCCAGACCCGATTCGCTCTGACCCCACGTGCGCAGCACCCGGCTCTCGATGGTTGCGCTGACACCGGCGCGCCGCTGCAGGTCGCCGAGCACCGTGCCGTTCATCATCTCGCGCATCTCATACGGCACACCGGGCACCACGTACACCACGCGGTCGAGTACCTCCGCCCCGTCCGGCGGCTCAGCGCCGGGAGCGACGGCCCCGGTGCCCTGCACCCAGCGAATGGGCGCCACCAGGCCGGGCGCAGTGCCGGGCTGCTGCGGGATCGGCGACGCGCCGACGGGAACCATGGCCTGACGCAGGTTGTTCTCGGGCATCGGGCGGCTGCGGCTTGCGAACATCGCCCGAATTCGCTCGGCGATGCGCTCGTCGAGCACCAGCTCGACCCCCATCACCGACGCCAGCACCTCACGGGTGATGTCGTCTTGGGTGGGCCCCAGGCCGCCGCACACGATGACGGCATCGCTGCGGTCGAGCGCCAGCCGGAAGGCGTCCTCGATGCGATCCCAGTTGTCCCCCACCTTGGTCTGGTAGTGGCTGTCGATGCCGGCCAGGGCGAGCTGCTCGCCCATCCACGAGGAGTTCGTGTCGACGATCTGGCCCAGCAATAATTCGGTGCCCACTGCGACGATCTCTGTCTTCACAAGCGGTGACCCTAGGGGCAGAGGATGGCGCGGTTCAGCCGGAACTGTCGTCGCCGAGCTGCGCGGCCGCCACGCCATGAGCCGACCGCAGGTACGACCAGCCGGTCCACGCAGTGAGCGCCACCGCCAGCCACAGCGTGAGCGTGGCCACCCAGTGGGCGTTCGTGGCCAGCGGCGGCATGACGGCGAAGCCGATGGCCCAGAGCTGGACGAACGTCTTCCACTTGGCGAGCTTGGTCGCCGGCACCGTGATGCCTTGGCGGCCGGCGCGTGACCGGTACGCGCTGATCAGCAGCTCCCGTGCCGCGATGACGATCACCGGGACGGCGTGGAATTGGCCGTTCCACACGAGCGCCGCCATGCCGCCGAGCACCAGCACCTTGTCGGCCAGCGGGTCCAGGAACGCGCCCGCACGCGTCGTGCCGTGTCGGCGGGCCAGCCAGCCGTCGAGGTAGTCGGTCATGGCGATCGCGAAACCGACGACGAACGTGGACCAGCGGGCCTCGTCGGTCCGCACGATCATCCAGATGAACACGGGCGAGGCCGCAATCCGGGCGACCGTCACCAGGTTGGCCGGCGTCGCCAGCGCCGTCGGCCCGAACGCCGGGGGCGCGTCCTCCCCATCCGGAACCGCCATTGCCCAGCGAGGTTACGCGCGCCGACCATCAACGGTGCTCCCTCAATGGACGCTGCGACTCCGCCGCGACCGACTGGGATCAGCAGCGGCTCCCGAAGCCCGGCACGGCGGTCCACCTAGTATCGGCACGTGGCGCTGCGAACGGTTTCGGGGAACGGCTCGGGGAACGGCGACGCTGCCGCACCAGACGAGTCCGGCGGCAGCCTGCGCCCGGCCCAGCAGATCCTGAGTGCTGCCGAAGCTGTCGAGCGCATGTCGGCGCGACGCCAGGGCAAGCGCGGTTGCTACGCCATGTTCAGCTCCTACTTGGGAGGCGTCGTCACCGATCCCACCGTCATGACGGTGCCGCTCGACGATCACATGGTGCATCGGGGCCATGGCGTCTTCGACACCTGCTCGCTGGTGAACGGCCGGCTGTACCGGCTCGGCATCCACATCGACCGGCTGCTTGCGAGTGCTGCGGGCGCCCGCCTCCAAATTCCGTGGTCGCGCGACGAGCTCATCCAGATGGTCGCCGACACCGCGGCAGCCTCCGGTGCCCGCAACGCCATCGTCCGCTACTGGCTGACAGCGGGCCCGGGCGGGTTCTCGTTCATGCCGGCCGAATGCGAAGAGCCGTGCTTCTACTGCGTCGTGCTCGACCCCATGAGCTTCGGCGATGGAGGCTTCGACCCGATGCGGGACGGCTTCCGCGAAGCAACGGTGCGCGAGACGCCCCAAAAGCCGCCGCTGCTGGCCCAGATCAAGTCGAACAACTACCTGCTGAACGTCCTGACCCACCTCGAGGCGGCCGACGGCGGGGGGACATTCGGGATCATCGTGGACGACGACGGCTTCATTGCGGAAGCCTGCGTACTGAACGTGTGCAGCGTGAGCCACGACGGCGTCTTCGTGACTCCCCCGTTCGAGGGCATCCTGCACGGCACCACCATGCGGCGCCTGCTCGATTTGGCCAGGGGGCCGCTGCGCGGCGAAGGGCTGCTGCGCGACGTTCAGCAGCGGCCGCTGCGGGCCGACGAGGCGCGCGCCGGCGCTGAGGTCATCATGTCCGGCGGCGACACGCATGTGTTCCCGGTGGTGGAGTGGGACGGCGCCCCGATCGGCAACGGCGCGGTCGGCCCCGTGGCGAAGCGCTTGCACGATCTCATCACCGCCGAGACCGAAGCCGGCGACGGCGCACCCGCCGATTTCATCGAAGTGCAGTACGCCAACTGAACAAATTGATGCTCGTCGCTAGCTACGGTACGAACGTGAGTCGCACGGCCACCACATGTCAAACGGCTAGCCGCAACCGGTAGTTCACGTGTCCCGTCCGATGCTCACCAAGTTGACGGCCAAGCGGTTTCGCTCGCTCGCGGACGTCGAGTTGCCTCTCAATCGATTCTCGGTGCTTGTCGGCCCCAACGGCTCGGGCAAGACCAACATCCTGAACGTGCTGCGATTCCTGGCATCGACTGTCCGCTTCGACCTTGCTGCCGCCATTGATGAGTGGGGAGGATTTGAGTTCATCCGGCGACAGGACAACCCATCCAAGACGGATCGAGTCGTGCTGGGTGTCGAAGGCAACGTGACCCGCTACGCAAGTGCAGGCGCCCCCGACGAATACCAACTGGCATTCGGTCAGACTCCACGCGGCGCGCTGAGCCGTAGAGAGACATTCTCGTTCAAGCGTGTCAAGGGCCAGGGTCGACGCATCACAGTCTCGGGTCAGAAGGTCGAGATCGTTCGAGACGATCCGGGTGACCATGAGCCGACCACTCGCCGCCTTGCAGACCCGCAAACCACAGGCCTAGCGACGCTTCCCGACTGGTCCGACGAAGAAGGCGGCGAAGGCATCCGTTCCTTGGCACGATTCCTCACGGATATCCGTGTGCTGGAACCGGACATGATCGCCGCTCGGAGGCCGTTCCGGATCATCCGAGGGACTCTCGCGGACGATGCCAGCAATCTGGCCTCGGTACTGCACCATCTGTCGCAGGAGGCGCCTGACACGTTCTCGATCCTCGTAGATGAAGTGCGCGACTGCCTGCCGGGTCTCAAGGGCATTGAGTTCGAACCAGTCGGCGGCGCCAGTCGCGGCGTGGCCGTGATGTTGCGCGAGCAGGGTGTCCGCGCGCCGATCGACTTGGCCGACGCATCATTCGGCACCGTTCGGCTGCTTGCATTACTGGCTGCGTTGCATGAACCAGACCCGCCCCCGTTCACGGCGATCGAGGAAGCCGATCACGGGCTGCATCCCTACGCACTCGACCTACTCGTCGAGCGCATGAGGGCTGCTTCTCAGCACACACAACTGCTCGTCACGACACACGCCCCCACCTTCGTCAACCGCCTTCAACCAAGCGAACTAGTTGTGTGTGACCGAGACGCCGAAACGGGCGCTTCGCTCATTCCCTGTATCCCGAGCGGCAAGTTGCGACGGGTGGCGCTCAAGTCCAAGCTGGGCCTCGGCGAACTCTGGTTCGGCGGCGCCCTCGGTGGCGTTCCCGACTGAGCCGCCAGATGGCAACGGTGGCCCGTCGAACACCGAACGCACGCGCCTCAGTCGTGCTCGTCTTCGGTGAGGACACCAACGATGCTCGCTCTGTTGCGCGCCTGATCGAGGCGCTCTGCCCCGAACTCCAAGGGCGGGTCAAGGCCCGGAAAGCACCTCCCTCGCTGCAGCGGTCTGCTTCGCCTGAGGCCGTTCAGGCATGGACAGAACGTGTTGCCGATGTCGTACGTGCGAACCGGCGACCCGTCGCCTGTGTCTTCGTTCATAGAGACTCCGACGCGCCCGACGCCACGGGTCGACTCCAAGCCCAAACCGAAGATGCGCTTCGGGCAGCAGGCCTGTCCGATGCCCATGCGGTCGTGCCTGTTCAAGAAATCGAGTCGTGGTGGATGCTCTTTCCCGACGCAGCGGAGGAAGTGCGCAATTCGTGGCGAGGCCAACTCGACCGGTCTCCAGCAGATCGAGACGCGGTGCAGAACCCGAAGGAAGCTCTGAGCCGAAGAACCGGTCGAACCAACCGGCGCGACGCCTACAGTGCCGCCGACTCGCCACGCGTCGCCGGCCGTGTCGCCGCCGCCCTCGAGGCGGGTGCCCGACCGACAGGTCGGAGCCCCTCGTTCGACCGCTTCCGCGACTCGGTTTCCGAATGCTGCGATCGGGTTGCTACGAACGTCTAGCTGTTGCTTGGGGTGCTGGGGGCCAGCGGCGGGCGATGATGCGGTCGCGTTCTTCGGCGTCGCGGACCTCGACGGTGGAGGTGGGGGTGCGGAGCCAGAAAACCTGGCTGTCGCCCTTGCGTTCGTAGATCGGGAAGCCCGATGGGTGGATGCTGACTCGGGCAACGTGGTTGCCGTTGATCACGTGGAACTCCGTCGCCAGCAGCGGCAGCACAGAGTCCCCGATGCGGTTGCGGATCAGGTTTTCGAGGTGTTGGCCCCACAGGTCGTGGTCGCCACGTTCGCCTCGCTTGGAGAACGTGGCGAAGTCATCCTCGAGGCCGAGCACCGTGCCGTCGTCGGCAATGCCGACCAGCAGCGTTCCGCCGACGGCCGAGTTGGCGAACCCCGCGATGGTCTTGATCGCGGCGTCCTCAGGGTGGCCCCCCTTGCGTTGCTGGTGGATGTCCCAGCGCAGCGTGGACTTGTACTCCAAGAATTGCGATTCTCGATCGGGGCCGAGCAGGTCCCCGATGGGGCAGGTTCGCTGGCGAGCCACCGTGGCACGCCGATGGACTTCCACGGCATAGATGTCGCGCACCACCGCTTGCAGGTTCTCATCGTCCAAGTACTCGTAGATCAGTCCGCTATTGCGGTCGATGCGTGCCAGCAACGCCTTCTCGTACCGGTCCGGGAACACGTGGTCACGGAATGTGGCCTCGTCGTTGCTGGCCGCCTGGTTCTGCACATGAACGTCGGCGATCAGGTCGCCGGCGGCTGCCTCGAACACCAGCCGGTCCTCGTCGGTCCAGTTGGTGCCGAAGCGCTCATTCATGCGAGCGATGATCTCCGACAGCCGTTGCTCTTCGGGGTCGACCATCGGCCCGGTACCGGAGTAGATGGTCGTCACCTCGGCTTCGCCGCCCGGCAGTTCGATCGAGCCTTCGAAGGCCAGTTCGTGCCGTAGGTGGGTCAGTTCCACTTCCGAGCCGAGGTTGATGGTCTCGCCTGCGGAGGAGTCGCGGATGATCGCTGCCAGCGCACGGCAGAACAGGTAGTCCCGTTCGAGCTCAGGGTTGCGGAACGGCACCACGAGCGACAAGAATCCGTAGACGCGCACGAATCGCCCGAGCGCATCCCGAAAGGCCTCCTGATCCTCGTCGGACAGCCCGCCGAAACGTTCAACCGCCGGCTGAAGTGCAGCATGCACCTGAGCGTGTGCGTTCTCGCTCAGCAGCAGAGCAGCGGCCCGCTGCATCTCGCCCGTGTCAAGGACGCCGAACCCGTCGAGGTCGTGCCGGGTGTCGAAGAGCAGGTTGGGGTCGGTCGGCGGGGCGACGGTTTTGCCGTGGTACACCGCGAACGCCTCGCCGATCTCGATCGACGATGACCGCATAGCTGCGTTCGGGCAGCGAGCCGATCTTGTCGAAGACGTACGGGAACTTCTGCAGCGTCGTGACGATGATGCGGGCCTGCTCGCCAGCCAACGCATCGGCGAGCTGCGCCGAGGACTCCTCGATGCGCTGCACCACGCCCACCGCGTGCTCGAACTGGCTGATCGTGTCTTGCAGTTGGCGGTCGAGCACGAGGCGGTCGGTGATCACTACGACCTTGTCGAACACCCTGATGTCGTCCTCGGCATGCAGCGAGGACAGCCGGTGCGCCAGCCACGCAATCGAGTTGGACTTGCCCGAACCCGCGGAGTGCTGCACCAGGTAGCTGCGGCCCGGCCCGTGCTGGCGGGCGTCGGCCTCAAGGCGCCGCACGGCATCCCACTGGTGGAACCTCGGAAAGATGACCTCGGGACGCGCCTTGGAACCCTTCGACGGCTTGTCGACATGAATGAAGCGGCCCAAGATGTCCAGCCAGGCGTCACGGTGCCACACCCGCTCCCACAGGTACGAGGTGCTGTGCCCGTTGGCGTTCGGAGGGTTGCCCTTACCGAGTTCATGACCTCGGTTGAATGGCAGGAACCGAGTGCTCGCTCCGGCCAACTGCGTGGTCATCGCCACCGAGAACGGGTCTACAGCGAAATGCACCATGCCGAGCCGGCCCAAGGTCCGGTTCCGCTGCGGACGCTTGCGGTACTGAGCGACGGCATCCTCGACGCCTTGACCCGTGAGCGGGTTCTTGAGCTCAGCCGTAGCGACCGGAACGCCGTTCACGAACAGGCCCAGATCGACGGTCTGGTTGCTGCCCGGCTCGAAGGGCAACTGCCGGGTGACCGACAGCACGTTCGCGTCGTAGCGCTCAGCCAACTCGGGCGTCAAGCCATGGGCTGGCCGAAAGTAGGCGAGCTGGATCGTGACGTTGCGATCCACCACACCCCGGCGCAAGACGTCAACGGTGCCCCGCTTGTCCAACTCGGCCGCCAACCGCAGCGCGAATCCGGCTTGCGCTTTGTCACGGTCGCCGCCGTAGGCAGTCTTGATCAAGTGTTCCCAATCAGCACCCTGTGTCTTTCCGACGAACTCGAATAGATCAGCCGTATCGACCCCGGCCGCAGCATCGAAGTCCTGCGGCTCGTCTGCCGCATTGCCGATCTTGACCCGCAGATAGCCACCATGTGCCACCAACCAGTCGACAATATGCGCCTCGAAAACGGCCTCTGTGACAGAACTCACGCAGCCGCCTGCCGCTTCAGACCGGACATCAGATTCACCCTAGAACCCACGTGTCACGAACGATGATCCGCACCTGGGCCTCGTTGGCGTGCTCTTCGTCCGGCCTCGCCGCGGGATCCGTACGTTCGGCGGTTGCCCGTTCACCGTCTCGGGGCCTTCTCCGGCAAGGAGTTGACATTCGGGCCTGATGGGCCGATAATGAGCGTGCCCTCCAGTGCTGTTCTGGAGGGAAGACGTGAGTCCCGGAGTGCCAGGCCGAGGGCCTGCCGCAAGGCAAGCCGACTAGGACGGGAGCCGGGGCTTTCGCATTTCTGGTCACCCGTTGGCCACCTCGACGATGCCTGCGCCCGACAGCCGCTCGAAGATCGCGCTGTTGCGTCCCAGCAGATGTTCGGTGGTGACGCCGCAGATGGCATCGGCTATCCACAGGAGCGGCTCGGCTTTCGATCGCCAGTCGTAGCTGAACGGCACGCCGCCGTCAGCTGCAAATGTCTCCAGCAGCGTCTCTTGGTCACGCCGGTCACTGGTCTCGTCGCCGGACTCGATGATCAGGTGAGTGATGCCGTCATCAGCCAGCCGGTGAGCGTGAGCCGCTAGCAGATCCCGCCGCGCCGCGACTTGGCCGCGCCGCGCAACAGATCGCCACAGCACCGTGGCCATCGGCTGTGCTTTCTCAAGCACAGCCGCCATCCGCCCGATCGCCTCGGGTCCTTCGCGGCGGTAGTGAAACGGCGAGGTCCGTTCGCCGACAACCCCGGCAACACGCTGGCGGATGTCAGGCCAATCGAAGACCACGGCGGCGGTGACGACGTAGTAGAGCCCCGCGCCAGCAACAGGCGACGATTCATCAATCACGGCCACCACATCGCCGTGTATTGGTTGGCCATCACTGAACCTCATCGCCGCCTGGCCCCCCTGCGCCCGGAACGCTGGCTTCGGCCTACCGGCCCGAAAGGCGTCTGCAGTGTGTAGCGATGCTCTGTTGTGACACCCGTGGCGGACAGCGGCGCTGTCTTCACACGAACGTCGACATCCAACAGGCCACGCGATCGCAGGCCAGACAGGCCCCGCTGGGCTGTGTCGGCCGAGACGCCGTACCAGTTCGGGACATCCTCGATCGGCAGCCGAAATCCATCGTTGAAACTCAACGAGATCAACAGCATCGCAAGCTCGGGAACGCTCAGTTCCCTGATCCAGCGCGCCTCATCGTCAGGCCCGAGCCGCCACAGCTCCACCGGGACCTTGATGTAGTTGTCGTCAACTTCCTTCCGGCAATCCCTGTCGCCCGGATGGGTGTAGTCGCGCCCCGAGCCGTCTTCGCGAAGCAGCGTGATCTGGGCCATGCGGTCGTAACGCCCACGACGAATGAGGCCGTGATCATCCAACCGTCGCCATGCCTTGGAGATCGCGCCAGTCGCGCCCTTCGTGTTCGGCAGCGGGTTTCCGAGAGCACGTGCCCATACCGAGGCAGGCAACGCGGTGTCCCACGGTGGCGATGACGCCTTCAGTATGCCATGTGCCAGACAGTTGAATCGCCTTCACAGCGGTATCCATACCACTACTTCGCAGTGCCTGTCGAAGTGCCACGTTCCATTGCCAGTCGCAGTGCCGTAGCGACTCGCCGGGGTAGCGGAGCGATGTCGGTCCGAGACCGAGAGGCCGACGGCGACAACACGCAACTGACCTGATTTCTGCGCGATGCGCCGCGAAACCCCGCCACGAGCCGACAACGCGCGCGATGAACGCGCGACGTAGGCCCGGACGAGCGGCATCTGTCCGATGGTTCAGCGCCAGGTGCGCCGTCCGGTGGCCTGCTGTTGGGTGTGCGGCCGGTGTGGTTGCTCCTGCCACACTCTGCGGATAGCGAGGGAGCGTCCGAAAGACGCGCCACCAGCGCCGCCCGAGCCGAAGTCGTGGGCCCCCACGGCCAAGCCAGCCAACTCGGCTACCTCCTCGAGTGCCCCCTCAGCCCAGACTCCGCTTCGCTTCATGGCCGTTCCGAGCCTGGGCTGCAGCGTGGTCACCGGATCCACAGATGGCGAACAGAGCGGAAACGGCGATGTCGCGGAGTCCGTGAGTACTGCGTCGTCGGCGGAACTCCCCGAGGTGACGACTGAGAGGCCACGCTGTGGACGCGGACCGGTTCGGTCGAGCGCGTGACGAATTCGATTGCGCACGGTTGAATCAGGCCGTTCCCGCTGGAGTACGGGGGTGTGAGCGTGAAGTTCAGGAACATTGCTGTCGCCGATCTGGATCTCGACATTCGGAATCCTCGCCATGGACCGCTTACCAGTCAGGAGGCAGCCATCAAGGCGCTCGTCGACGAGCAGGCGCGCAAGCAGGACAACCTGCTCACCAACCTCGCTCTCGACATCCACGAACGTGGTCTGAGTCCGACTCTACGATTCACCGTGCTCAAGGAGCCTGCCGGTCGGTTCACTGTGCTCGACGGGAACCGGCGGCTCGCCGCCTTGCGCCTTCTTGAGCGCCCCGATCTGCTGCCGCCAGAGGCAGAGCCGCCCGACTTCGCTGAACGAGTGGCACAAGCAGGACAGCGGCCGCATTCGGTGGACTGCTATGTGGTCCAGCGACGCGAAGAAGCTGACGTGTGGCTTGAGCGCACCCATCAAGGTCAGCTCGACGGCATCGGGACCCTTGCTTGGACGCCAGCGGCTCAGCATCGCTGGCGGCCCTTGGGACGGCCGACCCAGACATCGAGAGCTATCGACATTCTGGACTGGCTGCGTCCTCGCGTCGCTGGTGCAGATGCGGTTGAGCGCCACATCGGCTACGTCGAGCGCAACGCCACGACCAACCTCGGCCGGTTGGCACAGACCAAGGTTGTGCAGCGCCTTGTCGGGTTCCACTTCGACGGGCACGAGGTCGTCGCTGATGCCTCCGAGTCCGACTTGGCGCGTCGCCTGTCAGTCATCGTCAGCGATCTTGCGTCAGGGCGAGCAGTCACCGAGATTCACAAGAAGGAACAACGCGAGTCGTACGTGCGCGGCCTGTTGGGCTCCGACCTGCACGAGCAGCAGACCGACGATCGGGCCGCGTCCGAACCTGCGCACGAGGACGAGGGGCAGCTCCAGATGAGCGAGCAAACCGGTCCCGTCGAGACAGAATCGGCCGCTGATGACCAAGCCACCGAGGGTTCGGCGGCTGCAGCGAACAACACGCAGAGCCCAGAACCGCCAGCGTCCTCTGATCGGCCCCAAACACCGCGGCTCTTTCGAGAGGTCCATGTCGACGGCTTGCACCACCGCACCCAGAGCATCTTCAGAGAGCTGCGAAATCTCGATCTGTTCAGGTTCCCAAACGCCGCCGCCGTGCTGCTCCGTAGCGCAATCGAACTCAGCGTTGACGAACACCTCGAGGCTCTCGGTCGCAGGCCTGCACCTGACACCGAACTCGCGAAGCGGATCAGGGGGTCAATCAACGAACTTGCTGCCACAAGTCCAGGCGACAAGCGGTTTGAGGCGATCCAGACTGATCTGGGCAAGCAATACAGCTTGGTTTCTGCTCGGAATCTCAACCAGTACGTCCATAACCTCCACAATGCTCCGATCCCAAAGGACCTCGAGACGATCTCAGTGAACTACGCCCCACTCATCGAGGGCATTTCGGCTGCGGTTGCATCTCGACGAGCGGCCCGCTGAGCGATGGCCTTCTTGAGTCCGCTGCGCTACCCGGGAGGCAAAGGCCTCCTACTGGAGTTCGTGCAGAAGGTCCTGAGCCGCAACGTTCCGCGCGACGCGACCTACGTGGAGCCCTTCGCCGGCGGTGCAGGCGTGGCACTCGGACTCTTGAAGTCGAAGACCGTAAAGAGAGCGATCATCGGCGACGCAGACCCGCGCATCGCTGCTTTCTGGCGTGCCGTCACCCAACACCACTCCGAGTTCGTTGAGCGGGTGGAGCAATGCGAAGTGAACATCGATGCTTGGCACAAACAGGCAGAGATCGTCGCCACAGGCACCGAAAACGATGTGGAATTGGGTTTCGCAACATTCTTCCTTAACCGAACGAACCACTCTGGTGTGATTGACGCACGCCCGATCGGGGGTCTCGCCCAAGAAGGTCCCTGGCCCTTGGACTGTCGATTCAACAAGCCGAACCTGATCGAACGGCTAAAGACTGTCCATAGTCTTGCAGGCCAGATCGTCGTCCACGAAGGCGATGGAGTCGAGTTAGCCGCCTATGCTGCCAGCGATCTCGACGAGCCCGTTTTCATTTATGCCGATCCACCATACCTCACCAAATCGGCCGATCTATACCTCGACACGATGACCTATGAGCGCCACGAGGAGCTAGCGCGCACACTACGGTCGTGCAGCCTGCCATGGATTGTCAGTTACGATGTCGATGACCGTGTCGTCAACAGTCTCTACTCAGACGCGAGGATCCTCCAGTTCGGACTACGCCACAGCGCCCGGCGAAGCCACATCGGCAGCGAACTCATGGCCTTCTCCCAAAACTGCAACCTCGGCGGCGCGGCGTCAATACTGCGCAATGCAGCTTGGCGGCGCTGACCATCCTCGGGGAGGACCCCCGTGCGAGGGCTAAGTGATGTTGCCGGCCGATCAACCCCCATCCCACGACGACGCGAGAACTCATACTTGCAGCTGTGTGTGGTGAGTTAGTCCGCCTTCCGCGGCAAACGCAAGCATGGACTGTCGTCGCTCCGCGAGAAGCTCGACGAGGTGCCGCTGCCGGGCAATATGCGCATCAATACGCGATGTCTCAGAATCAAGCAAATCGGCAATCTCGCGCTGTTCTGCCTCTGATGGCACCCTTATCTCAATGTCGCCAATTGATGCAGGATCAATTGCCGGGTAAGAAACGCCTACAGAGCGTGCGGTCACTTGGTCCAAGAAGGTATCAGACTGCAGGTACCAAGCAAGATATCGAGGATTCACTGGATGAGGTGAAATTACAGCGAAACCCGTTGATACTACCAAGTTATCCGTCGGTCCCTGAACTGGCCAAACTGCCTTCAAATATGTTCGAACAGTCGAGACAATCGTGTCGTCTTGCGCGACAAGACGACGTGCACGCGTCGGAGCATCGGAGAAGTTGATCGTAGCTGGCTCGGCGACAAGCTGGCCTTGCCCGACCGAAGATATGTCGACGTAGCGAATCTCAAGTTGAGGATTGGTGTTCTCTGGCAGCGAGTTCCGATTGATCTCGGCAACATTCTTGAGCCGGACCCAATTTTCGGTCATGCTCGGACCTCAGCCAGTTTGTCCTGAATCGCGGCCTCAAGACAAGCTATCTCTTCGTCGATCTCTTCTATCGGGCGGCGTGGCGTGTAGGTATAGAAGTGGCGGGTGAGTGGGATTTCGTAGCCGATCTTGGTCTTGCTGGAATCGGGCCAAGCATCGGGGACGTACGGGAGGACTTCGGCGTGGAAGTAGTCATTGACAGCGGTGCGGTATTCGATGGTGTCAATGCGGGTGGTCGGGTTAGCCTCGAAGGTGACGGGCAGCGGGGGCAGTGGGATGTTCTCGTGGTCGCGAAGCTCTGGATCGGGCTTGCGGTTGTCTCTCCCGTCAACCTGCACTGGTGCTGAAGGGTCACGGATGGCGAGCGCGCCCGCGACTGCCTTGCCAACAGCAGTGGCTTTCGACCCGGTAACCGGCAGCACCGCGGCGCGTACCACCGCCCGCACTGCGTCTTCGGATTCGAACTCGTCGCCGCGACGTTCCCGCAACGTGTCGAGCAGTGCCTCGCGGACTTCGGAATCGAGCTTGGCCACGGCCTTGTGAGACTCGACAATCGCGAGCGTGTCCTCGGTGATCTCCCAGCGCAGTTGCAGCGGACGCTCCACAGTGATGCGCAGGAACCCGGACGACTCGTTGGAGAAGATCTTCGAGCGCGGGCCTTCCTGGAAGGCGCCGTACAGACGGGTGATGTCGTCGATTTGCTCGGCGGCGATCTCCTTGCGCTTCTGGCCGAGGCTCTTGCGCAACTTGGTGTAGCTCTCACGGACATCGATGAGCTGCACCTTCCCCCGCCGTCGGGGCTCCTTGCGGTTAGTGACTACCCAGAAGTAGGTGGAGATGCCGGTGTTGTAGAACAGCTGGTCGGGCAGGGCAACCACGGCCTCGAGCATGTCGCTCTCGATGATCCAGCGGCGGATCTCGGACTCACCCGAGCCGGGCGCCCCCGTTGAACAGCGGAGACCCGTTGAACACGATCGCCAGCCGGGCACCGCCCTCGTCGGGTCGCTTCATCTTCGAGATCATGTGCTGCAGGAACAAGAAACTGCCGTCCTTGATGCGTGGCAGCCCAGCACCGAAACGACCGGCGAAACCCCTGTCGGCATGCTCGTCGCGCACGAAATCGGCCACCATCGCCCACTTCACCCCGAACGGCGGGTTGGCCAGCAGGTAGTCGAACCGCTGACCGTCATGCTGGTCGTTGTCGAAACTGTTGCCGAAGCGGATGTTCTCGGCTTCGAGGCCCTTGATCAGCATGTCGGCTCGGCAGGTGGCGTAGGTCTCGGCGTTCACTTCCTGGCCGAACACCAGCAGTTCACCATCGGGATTGAGATCGCGCAGGTAGTCCTCAGCGATCGACAGCATCCCGCCGGTGCCGCACGCCGGGTCGAGCAGGGTCTTCACCACGCCGCGGCGGGTCAGCAGTTCGTCGTCTTCGCGGAACAGCAGGTTCACCATCAGGCGGATCACTTCGCGAGGCGTGAAGTGCTCGCCCGCGGTCTCGTTCGACAACTCCGAGAACTTGCGGATCAGCTCCTCGTAGAGGTAGCCCATCTCAAGGTTGGACACCGCATCGGGGCTCAGATCGATCTCGGCGAATTTCGACACCACCAGGTAAAGCAGGTTGTGGCTGTCGAGCCGCTCAATCTGAGACTCGAAGTTGAACTTGTCGACGATGTCGCGGGCGGAGTCTGAGAAACCTGCGATGTAGTTGCGCAGGTGGCCGGCGACGTGGTCGTGGTCGCTGAGCAGCGTGGCGAAGGTGTGATGCGAAGTGTTGTAGAACGACTGACCCGATGCTTGGTACAGCACAGGGTCGCGGTTCTGCAACGTGACCGGCAGTGTCTCGTCAGCCTCCAGCACAGCGGCCTTGGTGGGCTCCAGCACGCAGTCGAGACGGCGCAGCACCGTCAGCGGCAGGATCACCCGCCCATACTCGGATTGCTTGTACACACCACGCAGCAGGTCGGCCACCGACCAGATGAATCCCGCGTAGTTGTTCGTCGCCTCGCTGGTCATGTCCCTCCAGTTGAGCCGCAGTCTGGTCTGGCCGTCACTCTGCGGAAGTTACTGGTGCGAGCGCGCCGGGAAAGCGTTCCACGCGCAACGACGCGAACCGCTCGCGCGCCCTCCAGAGGTCGTACGACATCTGAATCTGCAGCCAAATCTCTGGGGTCGAGCCGAACGCTGCCGATAATCGGATGGCCATCTCGGCTGACACATCGCTACGGCCGTCCAGCAGACTCGACAGCGCCCGTCTGGTCACGCCCAAGCCTCGCGCCGCCTGCTTCACCGTAAGCCCGAGCGGTGCCAAGCACTCCCGCTTGACGATCTCGCCGGGATGGGGCGGGCTGTGCAACGACATGACTGACTCTCCGGTGGTGGCCGACTCAGTTCACATCGGCCGAGTGCGGCTACAAGTCTCGCAGTGTGCGCGTGTCAACCGCTGTCCGGTGGCTGTGACAGGGCCGTCCTAGGGTGCGCTCGTGGACGCCGTTGCCGATCTTGCCCGTGCCCCAGCGGACGTCCGACGGCTCGACCCGCGTCCTGAGGCGTCGCGAGACCCTGCTCGGGTTCCCATCACAGTCGTAGGCCGCGACGGGCTCAGTGACTTCGTCGACGCGCTCCGCGCATCTACAGCCCGCGCATTGGACACCGAGACCGATTTCGAGCCGCGCCAAGCGGAGTCGCGCGGCCACGTGCCGAAGCTACGGGTGATCTCTGCCGCAACTCGCGCTCGCGACGGAACCGAACGTGCGTGGGTCGTCGACGTCGGCGGGCACGACCTCATGGAGCTGGCGATGGCGCTGCATGAGGGTCTCCGGGTGCCGGATCTGGCATCGGATGCCTGGAATGCGACATTTGACGATCGAGTCATCGACACGCATCTCTTGGAGCCGGCCGCGGCTGCGGGTGCGGCGGTCGGGTCACTGCGTTGGTGGGATGCGCAGCTGGCCGATGCCCTGCTGCATCAAGGGCTGACCGGGTTCAGCTTCTTTCACGGACTCGCCTGGGCGGCCGAGCGCTACTTGGGCCTGAGCGTCGAGGGCAAGGCCACGACGCAGTTTTCCTTCGGGGCCAATGGGCCGCTGAGTGACCGCCAAGTTGCCTATGCCGCCGCCGACGCTGTGGAGACCCTGTGGGTGTCGACGGTGCTGCGCGAGCGTCTGGCCGAGGCTGGTCTGGAGGAGGTGTGCCGGCTCGAGCAGGATGCCCGGCCCTTTCTCGACCGCATGGAGCGCGCTGGTTTGCCATTCGACGTCGACGGCTGGGAAGCCGAGCTGGCCGAATTGGCGACCCGGCGAGCCGACGTGCTCACCCATCTGGCCGAGCTGACTGGCGGCGGTCAAGGCGACCTCTTCGGCGGCGGCCTCGAACCCAGCTGGAACCCTGACAGCGAGCAGCAGGCACGTGGCGTGCTGAACCGTTTCGCGGCCGATGAGGTGGAGGCATGGACGACCAAGACCGACGGCCACGCCCGGCCGCTGGCGCCGACTGACTCGCTCGGTGCATCGGTACTGGCGGGTATCGGCGGTGAACTCTGCAGCACGCTGCTCAGCTACCGCGATCTGTCCAAGACCTTGAGCACGTATGGACACACGATGGCCGAGCACTTGTGGGCCGACGGCCGGCTGCACCCGGAGTACCTGCAGGTGGTGGGCACCAACACGGGCCGGCTGGCGAGCCGCAACCCGAACGCGCAGAACTTCACGCCACGCCTCAAGCCGTACATGAAGCCGCCGCCGGGCCGGGTATTCGTCTATTCCGACCTCAGCCAGGCCGAGCTTCGCTTCGCCACGCAGCTCGCGGGCGACGAGGGCCTGCGGACAGCGTTCGAGCAGGGTCTCGACATCCACACCGCCACCGCCGAGCGGATGTTCGGCGTGCGCCTCGACGGTCCGGCGGGGTTGGCGGCACTCGACCGGCCTCGCTACGAGGAGTTCCGCACCAAGGCCAAGCGCATCAACTTCGGCATCCTCTACGGGCAGCGGGGCGCGGGGCTGTCACGGGGCCTCACCGACGCCGGTGTGCCGACCAGCCGCGACGAAGCCGACGCGCTCATCGAGGCGTACCTGGCTGCGTATCCCGGCATCGCACGCTGGGTGGACGAGCGCGACCGGTTCATCGCTCACTTCGCTGCGACAGAGCTCGACCCGGACTGGCCGCTGACCCTGCGGCTGCACTCGCTGTGGCCCCGCACCGACGAGGCCCGTCGGGTGCTGCGCAACCAGCAGCGTCGCCACCACAACGCCGAAGAGGTGCATCACGCCGTGCTGCTGGCTGAGCGACGGTCCGCGATCGGTGTCGGCCATGCGTCAGCCGATGTGGACGGCCAGCTCGGCGGCACTGGCGGCAGCGACGTTGCCGATGTGGCGTGGGCGCTGTCGTTTGCGGCCCCGGTGGTAGTGCGGTCCGACGGGTCGCCGGTCTCGTTCAGTTCGCGTACCCCCGCGGGTCGGCGCCAGCAATTCACGTTCTCGACCGACTGGGTACTGGGCGAGGCGGCAGCAGTGGTGGGCTGTTCGGCCAAGGATCGGCCCGCCGAGGTGTGGCGCCGCGTGCTGGCCCGCTTCGATCTGGCGCCTCCGACGGCCCCGGCCGACGAGCGGTTGCGGCCAGCCGCAGACAAGGTGCTCGAAGACCGCCACCTGCGACGTGCCGTGGTCGATGAGGTGGGCGCATCGATGGGCGACGACGACCAGCAGTTCCTGCTGCGACGCGCGTTGCATACCCGTGTGGGCCAGATGGCCAACGCCTACCGCAACGCCCCGATCCAAGGCGGCGTGGCCGACGTGATGCTCGACGCCTACGGGCGAGTGCACCGCATTCTGACCCGCTTCCCCAGCGCCGCCGCGGTGCAGACCGTTCACGACAGCGTGGTCATCGAATGCGACGAAGCCGACGCTCTGGCAATCGCCGCGGACGTCAAATCAGCGCTGGAAGCCGCCATGTCGCGCTGGTGCCCCGACGTCCCGACGGTGGCAGACACCGATATCCGCACAAGCCTGTCGGAGACCTCGATCGTCGAACAGATCGAGTGAGTTCCTCGAGCAGGAAGACCCAAGCACGACAAGCGCACAGATGGACGGTGCTACAGGAGAGCAGCGTCGGTCGAACCGACGTGAACACACAGCATGAGCGCGGCGGCCGACTCAGGACCCGAGCGGGTGCGTCCGCTTGGCCTGACGGAACCAGTGGATACGCAGGCCGACGGCGCGGACACGTCTGCCTGCCCGCTCGGGCCCTTACCCATCGGTTGCGAGAAATACCGCCATCGCCACAATCACCAAGATGCCCATGATGGCCAGCGCCGTGCGGACATTGATCGCCTCTGCGAGACCGCCCAACGGCCACGCCACAATTGCAAATCCTGCGAACGGCAGCTGCACAAGCGACTGCACTCGACCTTGATGCTCGTCATCGCTTGCACGCATGGCAAGCGTCTGGCTGAGCGACATGAATCCGGTCGAAGCTGCCCCGACGCCTAGCGACACCAGGGCCGCAAGCCAGAAACTGGGCATGACGGCAAGCACGACGACGGTTGCCCCGAAGCCGAAGCCGAAGACGACGAGCAGGGTGCTCGCGTGAGGTCCGTCGGCACGGCTGGCCAGCAACACTGCGGCGGCAACTGCTCCGATCGCTCCGGCGCTCGAGATCAGGCCGACGTACAGCACGCCGAGATCGAACTCGCCCTCCACGAAGGCAGGCATGAACGCCACGTAGTTGAAGCCGAACATCAGGACGATGAGCGAGATGACGATGGTCCTGCGCAGTCTGCGGCTCGCCATGGCGTAGCGGACGCCTTGGCGGATCTCCACGAGCGGGTTGCTGCGAGCCGACGGGACATGCACTCCGTTGTCTCTGCCGCCGGACGAGCGCGGCAATGGCAGCAGCAGCAGAAAGCTCAGCGTGGCCAAGACCGAAGACACGAAGTACGTCCCGGCAAGTCCCACAAGCGCCCAGCCAGCCAGAAGCCCGGCTATCGACGGAGCAAACACCCGGCTGCCGCTCAGCGACAGCGCCGAGAGCGTGATCGCATTGCCCATCCGGTCCCGTCCGACAAGTTCGCTGGTCATCGATATGCGAGCCGGACCGATCAAGCCGAACGTCAGCCCTTGCAGCGAGCTCGACAGCGCAAGCATCCAGAACTGGATCGCATCAGTCGCAAGAGCCGCACCCATGCCGACTGCTGTCGACAGCAGGATCAACTGGCCGGCCAGCATCAGGGGACGCTTCGGGAGCCGGTCGGCAGCTACGCCCCCCAGTGGCGTGGACACCAGCAGCGCCACACCGAAGCTGAACATCACGATGCCCAGTGCGCTCTCGCTCTCGGTGAGCTCCCACGCCAGCCAGCCGCGCAGCAGGAATTGCATCTGCATGCTCATGAACGAGAACACGCCGCTGAGCCACAACGCCCGAAAGGCCGGGACGCTCAGCGCGGCGAAGGTCGTCACACGTTCTCGGCGTTCGGGCCCGGAGATCGTCTCGGTGCGGTGGTCGCTGCCGTCGAGGGGCCGGGCTTGCCCGTCGGGCGCCGTGGTCGCCCGTGATTCCGTCATCCCTCTGGCCCCTTCGGACAGCCGACAGCCGACGCTAGCGGTTCGCATTCACCGATGAACAAGACGCGGACGCTTTCTGCGGCTGCAAATTCTTCGGCAGGTCGGCGCTACGGGTAGCGTCACACCGACTTGGATCCGACACAAGATTCGCCCAATAGCCAGAGTCGCCTGCGACCCAAGTCGACCAACCAGGAGGTTGCCCAGATGCCGCGTCTTGATCTCAGCGGAGCATCAGCCATCGTCACGGGCGGAGCGTCGGGCATCGGCGAGGCCAGCGCTCGCCAGCTTGCCGAAGCCGGAGCCCATGTGGTCATCGCCGACCTGCAGGACGACCTCGGCGCCGAAGTGGCATCGTCGGTCGGCGGGCTGTTCGTGCGCTGCGACGTCACCAGCATTGATGACGCGAGTGCCGCGGTGGATGCCGCATCGGAGATGGGGCCGCTGCGTGCGCTGGTCAACTCGGCCGGGTTGGGCCGTGCCGGGCGCACGATCGACCGCAACAACGTGCCCATGGATCTCGAGCAGTTCCGCTTCGTGATCAATGTGAACCTCATCGGCTCGTTCAACATGCTCGCCCAGGCGGCATCGGCCATGGCCAAGACCGAGCCCGCCGACGACGACGGGTCCCGTGGCGCGGTGGTCAACATGGCGTCGGTAGCGGCCTTCGACGGCCAGATCGGCCAAGCCGCCTACTCGGCCTCCAAGGGCGGCGTTGTGGGCATGACCCTGCCGATCGCCCGCGACCTGTCCGCCACCGGCATTCGCGTCAACACGATTGCGCCGGGCCTCATCGACACGCCGATCTACGGCGAAGGCGAGCAATCTGAGCAGTTCAAAGCGCACCTGGGCCAGAGCGTGCTGTTTCCCAAGCGTCTGGGCTACGGCGAGGAACTCGCCTTCATGGTCATGGAGTGCATCACCAACCCGTACATGAACGGCGAGGTGATCCGCGTCGACGGCGGCATCCGGCTGCCTCCCCGCTGAGCGGCACTGTCACACCGGGGTTCTCAACCAGTCGCGTCCGCCAGGAACTCGGCGATGGCGTCGTTGAAGGCGCTTGGCTGTTCTTGGTTGGCGAGGTGGCCGGCGTCGGCGATCTCTGCGTAACGAGCGCCTGCGATGCCCTCCGCCAGCCGTTGTGACGTGCGGGGCGGCGTGACCTCGTCGTGCTCGCCCACCACCACCAGCGTCGGCGCAGCAATGCTCCCGAGTTCTGGGTAGTGATTCGACTCCGCCATCGAGTCGCAGGCCCACTGGTAGCAGGGCATGCGGATGGACGGGACCATCATCTCGGCGACGTGAGACCGCAGTTCGTCGGAGGCGTCAGGGCTGACAAGCCGCTGCGCCCGGGCCGCTGCGAAACCCTCGGGGCCGAGGTCGACAAAATCGATCGCCCGCGCCCGCATGGCTTCGGCCTGCTCAGGCTTCGTGCCGGCGCCGGCACTGGAGTCGGCCAGGACCAGCGCAGAGACCATCTCAGGGTGCCGCAGGACCAGCCGGGTCGCCGTGACACCGCCCCATGAGACGCCCAGCACTGCTACCGGGCCGTCTGACTCAGCCCTGATCAGCGATGCGGCTGCATCAGCCCAGCCGTCGATGCCGGGGGCACTCGCGGGATCGGCCGAATATCGGTAGCCGGGTGCGTCCCAAGCCACGAGCCGCACACCCAGACGTTCCGCTAGCGGGCGTTGGCCCAGAAAGGCGTCGGCACACGAGCCGATGCCGTGCAGGCACACCAGCACCGGTGCGTCATGCGCACCGTACGACCAGCGGAAGATGTTGCTCATGCTCTCAGTCTGACCGGTCACGTCTCCGCGTCAGCGTGCACCGGATGAACGCCAGGCGACTCGCCCTGTGCCTCAAGAATCTGCCGGTCAGGCGGTCGCAGGCGCACAGCGGGTGTCGCGCAACAACGCGTCATCCGCCGAGGCGTACCCGAGCCAGCGGGGTCGGCACGCCGGCAACAGGGGCGCGGGTGCGGAAGATGCATCCGCCGCCCGACGTACCGCCGCCGTCCGACGGCCCGCCGGTCACGATGTAGAGATCGCGCATGTCGGCACCGCCGAAGCAGACGCTGGTGACGAACTGGTCGGGAACCGGAACGGCGAGATCGGGCTGGCCGTCGGGTGTGTAGCGCTGGACGCGTGCGCCTTCGGCCAGCGCGACCCACACGCCTCCTTCGACGTCTACGGCCAGGCCGTCGGGCACCTTGCCCTCCCGCACGAACTCCCGGCGGTTGGTCACTGCGTCGCCGTCCACATCCGACACCCACACCCTGCCCGGCATGCTGTCGGAGTGGTACAGCCGCGATCCGTCAGGCGAGAAGCCGATGCCATTGGTGAGCTGCACGTCGCCGTAGACCTCGTCGGCTGTGCCGTCGAGGTTGATGCGGTACAGCTCGCCGGCCTCATCGGGTGCCGATAGATCGAACGGGTTGCGCCTCAGCGAGCCCACGTACACGCGCCCCAACGAATCAGTGTGCATGTCGTTGAAACCGGCGACATCGGGAGCGAACAGCACTTCCGAGCCGGCGTCGGTGACGTGCTGGATGTTGCGACCGCTCACCACCACACCGCCGTCGGCGTGCAGCACCATGCCGCCCACGCCCCTGCGCTTCGGCACCACGATCTCGATCTCGCCATCGGGCCGCCGCCGGCGCACGCCGCCATTGGGCACATCAGAGAAATAGAAGTTGTCGTGCTCATCCACCCGGGGTCCTTCGATGAGGCCCCATCCCGAACTCAGCATCTCCAACTCGAAATCAGCGCTCATCGACGTCCCCCCTACTCCGAGTCCTGATACTCGTCCAACGGCCCGACCCAAGGGCCTGTGGTGTGCGGACACTAACGAACACGGCGTCAGCCAGCACAGAGCCACCGAGCTGGGGAGATGGTCCTGTCTTGACCGTCGGGAATCCCAAAACCCCGGGCTCCCTGTCACAGCCCCTCGATACTCTGCGGCCGTGCGCTTCCTGCATACGTCTGATTGGCACTTGGGCCGCAACTTCCACGGTGCTTCGCTGCTGCATGAGCAGAAAGCGGTCATCGACCGGATCGTCGAACTGGCGCAAGACGCCGAAGTCGATCTGGTGGTGATCGCGGGCGACCTCTACGACCGGGCGATCCCGCCGGCCGATGCCGTGACCCTCTTCGACGAAGCGTTGGTGCGCCTGAGCGAAACCGGCGCGAAGATCGTGGCGGTCGCCGGCAATCACGATTCGCCGTCCCGTGTGGCCGTCGCTGACCGAGTCCTCGAGCGAGCTGGCGTCGCCGTCCGCGGCGATGTTTCTCGGTGCATACAACCGCTGCAGTTCGATCCCGAAGACGGCGGACCGCTCGTGAACGTGTACCCGGTGCCCTACTTGGAGCCATCGCTCGCTGCAGCGAAGCTGGCCCAGCTCGGCGAATCCCCGGACACCGAGGATGAAGGGCGTTGCCAAGCCGGCCCCGCCGACTCGGCCATCACACCGTTGGACGGGCAACAGACCCCCGAGGTCAAGGCATCCCGCCGCGTCGGCCATCTCCGCGCCGATCACCACGCCGTCACGGAACTCGCCACAACGCTGATCCGCGGGGCGGCGGCAGCCACCGGTCCAGCTCGCACGCTCTTGGTGGCACACACCTTCGTCAACGGAGCAACGCCGACAGATTCCGAACGCGATCTCAGCATCGGCAACATTGACAGAGTGGGTTTGAGTGTCTTCGATGGGTTCGACTACGTGGCTCTGGGGCACCTACACCGCTGCCAAGCCTTCGACGATGGCCGCGTCGCTTACTCCGGCAGCCCGCTCCCCTACTCCTTCTCCGAAGAGAACGACACCAAGGCGGTCCGCGTTGTCGAAATGAATGCCAAGGGCCAGTGCAGCACCGAAGTCATCCCGCTGGGGGTCGGTCGTCCGCTGCGCACCTTGCGAGGCCGCATCGCCGACCTGCTCAGCAACGCTGGGTTCACCGATGCCGAACAGGCTCGGGTGCGATTCCAGCTCACCGACCCCGAACTGCCCCTGCAAGCCATGACACGCCTCCAGGTTCGCTTTCAGCACGCCGTGACGCTCGAACACGAGCCCGACGGGCAGATTCGGGACGGCAGCGAAGACGTAGTCGACACTGTGGAGAACTCGGAGGAGCCGCTCGACCTTGCGCTTCGCTTCTGGGCAGACCAGCAGGGCGCTGATGCGTCAGATGCGCAGAAGGAAGCGCTGACGTCCGCATTCGAAGCAGCCGTGGGGATGGGCGAAGCATGAGGCCGCACCGCCTCGCGTTCTGCGCCTTGGGTCCCTACCCAGGCAAAGTCGAGATCGACTTCGACGAACTCGTCAGCGAGGGACTCTTCCTCATCTGGGGGCGAACGGGTGCGGGCAAGACCTTCCTGCTCGACGCGCTGTGCTTCGCATTGTTCGGCGAGGTTCCCGGAGCGCGCCCGTATGACACGCTCCGCTCAGACCACGCTCCGCTCGAGGTGTCGCCGTGGGCGGAGCTGGAGTTCACCGTTCAAGGCGATCGCTGGCGCATACACCGCATCCCAGCACACGAACGTGCCAAGAAGCGCGGCAGCGGGACCACCGGGGAGAAGGCCAGCGCTGCTCTCGAACGGCTCGTGGGCGAGACGTGGCACCCAGTCGCGGAGAAAATCCAAGAACAAGTCAACCCGAAAATCGTGGAGTTGCTCGGCCTCACCGCCTCGGAGTTCCAGCAGGTAGTGCTGCTCCCACAGGGTCGATTCGAGAGAGCCCTCCGATCCACGTCCGGTGAGCGAGAGAGGCTGCTGCTCACGCTATTCGAGACTTCGATCTACGAATCGGCCGCAAGGTGGCTGGATGACGAGGCCGAACGGCGCCGGACAACGGCGACAGGTCTCGAAGAACGTCTTCACGATCTGCGTCGCACGGGCCGCCGGTCGGTGGCGTGAGGTGTCTCCAGCCGACGAAGGCAGCGGACCGCACGAAGACTCCGTCGATGGCTCTACCGCTGGTTCAGTCGCCGGCTCACTCGCTTCGTCGGATGCCGTCGAGCCGGTCGATGCGTCATGGCCAGCCGATCAGAGCCAGCTCGACGACCTCGTTGAACAAGCGCGATCGGTGGCCGACGATGCTGACAACGCCGCAGAGACTGCCAATGCGACGTACAAGGCCGCAAACCACGACCACGACGAAGCAAGGCGGCTCGCCGGCCGTTGGGATCGGCGCAAGGAACTTCAGGAGGTTCTGCGCGGACTCGTCGACGGCGAGGCCAATAGCGACACGAAACGGGAAGCCCTCGGCCGGGCCAACGCCGCTGAAGCGCTACGACAAGTGCTCGATGGCGAAACGGACGCTCGCAGCGAGCTTGATCAGTGCACCGCCAAGCTCTCAGAGCAACAGGCAACCCTGCGAGAATGCATGGCGGATGCGCTGAGCCTCCCCGAGGAACTCGCCATACCGTCCGTCGGCGACCCACCGCTGCCGAACAATCTCGCTCCACTTGGCAGACAGATCTCCGACCGCCTGAACGAACTCGGCAAGTTCGCCGAGGACGCCAGCACTGCAAGCGAGCGAGAGTCCGAGGCTGCTACCAAACGAGAGTCCGCCGCTTGCCATCTTGAGATGCAGCGAGAACGGGGCGAGGTCGCTGAGGAGCACGACTTCAAGAAGGTCTTCGCGGAAGGAGGATTACGCGCAGCCAAGTCAGCGGCTGATCGGACTCACATGCTCGCGACCACTGCCGAGAACGCCAAAAAGCAGGCGGTAGCGGCAGCGGAACTTCAGTCATTGACCCCCAAGCGTGGCACCGCCGAGGAAGCTGTGAGGCTCGCAATCGAGGTGACCCTCAAGCGTCGCGAAGAAGAGCTCAACCTGCGCGAACGGCATCTCGATGGAGTGGCGTCCGTGCTCGCTGGCGAACTGCTCGACGCTGTTCCATGCCCAGTTTGCGGATCGGTAGAGCATCCGAGTCCGGCCGAGCCTGCTGACGACGCCGTGCGCGCCGAGGAACTTGAATCTGCCGCGACTGCCGTCGAGCGCGCCGTCGAAGCCGAAGACGGTGCGAGAGGCGTGCTGCAGGGAATCAACTCGCAGATTGATGAGTTGCGCGGACGCGCCGGTGACGCTGCCCATGATCCTGACGCAGCGGCCGAGCGATCTGAGGCTGCTGCCGCCGAATTGGCTGCGGCAACCGAGCTTGCCGGCGACCAGCAGGAGCTGCAGGACGCGAGCGAAGACCACCGGCACCAGGGGGACTTGGCGCGGCAGCAGTCCGGCAGAGCTGAGACGAACGCAGCACTCGCTCTCGCCGCGGCCGAGAGGGCAGAACACGAAGCCGGAGAATTGAGATCCAACATCGGCCAAGAGATCGGCGAGGTCGACCTCGACGAAGCCGTGGCGGGCCTCCAGGCTGTCGAATCGTGTCTCAGCGACTTGCAGACTTCCGTTGGGGAACAGACGGCGGCTCGAGCCGCGTTCGACACATTGGCCGGCACCCTCGCAGCCCAGCTCGAAAAGTCTCCGTTCGCCTCCGCTGATGAGGCCCGATCTGCGTTGCTTGACGACGCCGAGCGCGACGAGTTGCGGAAAGAGGTGAAGAGCCATGACGACGCGATGCGCGACACCCGACGCGACCTCGGTGCCGATGACTTGCAGTGCCTTCCGGATGATCGACCCGACACAGAAGCCACTCAAGAGGCTGTGAGGGTGGCGAATGAGGCGGCCAAGGCGGCCGGAAGTCATCACGCCCTCATCGCAAGCGCGCGCGATGCAATCCGTGGCTGGGCGGACGAGCATCGGGAAGTGGACGCCGAATACGCCAGCGCCTTCGCCGACGCCGAACTCTGGACCGCCGTCGCCGACCGCTGCAGTGGACGACTTCCTCCAAGGGTGTCCCTGCAGCGATGGATCCTGTCGGCCTATTTGGAGCGGATATGCGAGTTCGCCAATCGACGGCTTGGTGCAATGTCCGGCGGCAGATATCGGCTCAGCGTCCATAGGGACAGCGAGCGGCACGGTGCCAAGGGAGGACTGGGCCTACGTGTGCACGACGCTCACACTGGTGCGGAGCGTGAAGTCTCCACGCTTTCGGGCGGCGAGACCTTCCAAGCGTCGCTGGCGCTGGCGCTCGGCGTCGCCGATGTGGTGACTGCTCGTACCGGCGGCGTGCGCCTCGAAGTTCTGTTTGTCGACGAAGGATTCGGGACCCTCGACAGCGAAGCACTGCACCTCGCCATGGACGAACTGGATCGCCTGCGTGAAGGCGGTCGTGCGGTCGGCCTCATCAGTCATGTATCCGAGTTGCGTGAACGCATCCGCGCCGGCATCGAAGTCCACCGAACTGACAAGGGCTCTCACATCAGCGTCGGTGCGATTTCCGAACTCTGACTTCCTGATGGGTGCGGGTCGAGGAAACGCGATGCCTCGCGTTCGAGGAGGCGGTACGCACCGCTCACCGAATCCCTAGCTCGAACGGCCATGTTGCCGTCGTGCGCGCTATGGGAACAGGGCGGGTTCGCGAGATAGATCGAGTGTGTGGGTCGGCGCGGCGTCTTGCAGCGGCGCAGGGTTGCGGCGCGGGGTCGGCTTCTTGGATCTGGCGGGGTTGGGCGCTGACTCCGCGTCGGGCGGTATGAGCCGGTAGCGATTGTTGCGCTTGATGACCTGCCAGTTGTGGTCGTGGATCTTGTCGTGGCAGGACCAGCACACCAGCACGAGGTTGTCGATCTTGGTGGGACCGCCACAGAGCCAGGGGATGATGTGGTGCGCTTCGCAATCGCCGGGCGGGGCGCCGCAGCCGATGCAGGCGCCGTCTCGGGCGATCAGCGCGCGACGCTGGGCTGCGGTGGGCGCTCGTGCGGCGACGGCTTCGTAGAGGGGCGTGAGCTGTTTGCCGAAGAGCACGACGGAGATGTCCGCGTTGCAGGCGAGACGGTCGATGACGCTGGCGGGCACCGGGCCGGTGCCGACGATCTCGCCGATTCCGCCGTGGTCGTCGAGCAAGTCAGCGAGGTCGGCTCGCACAATGATCTGCGCGGCCGCAGACTTGCGCTCCGCCGCACCGGCATCGCCGCAGGTAGCGTGGTCGCAGCCGGTGTCGGAACCCGTGATGCCACGGTGCGTCTCAGCGCGCACTTCGTCGCTGGACACAGTTGCTGACAGCGGCTTGCCGTCAACTGCGGTGCCTCCGGCGTCGTTAGCCAAAACAGCAGTGTCGCCGCAACCGGCATCGTGGGCGGCGGTAGGCGCTGAGCCACCGTGGCTGAGAATGCGGTCGAGAGCGTCGGCCATGCGTTGATCGCGGGTGCGCACTACTGCCCCGTCCGCCAGGCCGTTCGGTGAGGTGACGTTGTGGCCGGCGTGATGCGCATCCGAATCGTCTGCGTACTCGCTCGGGCCGTTGCGCATCAGGCGGCGGTCGGCTTGGCGGAGGCGTTCGGCTTCGTCGCGGATACGGGCTTGGATGCGGGCGCCCATCTCGGCGTCGAACGCGCCGCGCATCTGCACAGTGCCGTCGTCGCCGTTCCAAAAGCGCACATTCCGGTTGCGCCGGTTGCGGCGGTGCCGTTCGGCGAGGCTCGCGGCGCTCTGGTGCTTCGCCGTCCAGCGCGCCGATGCCTGGGCGAACTCATCAGCTGGCAGTGACTTTGCCAAGTCCACCAGCTCGGGATCTTCCTGCACCGCCTCGGGGCTGGTCTGGCGTGCGACACGGGCCAAGCGAGCGGCGTTGGCCATGCACATCTCGCCGTCGGCCAGTGCGGTCTGGGCTTCGGGCAGTCGATCTAGCTCGGCGGCGGTACGCACATTGCGCGCTGCGTCGGAACGCGGGACTGCGGCGATCTGGTGCAGTACACCTGCGCCGCCGTCGCCGTGGCGCTCTCGCGACGCGATCTGTGATGCCACGGCGGTCTCGAGGGTCTCAAGGCGGGCGCGCAGCGGCTTGGCCAGACCCAGCGCCTCGCGCAGCTCAGCGGTGGGCGCATCCTCGACACTGTCGAGGGCCGCTGCGAGCGAGTCGAGCGCCGACTGCACCTGAGAGAACATATGTTCACTCTATCGACCCCGTGCGACAAACGAACGTTTATGCACCATGAAACAGATTACAGTTATGTTACATGAGGTTTCCTAGATATTTATTATGTTTCAATATCTTCCCAGGACAAGCTCACGACCATCGCCCGCCACTGGTCGCTCGCATCCATGAACTGCGCCTGCACCGACATCGCTACGCCGTTAGCCACTAACGAACGCAAGGCCGCAGCGGCGGGGCTTGCTCAGCTGGACGGGCTGAACTGGATCGGGAGGGGGTGGCCGGTGCGGGTGAACAGGTCTTGCAGCATCCGCAGCGTCATGCCCCAGATCACCCGTCCGTGGCCGACTTCGATGCCGGGGAAGCGCTCGTCGGGTCGAGGCGGGTAGTGATAGTCGATGTGGTGTCGAGGGTCGGCCAGTTCTGCCACCGGCACCCAGAACGCGTCGGCCACTTCGTAGTTCAGCGTCAGTGCGGGACGGGCGCCGTTGAGCCAGCACACGTGT